>NZ_JANUEZ010000005.1:0-373883 GCF_024807925.1 Bacillus sp. JUb11 | reverse complement strand
CCTAAAAACCATCTATACGCCATGTTATAGTAAATTTCTTTTTCAAGTTGTCTTTCAGAACGGATACCGTACAGGTATCCGATAAACATCATTTTAAACAAAATAAGTGGATCAAGTGAGGGACGACCTTTATTCTCACTATAATATGGTTTTACTTTGTCTATGATAAATGAAAAATCAATGTACTGATCAATTTTACGAAGCAGGTGATCCTCTTCGACCAATTGATCTAGCAATACAAATTCGGCTTCGTGCTGAGAAGAATTTCTAGTGTGGAACATGAGAAAAACACCTTCCTTTAGTATGCTTTTCTCTATTATAAAATGGGGTAGTGGAAAATTTAAGGAAAAAAATAAAGCTGTCGAGATTTTCTCGACAGCCTGAACGCCCTTTTACAGGGCGTTTTTAATTGTTTAGTTTGATATCATTTCTCGTATTCTATCTTCAATAGGTGTTAAAGAACGGCCTAATAGTTTTTCGAAATCATGGCTTTCGACTGCTAATGCCCCATCGCGAATTCCGCTTTGCATCGCTTTGACAAATGGAACAGCTTCTTTCGGTACACCATTTGACGCTAAAAATTCTCCAAATGTATCTACATCCATGTGTTCTACTTTGATTTCTTTCCCGCTCACGTTGCTAACCATTTGTGCAAGTTCAGTGTGTGTGCGAAGCGGTCCTGACAATTCATAGATTTCCTGATCATGTGCCGGCATTGTTAACGCATTTGCTGCTGCTTCTGCATAGTCATCTCTTGTTGCCCAGCCGACTTTACCTTCACCAATTGGGCTGATAAACGGCGCTCCGTTGACTGATGCCAGAATCGTATCTTTTTCATTTTCCACATACCAATTGTTTCTTAAAAAAACATGAGGAATGCCAGAAGCCAAAATCGCTTCTTCTGTTTTTGCATGGTCATGTGCTAGGTTAAGCTGACTTTCTTTTGCATTGACAACACTTGTATAAGCAATAAATGATACATTCGCTGCTTTCGCTGCTTCGATGGCATTTAGATGCTGCTTCACTCGTTCTCCATCCCCAGACGAAATGATCAAAAGACGGTCAATCCCTTGAAACGCTGATTGAAGTGTATCCGGCTGTGTGAAGTCTCCTTTGCGCACATCCACCCCAGCTTCCTTTAGATGTACTGCTTTTGCGGATCTCGAACACTGACCGCAATTTGTTCAGCTGGCACTTTCGCGAGCAAATGTTTGACGACGAGCGATCCAAGTTGTCCTGTTGCACCTGTCACTAATAATGTCATTGATTTGACCTCCTCATTTTTCGTTCAACGGTGATGTTCCTGAATGAAACAGCTTGTTTCTTACATCATAGCATTCGTTATAATCAAAATGGTTACAACGAATGGGTAAAAAAAGCTCTATGTATGAGCTTTTTCTACTCCGCCTCGATTAATAATTGCTTAATTGTCACTTGTTTAAGGTGATGCTCAAGTGCGGACTGTGCTTCTTTAAGTTCTTGCCGCAGTCTCGTATCCATGGCTTGACCAATTGAACATGCAATGACTGGTTGATGAAAGTTAAATAACTCTTCATCTGCGCTTACATCCACAGCCTGGTACACATCTAGTAGAGTAATGTCCTCTGCCGGCCTTTTTAAGGAAGCACCGCCAACTCCTCGGCGAATCTCAATGAGATCCGCCTTTTTGAGCATAGCCATCATTTTTCTGATAATGACTGGATTTGAATTGACACTTTCTGCAATAAAATCCCCTGTGCACTCTTTTGAAACACCCGCAATAAAAGATAAGATATGAACAGCAATGGTATACCTGCTGCTAATTTGTTTCACATTCCTTCACCACCGTTGTAATCAATATAGTTACAATGAGCGGTTTTGTCAATCAATAAACGGATTTTTCTTTCTTTCCCAATCTTCAAATGTCATCATCTCATGATGTTCTGCTGCATCAATTTCTAGCGGTGCAATACATTCAAGCAGATTCCCATCGGGATCAAGAAAATAAATGGCGGCATGAAATTGTGGTGGATTATCAAGTACTAAAGGCTGTTGCTCTTCCGAAAAGCCAAACATCGGATGTATGCTGATCCCTTTTTCTATCAGCCATTCTTTGATCTGGTCAAGGCTGGATGTTTCTATTTGGAAGGCCACATGTCGCGTCGCTGGGTGATATGGAACAGTGGACATATCAACCTTCCAAAGGCCGAGCCAGCTCTTTCCTTTCTCAATCCATAAAAAGGCCACTCGTTCATTTTCATGAGCAAGCGTTAATTCCAATTTTTCAAAAAAAGAAATGGATGCCTTCAAATCACTCACAGGTAAATGTGCTTCATACAAGCCTTTCATCATCATTTCAATCACTCCTTTACTATCTTCTATTGTGCAGGAATTGAAAACATTCTTCCTCAGCAAAACGATGTATTTCAACCAAGCCATTGGATTGAGATGGTGAAATGTTTGATCCATTGCATATGGGGGAAGGTGTTCAAATAAAAGAAAGGAGCGTTCAATATGCCTTGGACAATGGAAGATTATCCAGCTTCATTCCAATCACTAGACAAAGTCATTCGAAAAAAAGCACTTGAGATTGCCAACAAAATGGTGCAGGAAGGCTATGAAGAAGGTAGAGCGATTCCAATTGCGATCAATCAAGCAAAAGAGTGGAAAAAGAATGCGACGGAAAAAGAAATGGAGGACTTTCACTCTCATGGTTCTGTGACTCCTTCTAAGAAAAGCAGCTCTGCACGACCTGAGCTCATGGATCATGCGCAGCATGTCGTGAAACATGATGAAGGCTGGGCGGTTCAAACTGAAAAAGCGAAGCGTGCAAGTGAGGTAAAAGAAACGAAACAGGAAGCCATCGACCGCGCGAAAGAGATTTCATCTAAAAAAGGAACAGCAGTTGTCATCCACCGAACAGACGGGACGATTCAGGATGTGGTGAAGCCAAAATAAGACCGCCCTTTGGCGAGCGGTCTTTTCTTTATGCATTCTTTTCTTTTTTAGCGGGTGCTTTTCTTTTCTTAGGTGCTGCTTTTTTCGTTTTTTCTGGTTTTGATCGATCGATAGAAGCCTGCAAAGCGGCCATCAAATCGGTGACATTGGATGAAGCCTCTTTTTTACCTGTCGTTGCTGGTTGAACGGTATGTTCTCCAGAGATTTTGTCTCCAATTACATTCATCAGCTGCTCTCTGTATTCATCGCGATAAGCGGCTGGATCGAATGTGGTGGTCAGCTGCTCAATTAAAAGGAGTGCCGTATCTAACTCTTTCTTCACGATGTTTTCCTCTTGCGGGATATTCGGGACGTCTGACACTTGCCTAATTTCGTCAGGGAAATGAATGGTTTCCATTAGTAAAATATGTTCGTAGCACCTAACAATCGCTAATTGCTCCTTTGAGCGAATCATGATCTTGGCTACACCGATTTTCCCTGATTCTTGCAACGCTTTTCTTAATAATGAATAAGCCTTTGCTCCGCCAGTATCTGGAGATAGAAAATAACTTCTTTCATAATAGATGGGGTCGATTTCTTCTATCTTCACAAAATCAATGATTTCGACGGCTTTTTCTTCATTTTCTTTTCTCAGCCTTTCGAGTTCTTCTTCATCCAATTCAATGAATTTATTTTTGGCATACTCGTACGCTTTTACAATTTGCTCTGGCGCTACCTCCTCGCCGCAGTTAGCACAAACCTTTTTGTAGTTAATCGGCGTATGGCATTCTTTATGAAGTTGTCTTAATTTAATATCTTTGTTTTCTGTAGCGGTAAACAGCTTGACTGGAATATTCACCAGTCCGAAGCTAATGCCACCCTTCCATACTGTATGCATCGTAACGCCTCCGTTCTTTTCTCCTTACTATGCAATGTTTTCATCTGAGTTATGTATGTTTATGAAAATTTCATCCCACTCTAAGAACACATGATGTAAGGAAGTGAAATACACAATGAAACCGATGCGTTTAACGTCTGCACATGATATTCCTGTTGGAGCAGACTGGCTGTATGAATTAAAATATGACGGCTTCAGGGCCATTCTTATTTGGGAAAAAGACACCATCCATTTAGAGAGCAGAGCCGGAAAGCGATTAAATGAACAATTTCCTGAAGTCATTGATCAGTGCCAGCAACTAACGGAACCGCTTGCACCTTTTTTACCGCTGACCCTAGATGGAGAATTGGTCTTTTTACTGAGTGAACAAGAAAGCGACTTTACAAAGGTTCAGCAAAGAGGCCGCCTGAAAAACAAAGAAACCATTCAACGCCAGGCTAAGCGGTTTCCATGTCATTTGATTGCATTTGATCTATTGAGATTTAAAGGGAAATCCCTCGTTGATTTACCGCTGATTGAAAGAAAAGCTGAGCTGCATGAGGTGTTCCAAGAAGCAAATCTTCCTCCCTCCGTTCAGCTGAATCACCCCTCTCTTCTTCAAATCATCCAAACCGATAGCAGCCCTGATGACATGAAAAAAATCATGCTGACCTATTTAGCGGAAGGATTAGTGGCTAAAAAGAAGATGAGTAAATGGCAGGAGCATACCCGCTCGAAAGAATGGCTCAAAATCAAAAATTGGCGGTATGTATCTGTCATCGTGACTCGTTTTGATAAAGACAATGGCTATTTTCAAGGATGTCTTTATCAAGAAACGAATCTCATAGAGGTTGTCCAATTTAAGCATGGTTTTTCTAAAGAAGAAGAACAAACCCTGCGCACCTTATTTCTAACCAAAGGTCAAATGACTGGAGCATCACATTATGAAATCCCACCATCCATTGTCGCAAAGATTGCCTGTATCTCTTTTGATGGATCAGCCTTACGAGAGCCCCGGTTTTCTTCGTTTTTATTCGATGCAGATCCAGCAACGTGTACCTTTCAACACATGCTCAAACAGCTTTATCCGCTCCCAGCTATGATTGACGTCACCCACCCAGAGAAACCGGTTGTACCTGCCCTTCATATCACAAAGGCAGATTACTTACTTTATTTGAGGCAAGCCGCTCCCTATTTATTACCCTTTTTACGTGAAAGACGTCTTACGTTAATACGCTTTCCTCATGGCACTGGTGGAGAATCTTTTTATCAAAAGGCAACGCCCGATTATGCGCCTGATTTTGTTGAGACAGATCAAGCGCACGATATTTCTTACACAATCTGTAATGATCCTGACACGTTGCTTTGGCTTGGTAACCAGCTGGCGATGGAATTTCATATTCCTTTTGAAACGAGAGATACAGATCGGCCTGTAGAAATTGTATTTGATTTAGATCCGCCTTCTGTTAAAGAGTTTCACCTAGCAATAGAAGCAGCCAAACGAATCAAGGTCATTTTAGATGGACTCTTTCTCACCGCATTTATTAAAACAAGTGGTGGGAAAGGGCTACAAGTTTATATCCCATTGAAGAAAAATGCCTTCACATATGAACAAACTAGACAATTCACTGCGTTCATCTGTCAATTTTTATGTGAACAAGCACCCGAGCTGTTTACGCTAGAGCGTCTAAAGAAAAACCGCGGCAACCGTTTATATTTAGACTACCTTCAACATGATGCTGGAAAAACAATCATCGCCCCGTATTCCCCGAGAGGAAACGAGCTCGGACTTGTTGCAACACCGATCGAATGGGAAGAATTAAACAGCGAAGAATGTCACCCTTCTTTATTTACGATGCCGGCTGTTATGAAACGTCTAAAGGAAAAAGGCGACCCATTCCGGCAAATGAGGCACCATGTGAATGATGATTCTTTTCGACAAGTTTTATATCAGCTGCAGGACATGTTACCAGCTCATAAAATGGACATAAGCGGTCATTAAGCGTTACACTTATTCATTAGAGAGAAAGAAAGGGATGACCATTTTGACCGCACACTCAATACGAAACATTGCCCTGATGTTCTTATGTCTTACCGCAGGAATAGTGGATGTTATTGGCTATTTAAGCCTAGGGCACGTGTTTACAGCAAATATGACGGGAAATATAGTACTGCTTGGCATTGCAGCAGGCAGTTCATTGCAGTTAACCGCTCTTCATTCCATCACGGCACTTAGTGGATTTGTTCTAGGTGTTTTACTAGCTGTTGTCATAGGTGGAAAACAAGAAAAAACATTTTGGCCAAAAGCCGTTACACGCATCTTTATCATAGAAGTCATCATCTTGCTTCTATTTGCTCTTATGACCATTTTTCCTTATACGCAAGGTGCTTATTTTATGCTAATTATCCTTTTAAGTATGGCGATGGGCATGCAAACGGCGGCCGCACGCAAATTAAATGTCGCTGGCATTTCTACAACAGTTTTAACGAGTACACTTGCTAACTTATTTGAAGATTTGGCGCAACGCTTATCAAATCGGGAAAAAAGAAAAGCCCCTATTCAACATGTGAGCTTGCTGCGAATCGGTTCTATTGTCTTTTACTGCCTAGGAGCTGCTTTAGCTGCGTATACAGATGCTTACGATCCGTTTATCATCATTTGGCTTCCTATTTGCATCCTAGGGGTTATTGTGATCACAGCTACATTTAAGCACTTTCACCAATTGAAATAGCCAATCTTAGATGGCTATTTCAATCACTGTGATGAAACATTAATAACTTCTTACATAAAAACCAGGAGGACGCCCCATAATGAATGTGGAGCCATATGGAGAATATCCAGAAAACGTCCCGAACCCCCCATATCCAGGGTAACCTCCTAAGCCCGAGAACACGCCAGGGCTCACATAATACCCGCCAAAGCCAATATGAGGTCCTACTGCTCCGCCGCTAAAACCGCCGCCATGAAAGCCTCCATACACCCGTGAATCCATACAATCACCTGCCTTCAACTTACACCTCATCTCATCGTATGCGTGACAAATGGAGCGGTGTTCCCTCTTTTGTAACAATTTCTATGTACAATAGACCAATTTGATGAAATTTGAATGAAAAGTCCTGCAAAAAATTAAATTAAGCAAAGAAAGGTGACCTTTTTAACTTGTTGCTCTGCCCTATGTTTATTTAGAATAATGGAGCAGGTAACAAATTTGCACACCCCCTTTGTTGCGAATTCTTCTTATTAAACGTTCTTGCAGCGTTTAATAAGAAGAGCCTATTTTCACCCATATAAAAAACCCTTGCTGATCATCATCAACAAGGGCGAGATATGATTGGGCGATTAACCACCAATGATTTTTTCTGCTACTTCGAAAGAACCCGCTACATTTTCAGTTAAAACAGCCGCAGCGACCGCTAACCCTACAACGAATAATACTTTTAATCCTGTTTTCATCTTATATCAACCCCATTCTTTTCATATGTAAATCCGCTTCTAAACTTTTATTCAAGTAAAAAACAGACTGCTCATAAAGTGCTTGCTTTTCACAATACTTTGCAGCAAAGTGAGAAAGCTCTTTCACTTCATGATATTCATTCTTTTCTTCTAACTTTCTTAATTTCTCATTAATTTGCTGAAATCTTTGTGGCACATTCGTTAAGTAAAGATCATGTACGATGCCTATTTTGAGCTGAAACACTTCATGAGAAGCTTCTTTCATTCGGGCATATGCAGCCTCTATATACTGGCTTGCACGCTGCTTTTCACCAATCACACAGAGTTCCCGGCTGATCAGATACGTAGAATGGAAAAAGAAATCTGAATCATAATACTCTTGATGAGACAATGCTTTTTCAAGATGTCGTATAGATTCTTTCGGTTTATTCCAAAATGAATATAAAATGGCCACATTATGGTGGTGCTGAGCCAGCATAAAATCATCCTGTTCGCTAGTCAACACCTCTTCCGCTAAACGATAATTCTCAAGCGCTTCTTCGTACCTGCCAATCTCTGTAAGGTTGGCTGCAATAAGAGAATATGAAAGTGCAGTTCTTCTTTCATAGTGCTTGTGACGCTTATAGACGTGTAGAGCCCTACGAATATAACTTAATGAAAGCATAATATGACTCAGGCGATAGTAAAGCCACGCGACCTTAAAATCAAAATCAGCGCGTTCGATTTCACTTGGAATTTTATCTAAGAGCTTTTCCGCACTTTGATACATCTGTAATGCAACCTCATAATTCCCCTGATGCTGTTCATACACACCCTCATAAAAATCAAAATAATAAGCAAGGCGATTAGACAAATCATCATCTTTTTTCCCATAATGGCCTTCTATACTTTTCGTTGAAACATTGCCCTTTTGCCCTCTTAAATTGTACATCAGAATATGATGCCTTTTCTCTAGAAGAGAATAATACATGAGGATGTCAGCATCATCAATTTCCTCTACTGCCTGTTTCGCTTTAGCAAATAGCCGTTCTGCCTCATCTGCATGATCTTTTTTGATTTCCATGTTCCAGTCATTTAATAGTGATGCCAATTCCGCCACAGGAACTTTGCTCATTCTACACCCCCAATCACCTTCAGCTACACCACATGATTTCACTAAATATGGAACTTCTATTAGCAATTGCTAATTCGTCCATTTGACATCATTTTAATATGAATCACTTGAATCTTCAATAACCGATTCCTTTGTTATTGCGTTTCTTTCTCCTAGTCAATGATGTATACACTAAAAATTCCGTCTTTTTTCTATTAAAGGACACGGTTGAATTGAAAAAAAGCCCTTATTGGGCTTTTTGGATTTATTCCAATCTGATAATGGTTAATGCCGCTCCAACAGATCCCCCGCCAAGTAATACTACGGTTGCGACTAAACCGAATATTTGAAGAGAAATTTGATTCCCTGCTGCAAGTGTTGTAATGAGAGATACATTGTAGGTAGATGTAGATAAAGCAGGTGTTAAAATAGACCCTGCTATGGGTGTTCCGTTGTTAATCACCCTTGTTCCTGCCAGAAGTGCAGCGCTTGTATTTACTTGATACGTGATAAAATACCGCCCTGAAACAGGTACAGTAAACACCGTATTACCACCACTTACGGTAAATCCATCTAAACTTTGGTTATTAGGCAGCGTCACTGCCGTTCCGCCTAAAACAACCAGCACCGTACTTCCCGACGTATTGGATGCGTACATCGAGTTAGTTGTTAAACTAGTACCGGTTGGACCTGTGTCACCTGTTGCTCCGGTTGAGCCAGTTACTCCCGTTGGACCTGTGGCTCCAGTTGCACCGGTTACTCCTGTTGAACCTGTGGCACCAGTTGTGCCTGTGGCTCCCGTTGGGCCAGTTACTCCTGTTGAACCTGTGGCTCCCGTTGGACCCGTCGAGCCGGTTGCGCCGGTTACTCCTGTTGAACCCGTGGCTCCAGTTGCACCGGTTACTCCTGTTGAACCTGTGGCTCCCGTTGGACCCGTCGAGCCGGTTGCGCCGGTTACTCCTGTTGAACCCGTGGCTCCAGTTGTCCCTGTTGCGCCAGTTACTCCCGTTGGACCTGTGGCTCCAGTTGGACCCGTTGCACCGGTTGGACCTGTGACTCCAGTTGTGCCCGTTGCACCGGTTGGACCTGTGGCTCCAGTCGGGCCGGTTATTCCTCCACACATATTAAGTTGGGCGCACATGTCTCTCACTACTTTCAAACTGTGGAATCTTCAAGACATACACACTAATACTGATAATTGAGAGAAAACGAAACGACAATACTTCCAGTCGAGGTTCCACCAGTAGCTAAAATCCCAATCGAGTTCAGATCACTGAGCGTAATGGATCGACTCTCTCCTGGAGGTACCGTGAAATCAGGAACAGCTGTACCGTTTACCTCTAAAGCCACAGTAGGTGCTACAGCCACAATCCCATTATTTTCCACCATGATGGTTCCGTTTATGACATAAGGTGTTCCATCTGTCCAGACGACAACTGCATCAGCTGCTGCTGCTAAATCAAGTGTGAAGCATACTGCATCATTTACAAAGCCCGCTTGTTCATTACTACATCCGCCTAAAATAGCCATTTTAACCCTCCTTCAACCTAGTCTTGATAGACTATGATCCATTGATATTGGATGATTGTGCGATTATCACAGCTTCAAAGCTTTATTTTTCTTCTTTGCACCATGTTGATTTGCATGTCTAATCGTGCTTGCACATTTTCAGTTGATGGAGATTTCAAGATAAATTTCACATCTTTCACAGTAATCGCACGACTTTCTCCTTTTTGGACAAGAAGATCATAACAAAATGTACCAGTGTGAATCCTAATTGCGACTGGTACATCCTGATGATCTTGATGATGCAACACAACAGTTGCCGTATTGAGAAATTTTGTTCCATTCCGCCATACTTCCACCGAACTGGGCGTTGTGGAAAAACAAAGAAAGATGTGGTGAGATTCTATGTTTTTTAAAATAAGCGCATCATATACAGGAAGCCCTACTTCAATGATTCCACATAAAAAAGAAAGATCTACAAGAATTTTCGAACTGGATCGATACAAAACTTTTTGACAGCATGTTGATCTATTGCAGCACGGTACAAGAAGTTCCAACACCACACAATTCTGCTTTTCATTGATAGAGCTCAAAGAAAAATAGCAAGTCTTAAACACACTTCTTTCAAAAAACACCCATGAGTAAAAAGGTTCCCCATCTTCCATGGTGAGCAAAAAGGGAGAACTCATCGAACGTTTGTGAGTAAAGCCTTCTAATTTTGTTTGATTGTTTATCTCTTTTAGTTTACTCATCAACAGGTTTGTCACTTACAATCAGCCCAATTCCATGCTGTATACATAACTATATGGTCTTTTATCATATGTGCCTTTGACTATTTTGTGCGATTGGATTAGATGATGAGCATAGCTTTTCATTTTTCAAGTTTCTCTATATAATATGAACAAGAACTTTCCGTGCCTCAGTAGCTCTAGAAGGGAAGAGCGCCGTAAAACAATTGTAGCTGGCGGGTCGCAAGGCAAGGGTTTCAGAAGCACCGAAAAGCAAATGAGCTGAGACAGGTGAAACTCCTGTCGGTGAAATTCCGTAGGGAAGCGTGTTGCCCCCTAGCCTATGCTTACGAAAGGAGTGCGGGTTCGAATCCCGTCTGAGGCTTGATGAATATGGAGGATGAAAACAATGCAGGTTTTTAAAGAATATGTAAGTAACATCAGTCATCCAGAGCTGAAACAGCGCATGCAAGACATCTTACAATGGATATCAGACACATTCCCTCAATTAGAGCCAAGAATTGCTTGGAATCAGCCCATGTTCACAGATCATGGCACATTTATTATTGGATTTAGCGTCGCAAAACACCACATTTCTGTCGCACCAGAAGGAAAAGGGATTGATCACTTTTCAGCAGATATTGTACAAGCTGGTTATGACCATGGAAAAAAGATGTTTCGGATGAAGGAAAGCTTACCGATTGACTATCCTCTGCTAAAAAAAATCATCGAATTTAACATTGAAGACAAAGCAGATTGTTCCACATTTTGGCGAAAATAATAAACACCCCGATCTGATTTCATAACAGATTGGGGTGTTTTTTCATGGACTTACATATTATTTGGTTCTCTCTCCTGTCCATTTCTGCTCCACCCATTCATAGCACGACAGCAGCAGGCTAACGCCCTTTTGGAATAGCGGCAAATAAACAACGGTTACCGCCGTTAAACAGGCGATCATAGCACCAGCCAACACATCAAATGGATAATGAACACCTACCCAAATCCTTGAAAATCCTACAGCGCAGGCAATGAAAAGCCAATAAATACGACGCTTGTGGAAAAGCCAAAAGACCATACAAATGGAAAAAATAAAAATGGTGTGATCACTAGGAAAAGAGTTGTTCACTTCCTTTTCGATTAAAAGATTAACATGATTCAATTCTGCAAAGGGCTGCTGATTGGAATAAAAGAGCCCAGCGACTTTCCCTAACATCTCTGCCAAGATAAAGGTCAACCCAGCAGATATCATCATCCATCTGTTTCTTCTGCTCCGATTTTGAAACCACATGATCAAAAACATGATCGCAATGAACATCACTGAATATTCAGCCAATCCAATAAGAACTGGATTTAAGACATCGTGATTCATACTAAGTTGATTAATCGACCGAAATACCCGTTCATTAAACTCCTGCATCTCATTTCATTCCTTTTGCTTCGTTTAGGAAAAGGATAAATGAAAAAAGAAGACCGTGACATCGATCGAGCGAACAAAATAAAGGGATCATCTCACATTTTTGTCACTTCGTTGTCATCCGGATACAAAGAAACAAAGCACTATTTAGAATGAAACTGCTCCCATTCTTTTTTCAGCAAAGCATATTGATAGGTGTTGTCATATTTAGGGGTGCCATCCTCATTTGTAGTAAATGAAACAAACTCAAGAAAGAGGCCTTCTTTCCTCATGCCTAAACGCTCACATAATGTTTGAGATCGATCATTGTCATCTTCTACATATGCATATAAGCGCCTTGCTCCTTGATTGACAAATAGATATGACAAGAGAGCTTCTGCACTTTCACGGGCATATCCCTTCCCTTCATATAACGCATGAAAATTCCAGCCAATTGAATACGTGTCAGGCTTATCTTTTAAATGAAACAGTTCACCGATAATCAACTGACTTTCTTTTAAACAAATCGCCATATAAGAGTGATCTGCTTTTCTTTTTTGCACCTTAGCGACCGCTTCTTCTAATGTAGAGATTTGATCATCCAGAAAACAATTTACTCTTGGATGAGATAAGTATGCAAGCATTCCAGGTGCATCTTCATCGCGAAATGGTCTAAGAATTAACCGTTTTGTTTCTATTTTATCCATAAGGGTC
The DNA here is from genome assembly GCF_024807925.1 of Bacillus sp. JUb11. Lineage (NCBI taxonomy): Bacteria > Bacillati > Bacillota > Bacilli > Caryophanales > Bacillaceae > Bacillus > Bacillus sp. JUb11. The sequence goes on along the minus strand of NZ_JANUEZ010000005.1, from coordinate 361,199 downwards.
TCCTTACTATTTCTTCTTTATCTTTCACTATTTTAGATGTCATGGACTGTTCTTGATCATTTGATCGCATGGACGTATCCATTTTTTAAACTCCAAGCGCTTTTTGTAATGAAATAATGTCATCAAAACTGATATAATAGAACATAAGTTTGCATTTTATTGAAAAGGGATGACTTGAAATGATCAAAACGGTAGAAGGCAATATCTTAGACGCAGAAGAAGATATCATCTGTCACCAAGTGAACTGTAAGGGTGTCATGGGAGCAGGATTAGCAAAGCAAATCAAAAGCAAATACCCAAATGTGTATAAAGACTATAAACGTTTATGTGCAGAACAAGGAGATGATTTATTAAGCTCCGTCCAGCTCATCACAACAAACGATGGAAAAACCATTGCCAACTTATTCGCTCAAGTTGGATACGGAAGAAAAACAAAACAAACAGATGACGACGCATTACGCAGCTGCTTTGAACATCTAAAACAGACAGTGACAAATCCAAATGAAGAGAACCCCCTTCATTCTATCGCCATTCCTTATGGGATCGGCTGCGGCTTGGCAGGCGGAGATTGGACGATTGTTCGAGAGATGATAGAAGAGGTCCTTAGCGATTGTGAAGTGACGGTTTATCGGTTTAAATAAGTAAAATGAGAAATTCTTATGAAACAAATATTACAAAAACCCTCCTTCATTCATTTGGAGGGTCATTTGCTATTTGCTATTTTCTTCTTTATTTTTCAAATAATTTAGCACAGCTTCTTTATCTTCCTCATCTTCAGGTAGAAATCCGAACGTTTCGTATTCCCAAACGGCTATTCTTTGATCACCATCAATACCTAATGAGAAAATATCCTCATACCCATATTCAATCGAGAATTTACCTGAATGCTCCATCTCAAGCGTGAGATTAGTCCATGAACCATAATTATTTTTTTCATATAATGTTTTTAACTGTCTAAATAATCGTGTTAATTCAACTAAAAAATCCATATATATTGATCTACTGATATTAAATAATTTAGGTATATTGTGCCCGTAAATAAACTCCTTATCCCCCTTTTTTCTAAAGTAAAAAGTTATTTCTGCTTCGTGTTTGACCACTTCCGTATACATTCGTATTTCTTCCCATTCAACTGGAATGTTATCATGAAGAAGTTCAGCTATTTTTTGATAGATAGAATCTATTGTTATGTTTTCCATATTATTCACCCTCCGATTTTATTTTCAATAATTAGATACTTATCTTTTCCTTCTATGCTATAAAACACACCAAACTCAGAGGGTCTAATTGAATCATTTAAATATTTCGGCTCAATTATAACTTCTACACGCTTTGGGGGATCTGATGCTAATGCTTTTCTCCATTTCTGTTCCATCTCATACCATTTCCCGCCACTACGATTAATCTGCGAATTCATCGGCACCAGATTATCAATATCCCCAGACCCTTTAAAAATAGATGCAATTAAATGCCCTCCATCATCATCCAGTAATCGATCCGGCTTTCCTGAATTGGATTGAGCATATTGGTTTCTTTTCATCTCTCCATATTTTAAATCACTTGCTTCGACTTTGACAATGCGACCATAGTGATCTGTTGTGTAGGTGTAACCTTGTTTGGTTGAATAGACAACATTAGGCTTTAGCACTTTTTTACGTTTCCATCTCACATAATGATCTCCGTAACTGACAACGGTCGGTGGTGATTTGGGTGCTGGTAATCTTCTGCCTGTCTTAGAGATTCCGTATCCTGAGTTGTTGTCTAGACGCTTTGCCATGGAGAGGAGTTTATTTTTGAGATTTTCTCCGTCAAACACGTTATAAGGGAGTTTCCCTCCACCTGCTAGTTGAAACTTTGGTGAATATGGCAATAGATTCGGAATAGAGACTCTATCTAATGATTTTGCCCCTTGTTCAAGCCCTTTCTTCACTGTTGTTTTGGCAGCTGTTGTCCCTGTTTTTGTGATGGCTCCTGCACCTTTAGAACCAAAGACAATTTCTGCAAGTGAACCAGTCGCATAGGCGAACCAGTGTGACCGCGAATACGCGTCACCATTTATGACTTCTTTTTGGAATGAGTCTGAAATCGATTTTCCAATCGCTTTCGACGTTTCAATTGGATGAGAAACAGCCGTTACGACCGATTCAACGGCACCTCCAGGATCTGTCACAAGATCGTAGATACCAACTACTGTATCTTTTGCTACATCATATAGACCCACTGCAGCACCTTTTACACTATCAACGAATACCTCCGATGCTTCTTCCTGTGCTTTGATTTGGAGAAGCTGGCTGTAATACATTTTTTGATCATATGTGAGATTCTCATAACCGATCTCATCTACAATCTCAAAGTACTTCGCTTCTGATAGACACGAAGGATCATTGAGCTTTTCTTTCAGTTCTTTGATTCTTCGTTTTTCTTTTTCATCTTTTTTCACCTTTAAATAGGCTTTCACTTGAGCATCAATCTGATCATGGTCCTTGTACACGTCTGTCTTATGAAATGCTTTTGCATCATAATACATTGGCTGAGCATTCTTTCCTTTTCCAGTAGCAGCCATCATCTTTGCATAAAAAGTGTTGAGGTGGTTCTCAACCGCTTCTGACTTTGCGTATTCCGTTTTTAAATCATTGTCTATTTGATGTAAAACTTCAATGGTCTCTTTTCTTTTTTTGTTCGCATCGTCTAAATGTTCATTGACCTCTTTACTTGAAAATGTATGTAATTCAATTAAATCACTGATATCGTCAAAAATAGTGGAAAGTGTCTCTTTTTGTTCTTTGACCATATCTTTATTGTTCTGAATGCCTTGCTTCAATTGAGCATCTAGGAAGTGCTCATCAATAAATGTACTCCCGCCTAATGATTCATCATCCAGCTTTCCTTTCACTCCATCTAAAAAAGCTTTCTTCATATCGATAAAATCAAGATAAGTGTCTGTGTACAGCGCAAGATCCTCATAAAAAGATTTGATATTGTCTGCACCTTTTCCAGTAAATTCATCACCTAATCCCGACACACTTTTTAATGCTTTTTTCACAATTTTCATTTCTTCTTGAAGCTCATGATAGGCCTTTGATCTCTGTTCTACAGCTGATAGTAAAGATGGAGCATCTAATATTTTCATATAAAAAAGACTCCTTTATGGCATATTCTTTTACTAGAATACCATAAGGAGTCTGACACTTTAATCCACTTTATCGTTTTTTAACCAATAGGGCTTCACTCTTCTCTTATCTATCTCCATATACAAAGCTATATTCTGTAACTAAATCATCTCCCCAACTATCGCTAAAACTTATTGAAGCTGGGCCAACACTAATGGAAATACCATTTATTGTTGCATAAGTGTGATGATATTTTGTGATAATATTTGCAGGATCTCCTTTTTTAGACGTTGGAACGAGTACATCTCTATCCATTGTTATAAATTGAGTATCTCCATAGCCAGGTGAAAGAATAACTCCATGACCATAATTTTTGTATGAGTCTGTATCAGCTGATAGTTGTTTATCTTCTGTTACATGTGTGAGGCCACCTTTACCGTCGGCAACGGCCTTTTGTTGCTGCCAATACCCCTCAAAAGTACCTGATAAAGGGACTGCAGATGTATCCCAAGCTACTGCAAACGCATCTTTCTTATGGTTAACAGGCTTTTTAAACCATTCGGCATAAGAATGATATTGATATTTATAATTAGTTCCAGATGTACCTTTATAAAAAACTTGTTGAGAAATAAGCAGTTTGCTATTTGTTGCCGGATCGGTTGGCGGTAAAGATGATAAGGTATGTATTTTATCAGATTCTCCTAAATCACCATTATCTTTCAACCCTACATCTTCGTATGAAATACTTTTTCCTGTGAGCTTTTTATACTTCTTTATGTCCTCTAATTTTGTTTTTGCAATCCGCTTTTCATTCTCAGAATTATATTCAATTCGTTCTCCATCTAGTGAATTATAATATGTAGTAGACTTGACAACTTCAAGTTTGACTGAATGTTCTTGGCTTGTATTATTTTTAGTTTCCTTACTTTTTGCACTTGAAATACCCCCAAATATTGTCAATGAGAATACGAAAGCTAGTAAAATGAGTATGAACCTGATTTTCATCCCAAACACCTCCGCCCACACACTACCATATAAAGAAAAACCAGTAAATATCTCAAGTATGGTTTTTATTATTATAAGAAAATACAAAGATTAGAATGAACCAAAAAGACAATACTTCAAACAGTCCACTATTGTATATTTTTGAAAAAGGTAAAATCAAAGTAAAATATGTTAAAATGATGGCTCCTAACAACATGTATAATGTGCTTTTCATATACATCCCCCCAACAATTTTTTCTCAACGATATCATATTTTTTAAGACCTTTCAAAAATGATTTAGCAAAGTTGCTCTTATAGTCTACACTTCGGTAGACAGTACTCAAATAGATTACTTTCACGTTCAAACTCCATCACAACTTCATCAAATTATGATAGCAATCATTAAGACACTTATTAGTGTTTTGCATCTCAAATCACTTGGGGTTGTAATGCCACCCTGTAATATTCTGTTTACCATTCATTTATTTTCACACCTACATGTAAAGAAAGAACTTTCTCCATCCCTTACTCCAAGTAAACACAAAGCTAAAAAAGGTGAAACTATACTCCACTAAAAAAAGAAAAACCCTATTATAAGGGTTTTTCTTTTTTGGAATCGTAGTCTTTAATAATATCAATTGGATCAATCGCATCATCATCTTGTGTATATTCCTCTACATAAGGAGTAATTAATTTCTCAAACTGCTTTTCATCATCCACTAGAGCAATACAAGTTTCATACCCTTCAAAATCAGATGGGTATAAATTTGCAACAGCACTACCAGTTTTTAAAGCCTGATCTATCGCATTTTTTAATTCCAATAGACCCTTCCTGTTTCCTAAAATCAATGCTTCTCTGTGATGAGTTTCTTGAGCATATATATTACACATCTCTAAAACATCATCATCATCCACTTGAATAGACATTCAAAAGCACCTCTGAAGTTAAATTTTAGTTCATTATATAATTCTTAATGTCAACATGCCAAAGAGCCATGACCTCAAACGTCTGATCCCAATAGTGATTGCGGACACCGCAAACAAAAATAGCTCAAACTACTTAACGGTACTTTGCTTCTTTTTATATTTCATTACTTTTATAATTCTATAAACTATCACTGCAACATAGCATGTAACTAATGTAATCAGATATTCAAAAGGAAAATCTCTTTGTACACCTTGATAAAGAAAAATTGCCAAAAGGACTGTAAACAAAACTATTTGAAAAACTTCTTTTTTTATCATCCAAATCCCCCGATATACATTCACTTACGTTTTATACTTTTAATTACAATCCAGAGAAAGTTATGTTACCGTGAAATTATAAAACAATCAGTCTTAACATTCTACAGTCAGTGCCATATTTAGGATTTAAGTAACAAAATTGAAAGTATGTACTATATTTGTTTTTACCTCAAATTGTTTTCTTCTCTTTCTTCATAAATTTTTTTCGGTTTTTCAGAATCCCATGCTTTATACAGCTCTCGCATAAATATATACAGTGAAATTGGGTAATACCCAGAGTTCCTCTAACGGACACTGAAATTTCCCTCTTCAAAAAGCAAATAAATTCATTTATTTTTTTAGAATCTCTATACGCTGCCATCAAAGCAAATGGAGCATCTAATATTTTCATATAAAAAAGACTCCTTTATGGCATATTCTTTTACCAGAATACCATAAGGAGCCTGACACTTTAATCCACTTTATCGTTTTTTAACCAATTAACCTCCAGAGCTACCTCTTGATGCAACTGTTTGGACATCTTCATGTAGAGGTTGAGTCAAACCGTTTGTAAAGAAAAGTGTACCTAGAGCTACCACAGCTAGTGAAAATGTAATAAAAACCGACTTCTTCAATTAATTCACTCCTTTTCCTACATACTGGCTTGCGAGTAAGGCTCTTTTATAGTAATTTAATGACTGTTTCAGCAAGCCTCTCCCCTCTAAATATTTCGCCACATCAACCAGAATCTCCTCTAAATCAACCCATACTCTTTTCTCTTCAAGCTCTAAACACAGATTGTTTATATTGTTCAATTGAGATTGATTTTTTTCATACAATAGTTCTTTTAACAATTTAAATTTTATTTGAAAAACGTTATGGTTGACTTGTTCTGATAAAGAAATGCCTAGATCAATCCATTCAATCGCGTCATTACTTTTACTGGAGATTTCTATTCTAGAAAGTTCATATAAACATCTCATCTTCAATAAATCTTGATTTTCGATCTCTTTATAACTCAACGTGCGCCTAAATAGTGCTGATGCTTCTTCTAAATTTTCTTTTTTGCTTTCTAGAAAACCCATATTGTAATATAGATGAATGATTAAATGATTGTCATTAATACTTTCGATCATATTCTCAGCTTCACTAAAAAGAGCTCTTGCTTTATCATATTCAAATTGATCAATTAAGTTTAACGCATGTAGCATCCTACAGTTAATCTGTCTTTTGATATATGTTTCATGCGCATTAAATGTGTCACACGCAATTTGTGCATGATATTTTGATAAAAAGGTCATTTTCAAATCATAAAATAGAACTGCGATTTTATAATGAAATTCAGCTTTTTCTATTTCATCATCAACATAAGCCAACTTTTTTTCAGCTATTCTGAAGTAACTTAATGCCTTATCATAATCTTGCAAGTAGTCATGATAGATCCCATTATAAAAGTAGAAGTAATATGACATGAGTTTATTTGTTTTTTCTTCTTTTTCGTCTGGAGCATTCCGCTGAAAGAATGGCTTATCTAAATTTCTGCTAATATTCTGAAGTTTCAGCTTAAGCCTAAAGCTCAAAAGTTGATAGTACAAAAGAATATCTTGATTTTCTTCCATTAAATCAATTGCCCTGTCTATGTCATCTTGCATTTCTATAGCTGCCGATAAATCCCCTTTTTGTATCGCAAGATTCCAAGTGTTTAACATGTTCCCTACCTCCTGAGAGGCAATTAATCCTGACATTCCTTTACCCCCTTCTAAACAAATCCCTAGTATAATTCTAACACGCATTTTACAACATATGTAAAGTGAATCTGCTCATAATAGAAATTTTCGGTATCCCGCAAATATGATAATAATTGAATGGTATGCAATTATAAGAGTTGGTTAAAAGAGAGAGTAGCCAGAAAGGACTTGATACTTATTTCTTTTATTGACCACCTTCATTTTTTAAAAAGAAATTCACAAAATATTGTTTTGAAATTGATATAAAAAGACCTGACTGAGTTTCAGCCAGGTTCATGAAGGGGTCAATCTAAATTATATTATAATGAAATCAAAACAGATAATTAAACATCCGTTCTCATTCACTCTTTGAAAATTCAACCTATACAGTATACTCTACATGCTCTAATTTTGCCTTAATCTAAAAAATCAATATTAACAGCGAAATTTCCAGCTGTTACAGTTATCTGAGGAATTTTAGTTTTTTCAAAAATGTCTACAATTTCAAATAATGTCTTTTTTATAATATCGTTACTTGGCATTGTATATACTCTTAATATAAGGATTGTTTCAATGCTTCTAGCTACTTCAAAAAGAACGTCTTCATCTTTAACAGATTCAATGTAACTTTTTATTCTTTTAAAGAACCACTCTACTTCTTCTAAATCTTGTAACGGATATTTAGTAATTTGATGAATATCGGCTGGATTAGCTGCTTCTTTCTCTAAGATCGCTTCAAGTTCTGCTTTAGTTATATATTCCTCCTCTTCTTCTTCGTATTCACCCTCTGCTGCTTCCTCATCAACACTGTACTTAGCTGTATAAAGCCCCTCAATGAATTCATCAAAGGAATCTGCTAACTTAAAGTCTTCTTCCATCTCAACATCAAAATAATGAATTGCAGGATTCTCTTTCGTTTTTCGATAATCCATCGCTACCCAAGTATGGCCATCCCCGTTGATCAAAACAAGCCCTTCTGGCAGCTCCCACTCTTTTATCAAATAGGCACTATCCATAATTCCTTCATCTTCAGCAATTCCCAGCAGGTGATTAAATTGAATATGATCCTCAGCCCATGAATTAGAGTGAGTGGTTGGAAAAGCATTATGAATGGTATAACCACCATTCTGTTCTAATATGAGCTTTTTATATGTATCTGGCAAAGTGATTCCAAGTTTCTTTTCAGCTTTAGCTATTTCTGCTTCGTTGATCTTTTTTAACGTATAGTAACCTTCCTCGTCTATTTCCCAAAATAATTTCAAGGTGATGCCTCCTAGTAAAATATGCACATAAGTATACCATCTTGATGAGTATATTTGACAATTTAGTCAAAATAAAAGAAGAATATTTGTTACTTAGTCATTCGCAATGTCTATTTTTGTCGAAACGATAGTAAAAAGAAGGTACTTCATGTAAAATTTCCTTTGCACCTAAAAATCAGGAGGATCCAATATGAAGAAATTATCTATATTCATTTTTATTTGTTTAATGATGCTAACAGCTTGCAGTAGCACAGCATCAAATGAAAAACAGCTCACGACAGCCAATATTATTGAAGCTTTTAAAAGTGCTGGGCTTGAAGCAGAAAAACCATCTGATCTTAAACAAAAAGAGTTTGGAAATATAAGAGAAGAAGGAAAAAGAATTCTTATTCCTTCCTTAGGTGAAAATGCTGGTGGAAGGATTTTTAAATTCGGAAATGAAACTGATTTACAGCAGGCGAAATCTTATTATGATGAGTTAGGCAATGCTGGATCTATGTTCTTCTCTCACACCTATTCAAAAGGAAACTTTTTATTACAAATGAACGGTGAAATGAAAGATTCTGAATTTGAAAAGTATAAGAAAGTAATGGATGAGGAAATAAAATAATTTCATATATTTTTAAAAGAAGGAAGGTCAATAAATGTCATCATTTTGGCTGCTAACAGTTATCCTTACGATTGTTATATTGGGTGTTTCTTTGATCTTTAAAAGAAAGAATGCACCTTTACAGTATGGAATACCATCGATTCTCATTCTCATCAGTATTATCTTATTATTAATAAGTTTTTTCGTAGGAAAGTGGGAAGGTTTAGGACTGGGTGCAATCAGTATATCTTTACTGATTGCATCTGTGATCACCTTAATTATTAATAGTACCTTGAGTTATTTTAGTCATAAATAACATAGAGCCACTTCTGCATAAGAAGTGGCTCTTTCGATTATTAAAAGTGAAATATGCATGAAAATATCACAAAACCAACTAATTAAATAAAAACCCCCTGAAGCCAATGGCTCCAAGGGGTTTTCTTTATTAATACTGAGACATATACTGATCGCGTTCCCATGGGTGTACTTGGGTTCTAAACATATCCCATTCGATTTCTTTTGATTCGATGAAGTGCTCGAATAAGTGATCGCCTAGTGCGTTGATCATGACTTCGTTTGACTTGAGCAGCTCAAGTGCTTCTGCAAGTGTTGCAGGTAAGTCAGCGATGCCGTTTTCAAGGCGCTCTTCTTTGTCCATGACATAGATGTTTCTGTCGATTGGCGCTGGTGCGTCTAGTTTGTTTTTGATTCCGTCTAGACCTGCTGCAAGTAATACGCTTAGTGCAAGGTATGGGTTTGCAGATGGGTCTACACTGCGTACTTCTACACGTGTGCTAATGCCGCGTGATGCTGGAATACGAATCAATGGGCTGCGGTTTTGTGCACTCCATGCTACGTAGCAAGGTGCTTCATAGCCAGGAACAAGACGTTTGTAAGAGTTCACCGTCGGGTTTGTGACCGCTGTGAAGCTTGTTGCGTGCTTCACAATACCTGCGATAAAGTGTCTAGCCGTCTCGCTTAATTGTAAGTCTGCTTTCTCATCAAAGAATGCGTTTTTACCATTTTTAAATAATGATAGGTTACAGTGCATACCAGATCCGTTTACACCGAACAATGGTTTTGGCATGAATGTCGCATGAAGACCGTGCTTTCTAGCGATTGTTTTCACAACAAGCTTGAACGTTTGAATGTCATCACAAGAACGGATTGCGCCTGCATATTTGAAATCAATTTCATGCTGACCAGGTGCTACTTCGTGGTGAGAAGCTTCAATTTCAAAGCCCATTTCTTCAAGCTCAAGCACGATGTCACGGCGGCAGTTTTCACCTAAATCTGTTGGTGCAAGGTCAAAGTATCCACCTTTATCGTTTAGTTCGAGCGTTGGCTCGCCTTTTTCGTCTAATTTAAATAAGAAGAATTCTGGCTCAGGTCCAAGGTTGAAATCACTAAATCCTAGTTCTTCCATTTCCTTTAAGATACGCTTTAAGTTGTTACGAGGGTCTCCATCAAATGGTGTTCCGTCTGGCTTATAAATGTCACAAATAAAGCGTGCAACTTTACCTTTTTCTGCTGTCCAAGGGAAAATAACAAACGTGTTTAGATCTGGATATAGGTACATATCTGATTCTTCAATACGTACAAACCCTTCAATAGATGAACCATCAAACATACATTTGTTATCGAGAGCTTTTTCTAACTGGCTCACAGGAATCTCAACATTTTTAATTGTTCCGAGAATGTCTGTAAATTGCAGACGGATGTACTTTACGTTTTCCTCATTTACTAATTTTACGATATCTTCTCTTGTGTACTTTGCCATTTCGTAAAACTCCTCCCCTACAAAAGGTAAAATGTGTATAGCAATGCTTTTGCTAATTGGTTAACGGAAGAACCTTGACATATCCCCCTGCCTAAAGGTCGTTCCTTGTTGGAAACGTCCAGCCTGAATGAGTTCCTTCTTCAGTAGCTTCCTGAGTTCATCATCTGTCAAGTTGTGCTTCGCTGTGGTTTTCTCCTCTGTCTTTGTTTCAGACGATGGATTTTCTGCCTCAGCTTTGGCAAAAAGTTTTTTGATTCCTGCCATGTTTACACCTTGTTCGATGAGGTTTTTGATTTCTAGTAATTTATCAACATCATGGAAAGAAAATAATCGGCGATTCCCATCACTTCTAGCTGGAAATACTAAACCATTTTCCTCATAATAGCGAATTTGTCTTGCAGATAATTCTGTTAGCTGCATGACAATCCCAATTGGGAATAAAGGCATTGAGCGGCGAATGTTATCACTCATCTCAACTGTCTCCTCCTCTTTGCTTAAATTTATTATATGTCATGTTATATTATGTGTCAACGAAATGTCAGGAATATTAACATGGATTTTTTTATCGAGCAGGCACATCAATAAAACCTTGCTCTAGTAAGGCATCTACAGCACTGCAAATGGCATTTTTCACATGGGCGTACGTGAGACCACCCTGAACATAGGCTGTGTAAGGCGGTCTAATTGGACCATCAGCTGATAATTCAATGCTGGCTCCTTGGACAAATGTGCCCGCTGCCATAATCACATCGTCCTCGTATCCAGGCATATAGCTCGCATGAGGTGTGACATGACTGTTAATCGGTGATGCATATTGAATGGCCTGACAAAATGCAATCATTTTTTTAGGGTCTCCAAATTCTACAGATTGAATCAAGTCGGTTCTTTTCGCATTCCACGACGGGTTTGTTTGGAACCCGAGTTTTTCAAGAAAACGCGCTGTAAACACGGCACCTTTTAAACTTTGTGCAACAACATGCGGTGCTAAGAAAAATCCTTGATACATTTCCTGGAGCGCATACAGCGATGCACCCGCTTCACTGCCGATGCCTGGAGATGTCATTCGATAAGAACAAGCTTCTACCCATTTTTCTTTTCCAATAATGTAGCCGCCCGTTTTGGCAAGGCCGCCGCCTGGGTTTTTAATGAGCGAACCTGCCATAAGGTCTGCACCCACATGACACGGCTCTTGTAATTCAGTAAATTCACCATAACAGTTGTCAACAAATACAATGATGTCCTCATTGATGTCTTTCACAAATGAAATCATTTGTTCAATTTCTTCTATTGTAAAGGATGGTCTTGACGCATAGCCTTTAGAACGCTGAATCCCGATGACTTTTGTTTTTTGGGAAATAGATTCTTTGACTTTGTCGAAATCGACAGATCCATCTTGACGCAAATCAATGGCTTTGTAATCGATCTGAAAATCTTTTAATGAGCCTGTCCCTTCTTTGCCGCGAATCCCAACAATCTCTTCTAGGGTATCGTAAGGTTTCCCCGTCATGTAGATTAATTCATCACCAGGTCTTAGCACACCAAATAAGGCGATGGAAATGGCATGTGTTCCAGAAATGATCTGCGGGCGTACAAGAGCGCTTTCCCCTCCAAATACATCCGCATAGATCTTTTCTAACGTGTCTCTTCCCATATCATCGTAGCCATAACCAGTTGTCGGGTTAAAATGAGAGTCACTGACTTTATGTTTCCGGTAGCTTTCAAGAACCCGCCACTCATTTTGTTCGCTCTTTCGATCAATTTGCTGATGTATTTGTGAAATGTCTTGTTCTGCTTCTGCTGCTATTTTTTCTAAAATGGTGCCATGTTTTAAAGTGTGAAACATCGTGATTTAATTCCTTTCCTACAACATATACTTCTTGATTTGTCCTAATATGGTTTGCTCCTCACCACTAAATCCAGTGATGTCATAAAGCTCTGCTTCCTTTTGAAATTCCAGTGATTCCACCAAGGTTTCTGACTTCAAGGCAGATATGAGTTTCCCTTCATATGCCGGAATTCTTACATGATATGGCTTTAAAAAATCTTTTTTCAGTTCAGCCATGATATCCGCTTTTAACCGCTTCACATCTTCCTCGCGCCTAGCACTGATTAAAATGTGGCGCTGCTTTGAGGAAGGGATAAAATCCGGCCGGATTTGGTCTTTTTTGTTATAGACAGTCAGCATCGGAATACGGTCAGCTTCTAATTCTTCTAAAAGCTTATGAACCGTTCGTTCATGCCCTTCATAATCCTCATTCGAAGAATCGATCACATGAAGCAAATAGTCTGCTTCTTTTACTTCTTCAAGAGTGGAACGAAATGCTGCAATCAGTGTGGTTGGAAGGTCTTGAATAAAACCAACTGTATCGGAAATCAGTACACTGTAGCCAGATTCAAGTGTCATTTTACGCGTCATTGGGTCAAGTGTGGCAAACAGCAAATCTTCTTCATGGCTATCCGCTTCTGTTAACTGGTTAAACAATGTTGATTTCCCGGCATTTGTGTACCCGACAATAGCGATTTGGAATACGCCATTTTTCTTCCGTCGTTCCCGGTATCTCGTGCGATGTTCTTTGACTGCAGACAGTTGTCCGTGAATTTCGTGTATGCGGTTTCGAATATGACGTCTGTCTGTTTCAAGTTTTGTTTCACCTGGACCTCTTGCGCCAATTCCGCCGCCTTGTCTTGAAAGGCTGATCCCTTGTCCGCTCAGTCTCGGCAAGGCATACTGAAGCTGGGCAAGCTCTATTTGCAGCTTCCCCTCTCTTGTACGGGCTCTTTTGGCAAAGATGTCTAGAATCAATTGCGTACGGTCAATAATTTTCACATCTAAGGCAGTCGCCAAAGCTTTTAACTGGCTAGGCGAAAGCTCGTCGTTAAAAATAATAACGTCACAGTCTAACTCGTCGCAAAGCACTTCAAGCTCTTCCACTTTCCCTTTCCCGATGTAAGTCGCGCTGTCTTGTCTATTTCTTTTTTGCGTCATGATGCTGACAGCTTCACCGCCAGCTGTTTTGGTTAAGGAAGCTAATTCTTCCATAGAATATTGAAAGCGTTCATCCGTTATATGCGGCAGTTGACAGCCGACAAGGATCGCTTTTTCGATCATTTCATGTTCATTCAACGTCAGTTGTTTCCTTTCTGTACTTAAGTTTCAGTAGTACCATCATACCAAACACACCACACGTATACCACCATTCGGAAGGTTTAATTTCTTGTCTCTTTACAAAAAGGATACGCCATTTCAAGAAGGCGTATCCTCTTTCATTTGCAGATCATGGCTTTTAATCGTAAGTAAGTCTTTTTTATCATAATGATCCACAAGAAGCAGCCTCATCGCCTGAGTTCGAATCGCTTTTTCAATGGTGTTTCGCACAAAACGGCCGTTGCTGAATTTAGCAGGACTCGTTGTGCTCTTGATGTGCATTAAATAGTCTCGCAGTTTCCATTCTGCCTCTTGGGTAAAGACATATTCCCGATCGGCCATCATTCGTTTTGCAATATCCATCAGCTGATCGACCGTATAATCAGGGAAGTTGATATTGATCGGAAATCTCGATTGCAGACCAGGATTTAGAGAAAGAAAATGATCCATTTCCTTGGAGTATCCAGCTAAGATGAGAATGAATTCATGCTGCTTATCCTCCATATGTTTTACAAGGGTATCAATGGCTTCTTTCCCAAAATCTTTCTCTCCTCCGCGGGCAAGAGAATAGGCTTCATCAATGAACAAAATACCGCCTAGTGATTTTTTAATCAAATCTCTTGTTTTTTGAGCTGTATGTCCAATGTACTCTCCAACCAGATCTCCTCGTTCCGCTTCAATTAAGTGCCCTTTTGAAAGAACATTCATTTCAAAGAAAAGCTTCCCGACAAGCCGTGCAACCGTTGTTTTCCCTGTGCCAGGATTTCCTTTAAACATCATATGAAGCGCTTGTTTTCCTACCTTTAATCCTTGTTCTTGTCTTTTTTGATTCACAAAAATCCAAGCATAAATTTCTTTTATGTTTCGTTTCATTTCATCCATTCCGACAAGGCTGTTCATTTCTCGTTCTATTTCTCGTAAGATGCTGTGTTTGGCCTCATTTTTTTGCAAGGCCTCTAGGTATTCTGCCTCTGAATCTGCATCAACCAATACTTGCTTCTGTCCATTAAGTATAATGTTGATTTGGCCGTTATTTTTATATGTGACAGCTCGCTCCAACGTATTCACCTCTCGCTCTTCTCTCTTTACTCTATTCGGGTGGAGCTGTAATCGTGACAATCGCCCGCACTAGCATCGGTTTACTGTCAAAATGACCCGAGATACCGGTTATTGTAGGGGATTGTGCGGTTTCCCAGGAAATGATGTGCTATTTCCATTGTATTCATCCATTTCGGGCGGACAAACCAACAATTTGTTTTTTCTTAGAAAAATGGCGCTTTTTCATCACAAATTGTGCAGAAAAGAGTCTCGATGATTTCCGCATTTTGTACAGGCAATTTTTCTATTTCCTCATAAAATAAAGACGAGGTGATGAATAGATGGTGAAAATTTTTATTGATCCTGGCCACGGAGGAACAGATTCTGGAGCTGCTGCTAATGGACTTTTGGAGAAAAATATCACACTGCAAATTGCGCTTTTTCTGAGAGATATGTTGATTAGTGAATATGATGGGGTTTCCGTCCGCTTAAGTCGTTCAATTGACCAATCCGTCACGTTATCCCAGCGTACGAATGCGGCAAACAGCTGGGGAGCTGACTATTTCGTGTCTATTCATATTAATGCTGGCGGAGGCACAGGTTTTGAAAGTTATGTGTACCCTGGCGTTTCAGCACCAACCACCACGTATCGCAATGCCCTTCATGATGAGATTGTCCGCTCCGTTGATTTTGCCGACCGCGGCAAGAAAACGGCGAACTTCCACGTTCTGCGGGAAACTTCTATGTCTGCCATTTTAACTGAAAACGGTTTCATTGATACGGTAGCTGATGCAAATAAGCTCCGTAACGCTTCTTTCCTTCAAGGGATCGCTCGTGCTCATGCTACTGGATTAGAAAAAGCCCTTCAATTGAAAAAAAAAGCAAGTAACCTATATAAAGTGCAGGCCGGGGCTTTCAAGGTCAAAGCCAATGCGGATGAACTAGCAGCTACACTCAAATCCAAAGGATTTGAAGCGCTGGTCGTACTGGATAGCGGCATGTACCGAGTCCAAGCTGGCGCTTTCCGTTCAAAGCAAAATGCAGATGACCTCGTCGCTCGATTAAGGCAGGCCGGTCACGACGCATTCGTTTTTCAATAATCTAAAAAACAAACCGGCTCAAGTCATCTTTAGAGCCGGTTTGTTGTCTATCCAATTATGCTAAAATGTTCACGACAAATTGAGACCATGTTTCAAGACGATCGAAATACTCAGGCTTTTTCAAATCTGTTACTTTCATCCATTTGCCTGAGATTTGATCTGTTTCTTTTACTTCTACATGAGCACCCGGCGATAATTCAAGGGCTGATAACAGTCCGATGTGCACACGGCCGACACTGTTGTCATCATCATTAATGAGTCCAAGGGTTTTCATCTCAAGTTTGTCTTCTTCTTGAATCGAAAGTTCCTCGTCCAGTTCACGATCGGTATTTTCTTTTAGAATCTCAGCAAAATTTTTTCCTTCAATGAAATTCATATGACCCCCAAAGCCAAGAGATAACTTATGATGTAAGCGCGTCTCTCCCCCGCCTTGAAGTCTTTCATATACATACACTTCGTCCTCACGCTTAATCACGACATAAGGTATCGGCTGTTTGAAGTCAGGATTTTCTTCTGCATCGCCTCTTCGCATCTGCTCGAAGTGCTCTTCGATTTCTTTCATAATGGTGCTGATTGTCTTCTCTTCACTATTCACACCATTAAACGCAAGTGTTTCGTTTTGGAACACGCGTGCGCGCGGTGCAACTAAAATCATTTCGTCCATTTTTCCCATGTTCGGTAACCTCCAGTATGTAACACATTGTTAGAAATGGCAAAAAGCCAAAACGAGTGATGCGTTTTGACTTTTGCGTTTTAATTATGATTCATCTCCAAAGAAGAAATCGTCATCTTTTAACGGCTCAACTGTTGCCTTTTTGTAGCCGTTCCCTTTCATTGAGAAGAAGTCATGTGACTTTGTTTTTGTATTGAGTCCGTTCAATACAATTGGGTTGATCTCTTCTTCTTCAAAGTAAGGGGCAAATCCAAGGTTCATTAACGCTTTATTGGCATTGTAACGAATGAATTTTTTCACATCATGCGATAAATTGACTTGGTCATAAATATCCTCAGTGTAATGAAGTTCATTTTCATAAAGCTCATTAAGCAGATCGATAGAGAAATCATAAAGCTCTTTTTGCACGTCAGGTGTTTGTTTGTTGTAAATTTCTTGTGCTAACAATCCAACATACACACCGTGAATCGCTTCATCGCGCAAAATCAAGTTAATGATTTCACCACTTTGCATGAGCTTTCCTTGACCGTAGAAATATAGCGGGTAATAAAAGCCGCTATAGAATAGGAAGCTTTCTAAATACACTGAAGCAACCATTGCTTTAAATAAGGAAATCGGGTCATCCTTTTGAATGGAACGGTACAGACCTACAATCATATCTGCTTTCTTTTGCAAGAATTTATTTTTCTTGACCCATTCAAATACTTCACTAATCGTTTCAGTCGGTGCAAGTGTCATGAAGATATTTGAGTATGATTTTGCATGCACGGCATTTTCCATCATGGCCATAAAGTTTAACACGGCTTTACGCTGATGACCGTCCACATGTTCAGCTACTATCGGCATTCCTGTATTTCCTTGTTCTGTATCAAGTAACGTCAGTCCAGCCAGTACCTTCATGTACGTATCCTGCTCTTTTTCACCTAAATATTTCCACGTTAAGAGATCCCCGTTTAAGGAAATCTCCTCTGGAAGCCAGAATTGCTTGACGTTTTGGTTGTAAAACATTTGTGTAAAATCGTCTTCGTGTTTTGACCAGTTGGCTGCATCATAAATTTTTGTCACGTTAAACTCTCCTTTAATCAAACAACACAAGAAAGACAGCCTTCCTGCCCTGTATCCTTCGTTCTTGCATAATAAAGTGTCTTAATGCCTTTATGGTGTGCATAAAGATCGATGCGATTTAAGTCACGCGTTGTCATCGTATCTTTTAGGAATAATGTAAAGCTGATTCCTTGATCGACGTGCTGCTGAATGGTTGCGATCATATCGACCACTTTAAACATGTCCATATCGTATGCTTCTTTATAGAAGAACCAGTTTTGTGCTGAAAGTCCTGGCATTGGATAATACGTTTTGCTGTTTCCGTATGTTCTTTCTTCGATACGTTCCATAATTGGCATCACAGACGCTGTTGCCGATTGAACATACGAAATAGAACCTGTTGGCGCAATACATAATCGATAGCTATGGTACATGCCATTTTCCGCTACAAAATCTTTGAGTGCTGCCCAATCTTCTTTTGTTGGAATGTGCATGCCTTCAAATAGCGCAGCTGCTTTTTCTGTTTTTGGAGTGAAATCATTTTCTACGTATTTATTGAAGTACTCTCCTGTTGCATAACCAGAGCCCTCATAACGGTGGAATGTTTCCCCTTTTTCTTTTGCAAGCTCACTTGAACGCTTAATGGAGTAATAGTTCACCATCATAAAGAACGTATTAGCGAAATCTCTTGCTTCTTCACTTTCATAAGCGATTTGGTTTTGAGCTAAATACCCGTGAAGGTTCATCGCACCAAGTCCAATCGACTTCATCGCTTTGTTCGCTTTTCTAACAGCTGGTGCATTGCGGATATCTGTTGTTTCAGACACAAGTGTAAGTGAGTCCGTTGCAAGCTTGACTGTTTTTTCAATGGATTTGTTTTTCATCACGTTCATGATATTTAAAGAACCAAGGTTACAAGAAATATCAAGTCCGATCTCATCATCTTGATCATAGTCCGTGTAAGAAGAGACTTCTGAAGCTTGAAGTACTTCTGAGCAAAGGTTTGAGAATTTCACACGTGAAATATGGTTCAGAGCGTGCTCTCTATTCACATTATCTTGGAACATGATATATGGATAGCCTGATTCTGAGCGCAGAACAGCTAATTTTTCAAGAAGTTTTCTCGGATTGACTTTTTCTTTTTTGACTTTCGGGTTTTCTACAAGCTCGTCATACATTTCTTCCATATCCATCTCATCAAGATGCTGTCCATAAGCTTTATAAACTGTATGAGGATAGAATGTGTAAGCTGTTTTATCTTCTCTAGCAAGCTCGATAAATTTATCTGGGATGACGACACCGATCGAAAGTGTTTTCACACGAACATCTTCATCCGCAGAGATTTTTTTCGTATCTAAGAAATCATTAATATCTCTGTGGAAAATATTCAGGTACGCACTGCCTGAACCTTGTCTTTGTCCCATTTGATCTGCATATCGGAATGCATTATCAAGAAGTTTCATGACGCCTACGACACCTTTGGTCGCATTTTCAACATCTTTGATTGCTTCACCTTTCGCACGAAGCTTTGAAAGGTTCAAGCTGACGCCGCCGCCTAATTTAGACAGCTGCATGGAAATATCAATGGCTCTTGAGATATCGTTTAATGAGTCATTCACTTCAAGCAAGAAGCAGCTCACCAGCTCACCACGTCTTTTACGGCCTGCGTTTAAGAATGTTGGTGTACTTGGCTGATACTCTTGGTTGATCATCAGTTCCACAAACTCAAGTGCTTTCTTTTTGTCTCCACCCGCAAAGAAAAGAGCCACAACTGAAATGCGGTCTTCATAGCGTTCAAGGATTTTCTTTTTGTCATTTGTTTTCAGTGCATAGTCATTGTAAAACTTAAACGCACTCATAAATGATGGGAATCTAAATTTCTTGGCATATGCAGCTTCAAATACTTCTTTAATATCTGACATGCTGTATTGTCTTAAAAATTCTTCCTCATAGTAGTCGTTTTCTATTAAGTAATCAATCTTCTCTTCTAGATTATGAAAGAAGACCGTGTTTTGATTAATATAATCTACGAAATAACTATGTACAGCTTCTTTGTCCTTGTCGAACTGAAACTTTCCTTCTTTTTGAATCATAATCTCGTTATTTAATTGTATCCACTTTGGAACCTGATTTTGTGACAATTCTTTCTACCTCCTGTGTAAACAATTCAACATCCCTTTTTGTTCCGCTTAGTTCAAAGGTGTGCAAAATAGGAACTTGATATTGTTTAGAAATCGTATCGGCGCTTTTGGCAAAGTTATCTCCCCACACTTTGTTCCCACTCACCGCTACACCTAGTAAAAGGTGCGCATTTTTCTCTAAAAATGACTGAGTGGTACCAGGGACTTGTCCAAATCCTGTCGTAAAGGTGACGAGAATAAACGGCGTATCCAAAAACTCTTCTCCAGTCAATTTTCGTTTGTCTGTAAAAGGGGTCTTGTCCAAAAAGCGTTGAACATTTCCTGTTTTTGAATCAAATACGATTTGAATCAATTCCATCACGACCTAGTTTTTAGTATTGTTGATCATTTCGTTATTCACTATATATAGTATACTATGTTTTTTCAAAACACAACATATAGATACTCGAAACGAAAAAAATCAACCAACCCGGCCGAACATTCATAGCCGAACTCGTACGTTCAAATAAATAGAGCAGAGCAGGTTCTAAAAATAGACTGCCCTACTCCCTATTCAACTGAAACCGAAATCTATCATAACACGAAAAAAAATCGCTTAGTAGACTAGACTTTTTGTTTTATTTTTTGTAGGCATCGCACTGTAAATCTTCTGACACTTCTGTTATTTCCACTTCAACACCTAATTCTTTGAGCACCGCTTCAAGCGCAGAGACGATCGAGGCTTCTCTTACTAACTCTTTCCCGTTTACAGAAACGCTTGTTCCATATTCGAAACAGGAGTCATCTTCACAAGTTTGTTCCCAATGATTAATTTTAATTTTGTGTGTCATGAACTCATCCTTTTCTGTCTAGATGTCTGATGCATGTTTATAGTGTAGCGACTTCACATTCATTTGTAAATTTACGTGCTTACTCTTCATCAAAGTCTTCACTATCACCATCATCTTCATCCCATTCATCTATGTACTTTGTCGTAATGAGCGTCAGCTCTCCTTCTTTTTCATCAAACCGGTATACATGTACTTCATCATCTTTCACAACAGCAATGTGATTATTTTTTAGCGCAACAGATGATGGTAAAAGACCATCAACATGGCTCCCATCATGCTCACCAGAATGGTTATACCAACTTTCTTGTCTCGTTTCGATGTTCGAGATGGCGCATGATCCAAATAAGACAACGATTCCAATCAAAAGAAGGATCACTCGAATCCTTCTCAATTCAAGCTCTGCATTTTCCATATAAATCCCCTCACCTTTTAAATGTGCAATAAGGATTTATACGCAACTTGGACAGAAAAGTTTCATGGCATACAAAATAGCCCCTCTGCACTGACAAAAAACGTAGCGGGTTTCGGCCGGTTTATTCGCAGCTGCATGGGGCTATTGGTGAAAACGGGTGTTTATTCTAATTCAAGATTTACATTTTTTTGAGGAGCAAATGTTGAAATCGCATGTTTATAAATAAGCTGCTGCTTCCCTTCTGTCTCAAGCAGCACCGTGAAATTGTCAAATCCCTTTACTTGACCGCGAAGCTGAAAGCCATTCAGTAAAAATACTGTGACAAATGTATTGTCTTTGCGGATCTGATTCAAAAATTGGTCCTGAATATTAATCGGTTTCATGTTTCGTCCTCCTTGATTCTGATAACTACAGTTTCGCTTTAAGTCCAAGCTTTCCTGCTATATATGCGAAAATTTCCTCTTTTTTGTCCGAAAAGTGGCAAGGTGGTGTCATATCAAACCAGGTGACATCCATTTTATTACGGAACCACGTAAACTGACGCTTCGCATATCTGCGGGAATTTTGTTTTAATTGCTGGATGGCTTCATCAAGTGAGCAATCGCCTTGAAAATAGGCATACAACTCTTTATAACCAATCGCTTGAACAGACTGACAATCTTTCAAACCAGATTGATAAAGTGCGCTCACTTCTTCAATTAAGCCTTCATCTAACATCATATCAATTCTTTGATGAATGCGCTCGTACAAAAGCTCTCGGTCCATTTTCAGCCCAATGAAGGCAGTGTCATAAAGAGGAACTTCTTGATGCCCGTTTTTCATATCAGACATTTTCTGACCTGTTGTATGGATGATTTCAAGCGCCCTGATCACGCGGCGGACGTTATTCGGATGAATCGCTTTTGCAGCGTCAGGATCGGCTTCTTTTAGCTTTTCATACAGCTTGATCGGTCCATGCTGCTGTTCAAACAGCGTCATCTCTTCTCTAAAAGCAGGATCACTTTTCTCATCAGTAAACGTGTAATCATATAAAACAGACTGAATATATAGCCCAGTTCCACCAACAATCATGGGCGTTTTCCCTCTCGCAGCAATCTCTTTGATTTTTAAGCGGACAAGCTGCTGAAATTCAGCTGTAGAAAACGATTCATCCGGTTGTTTAATATCGATTAAATGGTGCGGTACGCCATTCATTTCTTCAGGGGTGATTTTCGCTGTTCCAATATCCATCCCTTTATAGATCTGCATGGAATCCCCGCTGATAATTTCTCCATTAAATGCTTTCGCTATATCAATGCTCAGCTTTGTTTTTCCGACAGCCGTCGGACCTACTAATACAATCACTGGTTGTTTTTTCATAACATCACTCTCTTTTACAAACTGCCTACAGTATAGCATAACTTCTCTTTCTCTCCTATATACTCCTTGTCACCAGCCAAGTGGTTCATTCCCGACCACTTCATATGTCTTTCCTTTTAAACGGTGCTTATGCGTTGGCCTTTCTTCATCTGGACTGTAAACGACTCCCCCGTATGGAATCGGGACAGAGTCGGTATAGGCAGAAAACGTGACTTCCTCAATTTCATGGTAGTGCGTCCCGTCCACTCTTGGGATAGCAGGTCCAGTGACGCCATAATATCTATGAAAATGCCCTCTTTCAAATGACGTGATCCCCCGGTAATAATGAGTATGTCTGTCGGTACTGCTTCCATTCACAGGCTGAGAAATACCTTCTATTAAATGATAATGTTCTTCTGTTACATCCGTTCGCGCTTTATAAGCATGTGCATGAGGTGGACATTTAGCCCAATCAGACGGATACAGGCCCATTTTTTACATTCCTCCTTATTTTAGGCATTCACCCAAACACAAGTGGGCCACTCGAATACACTGATGTCAGTTACAGTGATTTTATGTGAAAGGAGTCTTTTTTTATGAATTATTTTGACGCACCGTTTGTTCAAGATGAGATGAGAAGACCTTTTGGATTTGGACGCCCTGGATTTGGTTTTGGCTATGGGAGACCTGGGTTTGGGTTTGGGCGCCCTGGTTTTGGCTATGGGAGACCTGGATTTTTTGGACCGCCATTTTTAGGTGGTTTTGCTGGAGGGCTTTTAGCTGGGTCGCTTCTTGCTCCAGGATATGGCTATGGTTATCCTTATCC
This sequence comes from Bacillus sp. JUb11, assembly GCF_024807925.1. Taxonomy (NCBI): domain Bacteria; kingdom Bacillati; phylum Bacillota; class Bacilli; order Caryophanales; family Bacillaceae; genus Bacillus; species Bacillus sp. JUb11. Next base: position 337,975 of record NZ_JANUEZ010000005.1, on the reverse strand, counting down.
ACCGCCATACCCGCCATATGGACCATACCCTTATTATTAAATATGACGATTTAGTGAAAAAATCCTCTTATAAAATGAATCGATTGACACATTTGTTTTTCATAGGTTAACATTTACTTTACCGACCGTTCAGTAAAGTAGGTGTTTTTTTTATGTCTAAAACGAAAAAAGAACAAATTTTTGAGGCAGCAGCTCACACCATTCTAAAAGAAGGATTGAGTCAGCTCACCCTTCAGCAGGTGGCAGAACATGCAAATATGACCAAAGCCGGGCTACTGTATCATTTTTCGAGCAAGGAAGACCTGATCCAGCAAATGAATGAGCATGCGGTTGCCTCTTTTCGTCAGCAGCTTGACACGTATCAGGAAACATACAAAAACGAAAAGGCACCTTATGTACGTGCCTATATATTGGCCACATTAAATGACCTTGATAGACAAAACACCACACAGCTATGTACAAGCATGCTGGCTACCATGTCATTTGATGAAGCATTATTAAATCCTTGGCGTCATTTTTATGCGGAATTTAAAGAAAAAGCAACCGAGGAAATCAATGACCCTGCACTTAGCCAGCTGATCCGTCTTGCCTGTGATGGTATATGGTTTTCAGAAATGTTTCAGCTTGAACCATTGAATCGAGAGGAAAAAACCCTTTTACTTCATCGGATTTTACACATTTTAGAGGAGGGATGATGATGATCCTCGGATATCTTTTTTTGGCTATCGCCATTTTTTCAGAAGCAATCGGGGCAGCGATGCTGAAACTATCAAATGGTTTCACACGCTTTAAACCTAGCGCTGTCGTTGTCGCTGGCTACACACTTGCTTTTTACATGCTGTCATTGACCCTTAATATCATTCCACTTAGCATGTCTTACGCCACATGGTCTGGGGTAGGTACCGTACTCACGGCTTTTTTTGGCGTGCTCTTTTTCAAAGAAACCTTGAACCGTCAAGCACTTATTGGAATGGCGATGCTTGTTTCAGGGGTCGTACTATTAAATATGTCTTAAAGGATGTGAAGTGATATGAAAGGAATGCTTTATTTAACAGGAGCCATTTTGACAGAGGTTTTTGGCAGTACGATGCTGAAGCTTTCGCAAGGTTTTACACAGGTGCTGCCGAGTATGGGGGTGCTGATCGGATTTGGGTGTGCCTTTACCTTTCTCAGTTTGGCACTCAAAACAATTGAGCTGTCATCTGCATATGCCACTTGGTCTGGGGTCGGTACAGCACTTACTGCTCTTGTGGGCCTCGTGCTATTTAACGAAACCATTCATATGAAAGGATTCATTGGTCTTGCACTTGTCATATGCGGCGTCATTGTCTTAAATCAATCCAAAAAACAAAAGGAAGAAAAGAAAGAACCATTCGATCAAACCGAATGGACGTCATAAAAAAAGTCATTTTCTCCATTAATCAAGAGAAAATGACTTTTTTATCTTAATAACCAGCTTTGATGGTTTCTTCTAAGGAAATATGGACATTCCCTTGCACAGCTCTAGAGATCATACATGAGCTTTCAGCTTTATGTGCAAGCTTACGAGCTCGTTCTATGTCCTGTGCTGTAGCCGACTCTTTGAGAATGATGACAGGACGGTGAATGATTTTCTCATATGTAAACACACCGTTTGTCACATCGACAACTGCCTCAGAGCTCATCGATAAATCCTCTTTCTCTAATTGACTCCGCTCCATCATGGCTGCAAGTGTAATGATATAACATGTGGCCGCTGCACCTAGGAGCATCTCATCTGGATTTGTTCCAATACCCGGTCCATCCATTTCTTTTGGAATGGAAATCTCCGTCTTTAACTGTTCACATTCGATTGTCCCCACATCGTTACGCAGACCAGGCCAGTTTGCCTGAAGATGAAAATGATGACGCGCCATATCTGTCTCTCCTTTTGTTATCACTTTTTATAGTGTAACAAGAATTCATCTTGCTGTCTTAAGATGTGCACCATCCTTACGTATATTCTTCATCCAGCACCGTTCGAATCGCCCTGACATACCGGTAGAACGTCTCGTTTTTTGTACTCGACCGCTGCCGAAAATCGAAACTGTCAAATAACGCTTCCCGTTGACTTCTACTAATCTCAAGCTGTACACTTTGCCCTGTTTTTGTAAGATTATTAATATTATGATTGCTCGTTCCGCTTAGGGTTGCGTGTGCAACTGCAAGTTCAGCAGAAAAACCGTTGCGCTCTAATGAGTTCACAATTTTCTCAGCACGGTTATAGTCTGTTCCGCCAACAAGGGTGTGATCAATTCCCGGCTCCCCTTTATAACCATGAACAGCTAAGACATAATCATGTGCTTTTGCCTGTGCGACTCCGATTGGTTCATCGAAGTTTGTACTTGTAATATGAAGTTCTGATGCATTTTCTCTAATACCTTCAAATAAGTACGTAGAAAAATCGTTATCAAAAAAATGGACAATCTCACTAACGCCGCCTTCGATTCTCCCGCCATGAGGCGACATCACTAGAAGACGGCTGCCGGGCACTGGATTGGATGTAATTTGATAATGATCTGTTGATTCATTCTCTTCCAGTTCTTTAAAATTGCGATACATATCATTTGAACCGCTTTCGTCTTCTCCACCTGATGACACTGGCTCATCATGTTCCTGTGCTTGCATGGTATAATAGACGCCCCATCCGATGACAAGCAGGAGAAGCAAAGCAAAAAACTTCTTCATTCCCGTTCTCCTTTAACAGATTTCTAAGCCGTTTCTATGATTAATATTGAATCATCATTTCTTTTCATTTTTTCCACATTTTCTCTTCAAATTTGATCATAACACTCTAGATCATGAGATTCCTCAAAAATAAGATAATTGCATTTATATACACAGAAACGCCTCTCCTGATTGAAAACAGAGTTAGAATAGTATGACAAACAAATGAAGTTATGTTTAAAATGACCTAGTCCTACCCAGTCTGTTTTCTTTAATTCGTCTTTTTTTTATGCGAATTTGATTTTTTTCATCTGGAATGAATCACATTTGTATGAGCATTGACCCTGTCTAGAACCCCCCTTTTTTCTGCAGAATCCTCTGTTTTACTGGTTCTCTAAGAAGAACTCTCCCACCTATCATCGGCAGTTTTGATATGATTTCCACCTTTTTCTATTATTTTACAAAATGTAAGCGCTTTTCTTTTTAAAGGGAATGAGTCAGCCGCCAATATGAACAAAAGAAGGGACAAGAATCCGAACAAAGATGCTGTCATGTTCATAACGTAAGAGTGTACGAGAATGGATAGCTAGAATGGAGGGCATCACATGTTTGGATTTTCCATGGTACAAATGGTCAGAACACATGCTAGTAAATTGGATCAGCCTTTAAGAGAAACCGTCCTTCACCTCTATAAGCCTTTTAAGTGGACGCCTTGTTTTCTTCATCGTTTTTTTGAAGGAAGGTTAAAGAAGAGCAAGAAGCTTCGGGTCATCATTGAATTTAAAGAAGATGCAGTTGAAGCAGGTATTCAAAGCACAAAGCAGCTAATGAAAAAAAGCAGAAAAACAAACATCAAAAAACATTTTTCACATATTAACTGCTGCGCAGCTGATCTTACCCCTGCTGCTTTAGAGGAACTCTTAGCAAATGGGGAGCATATTCGCAAAATATATTTAGACAGACAGGTACATGCACTGCTGGATGTGGCAACACAATCAAGTCATGCGGATGAAGTCGTCCGAAATGGCACGACCTTAACCGGTGAAGGCATTACGGTTGCGGTCGTTGACACAGGCGTATACCCACATGAGGACTTAGATGGAAGAATTCGCGACTTTGTAGATTTAGTCAAACAAAAAACGAAACCTTATGATGATAACGGTCATGGAACGCATTGCGCTGGGGATGTGGCTGGAGACGGAGCTGCCTCAGACGGCTTATACAAAGGACCCGCTCCAAAAGCCAATATCATTGGGGTAAAAGTGTTAAATAAACAAGGCGCTGGATCACTTTCTACTATTATAGAAGGTGTTGAGTGGTGCATACAGTTCAACGAAGACCATCCTGATGACCCAATTCACATCATCAGTATGTCACTAGGCGGCGATGCGCAGCGTTATGATGACGAACAAGACGATCCGATGGTGCGCGCTGTTAATGCAGCTTGGGATCAAGGGATTGTCGTATGCGTTGCTGCCGGGAACTCCGGTCCTAACAGTCAAACGATCGCAAGCCCTGCCGTGAGTCAAAAAGTCATTACAGTCGGAGCCTATGACGATCGAAATACGCCAGAATCAAGTGACGATGTCGTGGCACCATTTTCGAGCAGAGGTCCAACGGTCTACGGTGAAACAAAGCCCGACCTCCTCGCACCAGGAGTCAATATCGTCTCTCTTAGATCACAAAGATCATTCCTAGATAAACTAGATAAATCAAGTAGAGTCGATGATGATTATACGACGTTATCTGGCACTTCGATGGCGACACCCATTTGTGCCGGTATCTGCGCACTATTATTAGAGCATTCACCAGATTTAACACCTGATGAAGTCAAAGCCTTATTAAAAGAAAATACAAGCAAGTGGTCTGGAGAGGACCCAATGATTTACGGAGCAGGTGCCATCGACGCAGAAAAAGCAATCCAAGAATAAATAAAAAAGCCCTTTACGTTTTTCGTAAAGGGTGTTGTTTTGTCTGTTTTTATGTGTGAAGTCTTTCTTCTACTTGAGCAGCTGACATGTTATGCTTCGTTCTCATACATCTCATCTCCTTTTTGAATGTGCGTACGCGCTTCGATCACAATTTCAAAAAAAGTGGAAGATTCCTTGTACATGTCGCGTTCCTTATAATAATTAGCCGCATCAAGTGCCAATTCCTCTAAATCAGCAAACATTTTTTTGTTTCGTAGTCCCAAAAGGGCTGATCTCAATTGTTCAGAGCTGTCTGTTTCTATATAGAGTGCCTGTAAAAATTGGAATTTCAATTGATAAATTTCATCTCCCAATATAGAGGCCTGATTCATGCCTTCCTTTATAGCCTCACTCGCTCGCTCCATATCTTCGAGTTTAAAACAAGTAAGAGCCAGTGAAAACAATGATTTGATCATCGTTGCAGCTTGATCTTTTTGATAAAGTGAAATGGCTTGTTCAAAGAAGACAGTCGCTGTATGATAGGTTCCCATACTATAATGACAAGTTCCTAAGTTATTGAGGGCCATCGCCTTAAAATAAGATGTGCATTCTTTTCTTTCCATTGCTTCACACACTTTTAAAGCTTTTTCTAAATACGGGAGCGCTTTTTGATGCTGATTTACATCAATCCAATTACCTGCCATCACAAAATCGCATTGAATGCTTCTTTTTCCATAAAGCTGATGTTTCTTATAGATGTCTCTCGCTTTTTTCGCATAATGCATAGAAAAATAGGTTTGTTTCATATGATAGTATACTTCAGCAATTTTATAATAAAATTCCGCTTTTTCGATCTCATCTGTCACTAAGATCAGCTGATGTTCCGCATGCTTATAATAAGAAATGGCTTCGATATACCGGTGCTGGGTAAATGCATACATTCCATGGAAAAAATGAAAGTAATAGCCCAATAAACCCGTCATCTCATCTTCTGCCTCTTCAATTTCTTTTGGAAAAGAAACCGCTTGAAGCGATTCATTCCCTGCATGGACTGGCGTTAAGTGCTGAAGCATCATTTGATGGCGAAAATCCATGAGAGAATAATAGAGTAATAAATCTTGATCTTCTTCCATCTCATGAATGTCTTCTTCAACAAGGCGCTTCATATCGTTTGCCTGATCAACTTCAAATTTGCAAATATGTGTGTACCATTGATTGATTTTTACACCTACTTCGGAAGATGGTATTTTGTGTGCCATCCACTTCAGCCCCATTCTATCATATCAAACTGATAACTATTATTTTACATAATTTATGATTTTAAGGCAAATTGCCATTTATTTCATATTTTACGTTGGTTTTGCACATTTCTATCTTTTTTACCAAGTTTAAAGAGAGTACTTTTGCCCATCAAAACCTTTTTTCTACGAAGAAGGGTCGAATTCTCTAAGCACTTCTTTTAAACCACTGACATAGCGACTAAATGCTTTTTTCTTTCCTTTTCTCGTATCAAAGTTGTCAAAAAAGGCTTTTCTCTGCGCAGTACTAATTTCTAATTGGACACTTTCGCCACTTGCATTTTGATTATTAATGTTGTTTGGATCCGTTCCAGAGAGGCGCTCGCCTTTTTGCACGAGCTCTGCGGAGAAGCCCCGGTCTTTTAGTTCTCGCACAACCGCTTCTTGCATTTTTTCGTTTGTCCCGCCCACAAGTGTATGTCTTCTATCACTTTTATAGCCGTGAATGGATATAGAAAAGGGATATGTTTTAATCATTTGAACCAAAATCGGTTCATCGAATTTTGTACTAGTGATATGCAAGTCACGATTGTTGTCTTGTTTTGTCCCTTCAAATAAATACGTAGAGTACTTCTTTTCAAATGCTTCTACAATTTCACTTGTTCCTGGTTCAATTTCGCCGCCGTGAGGAGAAAAGACAAGTAAGTCACTTCCCCCTTTTTCATGAAACTCTATCTCATATCCGTCTCTTTCATGCCGTATAAGCTGTTTAAAACTTTCATATTGATCCCCTTTTTTTCGCTCTTTCTTATACTTTTCTACTTCTTCATGATGTTGTTTTTGCTCTTTATTTTCTTGGATAGAATGGCTGCATTTCACCATTAAAAGAGCACACAGGATGAGAAAGATGAATCCACATATGAGTAGTCTTTTCATTTCACCGCTCCTTTTCATTCTCTTCGATGTCATCTTATCGCATTATTTTACTATCAATCGCTAAAAGAATTCAAAGAATGTCCGGCTCCTTTTCATGAATCAGGAGAACTTACCTGTTTTTTTATGTTGCCCTAGGTATTTTCGGCTTCTTTAAAACGGTTCATGTGCAAGTAAAAACTAAATCCTATGACCTCATTTTAGTTTTAGTCAAAAACACCTACAAAATTGGGAATTTTCATCTTTTTTCAAATAAAAAAGCTGTAAACAAAAGGAATATCTCCTTCTGTTTACAGCCAGTCTCTGTATATCCAGCATTAAACTCTTAATTCATTCTCTAATGCTGTCAGCACTTCATCTTGCGACATGCCTTGTGCCAGTGAAATTTCGCTCACTAACATGCCCCGTGCATCTTCAAGCATCTTCTTTTCACTAGAATTTAAGGCTTTTTTCTGATTACGTCTCATCAGATCTTTGACAACGTCTGCGCCATCTTCAATCGAACCTGTTTTTAGCTTTTTCAGATTTTCATCATATCTTTGCTTCCAAGTAAGCGTGTCGTCGTTTGTTTCTTCTGCAAAATTGTTCATCACAACTTTCAGCGTAGCTTGATCAGCTACCGGACGTATACCTAGTTGATTGATTCTGCCTTTTGGGACCATCATCTGCATATTCGGCATTTGAATCAGAAAATATTCCTGCGTCTTACCTAAAATCTCTTTTTCTTCCATTCCTTCAATCACACCGGCTCCATGCATTGGATAAACAATTTTATCACCTATTTGAAACAAATCCGCCACCTCCGAAAGTATTCACAATATCATTATAACACATTTCAGCAGAGGATAAAAATTTATATTTTATCATGTTAATTTAGCACTAGTCAATTCTTTTTATTTGAGTTTTTAAAGAATTAGCCTTTTTTTACAAAAGGAGCGCCACCATCCAGTCCTCGTACACCTTTCTTGCATATACTAGCATTGAGTCACATTTAGGAGGGATGACAATGTGCAAATGCAAGAGCAAACATTCCCACTCAAAATGCTATAAAAAGCATGACGATCATCACCATATTGATCCGTGTGAAAAAAAGAAGTTTTATCATAAAAAAGATGATTGGTTTGAGAGCGATTTTTGGGATACGTCAAGAAGCTACGATCCCCATTATTTTCCTAAAAGTGTCTGCAGCAGATGTAAGAAGCGTCGCAGAAAAAGACATAGCTTCTCATTTTAGCGTTTGACGCTGCACCTGCTTTTTGTTTTCCCGGCTGAAAAGCCGGTTTTTTTGTTACATGTCGTTCTTTTCTTTCATATGGATAGGCTCATGAAACAGGTGCAGCTCATAAGATATGGCAACCTGAAAAAAAGGATGAGATACAAAATGAATAATATGAATAACCAAACCAACCATTACCATCAAGGAAATCCCTATCACACGTTTGAAAATGTGTATACAGCCAATCATGAGCATATGATCGCACCAAACATGCATGACCCTATGAATATGCCAAATCATTATCATACCGGTAAAAAAGATGCTTATAGCGGACACCACCCGCATCATCATTCAGCTTATTCCCCTTTTACGAAGCAGTATGAACCCTATTCAAATGTACAGATGAACGATCACCATCACTTCGGTCACTACGGCGGTTATGGTATGGCTCCCTACCATCCAAACGGCTATCATGATATGCAGATGATGATGCCTGCAAATCATCATATGACAGGAAATGCTTACGGAATGAACCAACCAAATGCATTCCTACCCCGTTATTACTAAAAAACAAGCAAAATAAGGGTATAAAATACCATTTAATGACATATAGGAATATGGTAACCTTATAGGTAAATAATGGATGTAATCATCTATTATTTACCTATAATCAACCAAGGGGGAAGGAAGAAATGAAGAAAACATGGACAATGATTATGATGGGGATGCTTACATTGGTCATGGCACTCTCAGTACCGCTAGCCGCATCAGCTGAAGGGGCTAAAACAGAGGAAAGCAAAGCTTCAACGAATGCAAGGCCAGCTGCCCTTTATGCAAAAATCACAGGAGCAAGTAAACAAGAATGGTCTTTTTCTGACATTGACCTGACTTACCGTCCAAATTCTGTTCTAAGTATTGGTGCAGTTGAATTTACTTTACCAGCAGGTTTTCAAGCCACAACAAAGGATATTATCAATGGAAAAGCTTTAAAAGACAGTTACATTTTGAACAATGGAAAAACTGTCCGCATTCCAGCTCGTTTCGATTTATTCGGAAGTTCCCAATATACATTACAACTTTCTCATAAAGTACTTCCTGCTGCAGGTACATATACGTTCCGTGCAGAAAATCGTGCGATCAGCATCGGTTCCACATTTTATGCAGAGGATACGATTGATATTAATAAACGACCAGTTGTCGTCACACCGCCAAATCCTTGCGGATGCTAAACAAAAAAGCGCTCTTAGAGCGCTTTTTCTCATTTATCACATGTCTTGCCGCTGTGCTTACTGCATTTTATATAATTGTTACACCATATCTTATGATGGTCTGTCATCATTTAGTTGGCAAACCCATATATGGCGTTTTTTATTGTTATTTTTGCTCTTTTAGTTTTTTAAAAATCACAAATTGATATACTCCAAATAGTAAGGTTAGGATCATAATTGCGGTAAATAGTTGATCGACTGGAAGCAAAAAATATACGACAACAAAAGATAAAAGCAGAACAAAGTAACCTATATTGAACGCTTTTTTGAATGTCATCATATTCCCTCCTTTTTACAATCATATCACGCTTCACTTAATCGTATAACCAAATAACAAAAACCCCTATCCATTTGAGGAAAGGGGTTATCCTTACAACATGACAGCGGATGTTTATCTTCACATCACAACAACACGAAATAGACTATCGGATTGAAAAATTAATTGGTGGGCAAACCGATTCACCCACCATCTCAAACCTAGCTACATCACCCGTTTAAACATTTTTTCCATTTCATATGTGGAATGATGAATTATAATCGGTCGACCATGCGGACATGTAAATGGGTCTTGTGTTTGCCGGAGTTCATCTAATAAGGCTTTGATTTCATCGTGACGCAAATGACGATTTGCTTTAATCGAGCCTTTACAGCTCATCATGATCGCCGCTTCTTCTCTCAGTTTCTTGATATCCACACGCTTTTCATCAAGTACTTGCTGAATGATTTCTTCGATGAGTTCAGCCTCTTCTCCTTTAGGAAACCACTGCGGATGCGATCGAACGATATAGCTGCCTGATCCGAATGGCTCTAAGAAGACCCCTACTTTGGCTAAAATATCGATATGCTCTTCAATAATCAACATATCGTTTTTTGAGTAGTGAAAGGTTAATGGAACAAGCATTTCTTGCACTTCCTGTTCAATGTCTCCTACCTTTTCACGAAAGTACTCATACTTGATTCGCTCTTGGGCAGCGTGCTGATCGATGATATAAAGACCGCGTTCATTTTGAGCCAAAATATACGTTCCGTGCATTTGTCCAATCGGATACATCACAGGGACACGTTCACTTTCAGCCTGATGCTGGGCTGCACTGTCTTCCAGCATCACTTCGTCATGTTGTTCATGCGAAGCTGCAGATTCCTCTACATATACATGGTCAAACGTTTCTTCAGACGATGCTGGTAAAGTCGCTTCCGTACTTTCCGGTTCACGCACCCCGTATGTGTTGTTCTGACTGGTCTCGTATACAGCCGATTCGAGCGAGTCCGGCTCATAGAAAACAGGTGTTTCCATTCGGCTATTCATTGTTTGTTTAGAATCAAAAGATAAAGACTGCTGCTCATTTTTCACTGCTGTCATTGGTGCTTTTTTTGGCACTGAAGCACTTGGAATAAGCTGCTGCTTTTGAAAGACGTCCTTAATCCCTTGTTTGATCAACTCATGAAGTTCTTGCTCTTTACTTAGTCTTACTTCAAGTTTAGAAGGATGTACGTTCACATCGACTAAAATTGGGTCCATCTTCATCTCAATAAATGTAATCGGATGGCGTCCGATCGGGAGCAGTGTATGGTATCCTTCATGAATGGCTTTCACCAGCGGGAAATGCTTGACATATCTACCGTTGACAACAGAAGACATATAATTACGTGATGCCCTTGTCACTTCTGGTAAGGAAATATAGCCTTTCACTTCAAAATCAAGTGATTGTACATGTAGTGGCAGCATTTTTTTGGCCACTGCCGTTCCATAAATGGCCGCAAGCACATGCCGCACATCTCCGTTTCCATTTGTTTGAAGCAGCACTTTTCCTTGATGTCGCAAACGAATCGACACTTCTGGATGAGCAAGTGCAATTCGGTTCACAACATCAGAAATGTTGCCAAGCTCCGTATGAACAGTTTTCATGTATTTTAGACGGGCTGGCGTATTATAAAATAAATTGGTGACCACAATTTCGGTGCCGCGACGGCCAGAGGTTTTTTTCTCCGAAATGATCTTCCCGCCTTGGAGAGCTAAGTGTGTTCCAGCACCTTCACCGGTACTTGTCTTCATTTCTAAGTGAGAGACGGAGGCAATACTTGGCAGCGCCTCCCCCCTGAAACCGAGCGTCCTGACACGAAACAGATCATTTTCATCTTTGATTTTACTCGTCGCATGACGCTGAAAGGCGAGCTTACAATCTTCAGCATCGATTCCCACCCCATTATCAATAATTCTAATAGAAGAAAGTCCTGCTTCTTCTACATCGATTTCAATGACAGTACTACTAGCATCGATCGCATTTTCCACGAGCTCCTTCACTACAGAAGCCGGGCGTTCGACCACTTCACCAGCTGCAATTTTATTTGATAGGTCATCGGATAACTGAATAATCTTTGCCATTTCTTGCTCACCTCACCTTACATTATAATTTCTTTTGCAATTCATATAGCTTTGTCATCGCTTCAAGCGGTGTCATATCCATTAAATTAAATGACTTCAATTCTTCGATTACTGCTTGATCTTTGTTTTTCAGCACAGGTTTTGTTTGCGGTTTTTCTTCCACTTCAAAGAAAGAAAGCTGCTGTTTTTCCTCAGCCATTTCTTTTTTCGGGGCTTTAGAGACGCGCGGAATCACTTCATGTGATCCGCTCTCAAGCTCCGTTAAGATGGTCTGAGCTCGATCAATGATCGCATCAGGCAGTTCAGCAAGCTGCGCTACATGGATGCCGTAGCTTTTATCCGCTGCTCCTTCTTTGATTTGATGTAAGAAAACAACTGTCCCTTCATGTTCTTCAGCTCGTACGTGGACATTTTTCAGTTCGCTTAATTGGGATTCAAGTACCGTCAGTTCATGATAATGAGTGGAGAAAAGGGTTTTGGCTCCAATATGATCATGCACAAATTCAATGATTGCCTGTGCAAGAGCCATTCCATCATAAGTGCTTGTCCCGCGTCCAATTTCATCAAATAAAATCAAGCTGTTCTTTGTCGCATGTACCATCGCATTTTTTGCTTCGAGCATCTCTACCATAAAAGTACTTTGACCAGAAATCAAATCATCTGCCGCCCCAATACGTGTAAAGATTTGATCAAAAATCGGAAGGGTTGCCTTTGATGCTGGCACAAAACAGCCAATTTGCGCAAGAATCGAGATCAATGCCATTTGTCTCATATATGTGCTTTTCCCTGACATATTCGGACCAGTAATGAGCAAGGTTTGTCTCCCTTTGCCCATTTGGCAGTCATTCGGCACATACTCTTGATGATCCATCACTTTTTCAACAACAGGATGACGACCATCAATGACTTCCACTTCATCTGATGAAAATTCAGGGCGGACATAACGCCGCTTTTCACTCACAGTCGCAAAGCATTGCAGCGCATCAAGCTCACTCATTTGTTTTGCGAGCAACTGTAATCTAGGAATATAGGCTTTTACTTGTTCCCGAAGCGCAGAAAATAGTTCATATTCCAATTCACTAATATTTGATTCCGCCTCAAGAATAAGGGCTTCTTTTTCTTTCAATTCAGGTGTAATATACCGCTCTGCATTGGCAAGGGTTTGTTTTCTTTCATAACGGCCTTCTTCTAATAAATGCGTATTTGCACGGGTCACTTCGATATAGTAGCCAAACACTTTATTAAAGCCGACTTTCAACGATCGAATGCCTGTATATTCTCTTTCTTGCTGTTCAAGACGAGCGATCCAATCTTTCCCGTTTCGGCTCGCATCACGATATTCATCTAATTTTGCATTGTAGCCGTCTTTAATCAAATTGCCTTCTTTTAACGTCATCGGCGGATTCTCATAAAGAGCATCTTCTAATAAATCAAGTAAATCACCGCATGGGTCAATGTCATTTGCTCTAGATTTCGCCATATCCTCTGGGAGAGAATGGACGAGCTCTTTAATAGCCGGCACTTGTTTGAGAGATTCTTTCAATTGAATAAGATCACGGGCATTCACATTTCCAAATGCCACACGGCCCGCTAGACGTTCAAGATCATACACTTGCTTTAAACGTTCTCGCAGATCCTCTCGTTCAAAGAAATGTTCCATCAGAATTTGCACCATTTCCTGGCGTTCTTTGATTTGTGAAAGGCGGATGAGCGGACGATCAATCCATTGCTTCAGCAATCTTCCGCCCATTGCCGTTTTTGTTTCATCTAAGAGCCATAATAAAGAACCCTTCTTGCTTTTTGAACGGATGGTTTCTGTTAATTCAAGGTTTCTTTTTGAGTAAAGATCAATTTTCATCGTTTGTTCAAGCTCAAATACTTGAACTTGCTGAAGATGATCAAGACTCCTTTTTTGCGTTCTTCTTAAGTATGCATAGAGTGTTAAAAATGCTATTTTCAGATGCTCGTCAAGATGAGAAACGAGTCGTTCAGCTTCATCTATTAATTCATCGCTATCTTCGTATGAGATGGTCGCTTGGCAGCGTTCCTTCAGGGTTTTCACCGTTTCTTCATCGAGCTTCTTTGATACCACAATCTCTTTTGCACCGACAGAATAAATTTCAGACACAACTTCATCTAACCGTTCAATGAAAGCCGCCATGTTTTCACCTGTTGATAAATCGGAAAGCGCAAGACCGTAGCCATTTTGAAAGCTGGAAACAGACGCGATAAAGTTATTTTCGTTTTCATTCAGTCCTTTGCCATCCATGACCGTACCTGGTGTAATCAGTTGAACGACCTCTCTTTTGACCACACCTTTTGCCGTTTTAGGGTCTTCCACCTGCTCACAAATGGCGACTTTATAGCCTTTTTCTATCAGTTGTTCTATGTATGCAGACGCAGAATGATATGGAACACCACACATTGGAATCGTGCCGCCATCCCTGCTTGTTAACGTAATTTCTAATTCTTGTGCTGCTTCTTTTGCATCATCAAAAAACATTTCATAAAAATCGCCTAAGCGAAAAAACAAAAAGGCATCTTGGTAATCTGCCTTGATCTTTAAATATTGCTGTATCATGGGCGTATAACTTGCCATATTTCTAATCCCTCACTATATTACTTTCGAATTCATACCATCTTTCATTATAGCATAAAAATTCACCTTTTTTCCCTAGATCAAGGCACAAAAAAACTAGGGGGATATGCGCCCTAGTCATCAATTACTCTTCTGGATCACCCGCGAGGAATTCTGGATGAATATCTTCTAATTCCTCATCCACTTCTTCTTCCCATTCGTGATCATCTTTTTCTTTCCAGCTTGAATTGACTTCTACAACAATTTTGGTTTCCCCTACTACTTCAGCAATGAATTCACGCTCTGCTTGAACGACAATTTTATTGCCATTTGGAGAAATGGTGACTTCTAAGCAATTGGGCTGCTGTAAGACTTTCGCAATCACTTCGTGCTCATCATCAAGGAAGTTTTTATCTTTATATCTCAGTTTGATGATATCTACATATTTTACACGTTCTGTGACCACTTCGGTTTTCGTGTTGTCTGCGTAAGAATACCACACGTTAATATCAAATGTACCTTCAATCTCAACTGTTTTACCGACCTTTTCAGCATCGTACTTATGATTAATGATCCAACCGCCTAGGATGCTGGTTGGTTTTTGCGATGGAGAAATGGTGTGTGTGCTTTGGGTAAATTTCCTCCCTTTTGCAACCACCGCTTTTGTAATAATTTCTCTGTATTCAGACATTCCGGCATGCCTCCTTGTTCTTGATCGTTTTATCTTATGCTGGGCATTCGTCTAGTGTGTCACGATTTTGAGTCTCATGTTCAATTAAATTCATTTCTGTTTCAGTGTATGCATGGTCGCCCATAAACTTGCCTTGAAAATTGGAAAAGTTGGAGAGTGAGAGATTGGGGTTGATGGAAGCTGAAGGAGAAAGAAGGTATGTAATTCTTACATCAGAAAACAAAAAACCCCGCATCTGCGGGGTTTTCTCATTTAATGGAGCAACTTGGGGATGAGTTTTTCACTTTTGAACCGGTTTCTCCTAATAAGAGGTCACCGCCGGTTGAAAGAATGATTTCATCCGTTACTTGATTAGAAATTGTGTGCGCTACAAGCTGAAGCAGGGAATTAACCTCTGTTTGTGATTCTTTGAATTCTTGAATCACTGGGATCTCATCCAGTTCTTCTTGCAGGGCATCAATTTTTTCTTCCACTTGTTTTAAGGCTTCATGTTTGCCATAATGCTTTAAATTCACAGCTTGCTTTTGAAGTGCCTTAATTTGATTAATGATCGCTGCAATTTTTGTGTTTTCATTGATTTGCGCTTCTGCTTTTTTGAAGAAATCAACTTCTTCTGTTTCAGAAATCATTTTCGCGAGCTCTCTTGCGCGCTCGACAATCTCTTTCTTTGAATAAAGCGTCATTTTAATTCACCTCGATAGCTTCTCCAACCATTTCTCCGTCAAGAGACCAAGTTTTGGCTTGTGTGATTTTCACTTTGACGATGTTGCCAATCGCTTCTTTTGGTGCTTTAAAATTCACAAGCTTGCTTTTACTTGTATATCCGGCTAGGATCTCAGGGTTGTTTTTACTCTCACCCTCTACTAATACTTCGACAGTCTGCCCTTCATATTCCTTCATTTTTTTCGCAGAAATTTCATTTACGAGTGCATTCAGGCGCTGCAGACGTTCTTTTTTTACACGCATTGGCACGTTGTCTTTCATATTGGCTGCTGGTGTTCCTTCTCTTGGAGAGTAAATGAACGTATAAGCCGCATCAAACTCAACCTCACGATAGAGGGAAAGCGTCTCTTCAAACTGCTCATCTGTTTCATTTGGGAACCCAACGATAATGTCCGTTGTTAATGAAGCATTTGGCATTGCCTCTTTGATTTTGCGCACTAGGTCAAGGTAACGTTCACGGTCGTATTTTCTTGCCATGAGTTTCAGCACAGAAGAACTTCCTGATTGAACCGGCAAATGAATATGGTCGAGAAGGTTACCGCCTTTGGCAAGCACTTCAATTAAGTGATCATCAAAGTCACGCGGGTGGCTTGTTGTAAAACGGATACGTGGAATATCGATTTTACGCAGCTCATCCATGAGGTGACCAAGACCATATTCCATGTCTTCAAAATCTTTTCCATACGCATTCACGTTTTGACCAAGAAGGGTAATTTCTTTATATCCTTCTGCTGCTAAGCGCCTGACCTCTTGAATAATTTCATCCGGACGGCGGCTTCTTTCCTTACCGCGCGTGTAAGGGACGATACAGTATGTACAGAATTTATCACAACCGTACATAATATTCACCCAGCCCTTAATTTTTCCTTGGCGGGCTCTCGGAAGATTTTCAATCACATCGCCTTCTTTAGACCAAACCTCAATGACCATTTCTTTTGAAAGGTAGCATTCAGATAATAGCTCTGGCAGGCGGTGAATGTTGTGGGTACCGAAAATCAAGTCAACAAATGGGTGTTTCTTTAAAATACGGTTAACGACAGATTCTTCTTGCGACATGCATCCGCAGACGCCTAAGATTAAATCTGGCTTTTCACGCTTTAATGCTTTTAAATGACCAAGCTCTCCAAACACTTTGTTTTCTGCATTCTCACGAATGGCACATGTGTTTAATAAGATGACATTCGCATCTTCAGTCGAATTTGTTGGTTCATAACCAAGCGCCATAAAAATACCAGCCATCACTTCTGTGTCATGCTCATTCATTTGACAGCCATATGTGCGAATATAAAACTTGCGGCCGTTCCCTAACCCTTGAAACCGCTCGTCAATTTGAAATTGATTGTATTCGACTTCTTCTTTACCCCGTTTTTTTGCATCTTTTAAGGAAGGCGGAATGTACACAGCTTCAAAATATTGGCTGTAGTCCTTCTCGGATTTTTTGTCCGATGAACTTACTTGTCCGCTCGCTTTTCTCTGCTCTTCATTCATGAATTTGTACTCCTTTCAAACCAAGCTCCACCCTACAGTATAGACTATTTTGTCGTGAATTGAAAATAAATTCATATGTGTTTTTTCTATGAAAAATGTCTATTCATCTGGACAGTCATCAATACTCTTGATCAAAAGAAAAGAGAGCCTCAGCTCTCTCAATCAAGTATATTCAGTTTTTTTGCTTCTTCTTCGATGATTGTCAGTGCACGGTCAAGCTCTTCTTTTGTGTGCTCTGCTGTGATGATGGCTCTAATTCTCGCTTTTCCTTTCGCTACAGTTGGAAAAGCAATGCCTTGAGCGAAAACGCCGCGCTCGATTAATGCTTTTGAAAAACGGAAAGTGAGTGCCTCGTCTCCAATCATCATCGGAATAATAGGCGTTTCTGTTTGTGCCACCTCAAATCCAAGACCGATGACTTTTTCTTTAAAATAGACCGCGTTCTCCCAAAGTGTTTCAATGCGCTCCGGTTCGTCTAACAGCACTTCAATGGCTTCTTCACAGGCTCTTGTGACAGCCGGCGGATGTGAGGTGCTGAATAAAAACGGTCTTGCTTTATGCTTTAAATAGTCGATTAAAACGGCAGAACCAGCGACGTAACCGCCTAGCACACCAACTGCCTTACTAAGTGTGCCAACTTGAATATGCACTCTGCCGTCAAGTTGAAAATGATTCACTGTTCCGCGCCCATTTTCACCAAGTACTCCAGACGCATGGGCATCGTCTACCATCACAAAGGCATCATATGCTTCTGCAAGTCTTACAATCTCAGGAAGCGGTGCAATATCTCCATCCATTGAGAACACACCATCTGTCACGATAAGACGGACGCGGTAATTCATCGATTTCTTCAAAATTTTCTCAAGCTCTTCCATATTAGAATGAGCATATACTTTTTTATCTGCCTTTGTTAAGCGAATCCCATCGATGATTGAGGCATGGTTCAGCTCATCTGAAATGACAATATCATCTTTTGTGAGAATACTGGATAGGACCCCTTGGTTGGTCGTAAAGCCTGATTGGAATACGAGGGCTGCCTCTGTCTTTTTAAAAGCAGCGAGCTTTTTTTCAAGCCGTTCATGCATTGTCATCGTTCCAGCAATGGTTCGTACAGATCCTGTTCCAGCACCGAATTCATCAATTGCCTCTTTTGCCGCTTTCATCAGCCTTGGATGTGAGGTGAGACCTAAGTAGTTATTTGAAGAGAGTTGTATGACGGATTGTTCATTTAATGTCACCGTGGAAGATTGTTTGGAATCGATTTCTTTCAGTGCTTGATGGGTGCCTTGCTGCTTCATTGTGTCCAATTCATCTTGTAAATACGTAAATTCTTTCATCATTTCGTCCCCCTTTGATATGATGGCATGATCAGTACGACCTTCCCGCACGTACCATTTCTCATGAGTTCAAATCCCTTTTCAAAATCTTCAAATGGCAGCGTATGGGTGACAACCGGCTGTACATCAATGGTATTCGTTCTTAAAAGTTCGGATACTTGACGCCACGTCTCAAACATTTTTCTCCCCGTGATCCCTTGCACGGTTAATCCCCTAAAAACAATTTGATTCGTAATGTCAATGGTTACTGGCCGCTCTGGCAAACTTAGTATATTCACTTTCCCTCCATTTGCACAAGCTTCGAGTGCTTGATTAATCGCAACGGGATGTCCTGACATCTCACACATCACGTCTGCCCCTTCCATTCGCGTGAGCTGCTTAATCATGGCAACAGGATCATCTTTTCCGATATCCACGATATGATCTGCACCCATTTTACGGGCAAGATCCAGTCTGTATTCATTTTTATCAACAGCGAACACTTGGACAGCCCCGGAGGCTTTTGCAACCGCAATCGCCATTAAACCAATGGGACCACAGCCAAAAATCGCCACTGACTTTCCTGAAACAGGTGTATGCAGAACTGTATGAACAGCATTTCCAAGCGGTTCTTGAATAGATGCAAGTTCCACTGGCATTTGAGCTGGATTATGCCACACATTTTGTTCTGGTACTTTGACATATTCAGCAAAACAGCCATCAATGTCTACCCCTAAAATTTTCGTATCGCTGCACAAATGCTGCTGACCCGTTAAACACATATAACACTGATTACAGACAATATGCGTCTCAGCCGATACAAAATCCCCTACTTTTGCTCGTGAGACTTGGTTCCCCGTTTTGACAACTTCCCCTGTGAATTCATGACCAAAAATGTACGGTGCTTTGACTCTCCCCTTCGCCCAATCATCCCAATTATAAATATGCACATCCGTTCCGCATATCGATGTAGCCTTTACCTGGATGAGCACTTCATGATCACTTATTTCTGGAATCGGCATTTCCATCATTGCCGCTCCGTAAGCGCTTTCTTTTTTAACAATCGCTTTCATCGTTCCACACATGACGTACAACCCCTTTGTTAAAAAACTTCTCCCAATCCGATCTTATCATGTCTTATTTTAGACGTAAATACCACTGTCTTTCAGGAGAAGACAAATGAACACTCCACATATTTTTTTAGGTATTTTTCTAAAAAAAAGCAAATCTCCTTTTATTCGGAGATTTGCTTTTAAGTTGTCAGCGTTTTTTTGAAACGGCTACATATAAAGCCGGCACAATCAGTAGTGTCAGAATCGTTGAGAAAAAGACACCTGATACGATGCAGATCGCTAGCGGCTTAAAGAGTGGGTCATTACTTAAAGCAACGGGCATAAGAGCGACAAGTGCTGTAAATGCTGTCAGCAAAATAGGTCTAATCCTTGCCCTCCCCGCTTCAATCACAGCTGCCTGTTGATCGAGACCTTGCTTGCGCCTCTGTTCAATAAATTCAAACAAAACGACCGCATTTCGGACAACAATACCTGCCAATGAAACAATCCCCATTGTGGCCATAAAGCTAAACGGCGTTTGAGTGACAAATAGTCCAATAATGGCTCCGGATATCGCTAAGTAAACCGTTCCAAGAACTAAAAGCGGAAGCATGAGTGAATTGAACTGGAAAGCGATGGTCACATAAATGAGCAGCAAGACTACCCCAAATAAGAGACTAATTTCAATAAAGAATTGGGTTTGATCTTCATTTTCTCCGCCCTGAGAAATGGTCAAATTCTTCGCTGCATCGCTTTTCCCAACTTCATTTATGACTTCTGTCATATCGTCTTTAAACGTATCTGATGTGCCAGGATATGCCTTTAACGTGATCGTCGGCATCCCATTTTCATGCGGAATGCTTTCAAATTGCTCTGTTTCTTTTTCTTTTACGTATCGGCTAAGCGGCTCAAGTTGAGGCATGCCACCCTCATTTGCACTCACAGGCACCTTGATGTCTTTTAGCTTCAGTCCGTTTTGATGTGTGCTCATGTCTTGTTTCACTACGAGGTCGATGTCATCTGTTCCTTGTTTAAAGGTGCCTAATGGAATTCCTTCTGTGACAAGGCCAAGCTGTCTGCTGACAAACTGAGCAGTGAGCCCATCCTCTGCCATTCGGTCACGATTCAATTCAAATGAGATGGTTTTCACCGGCTGATTGACATCGTCTGTGATCAGACTTGCTCCGCTTTCTTTCATTTCTTTTGTGAGCTTCTCTTTCACATCCACGAGCTTTGAAAATTGTTCTCCTGCAATGGTTACGGTCACAGGCGCCCCCGTTGGCGGTCCTTGAACAATGGTTTTCATAAAGATATCAGCATCTTTAAATTTCTTTCGCAATGGCTCTGTCATACGATCGATCAATGCTTTGCTTGTCATCTGTTCATTGTCTACTCTGACAACAACCTGACCCGTATGATCACTTGTGTTTGAGATACTTTCATTAAACAAGTTCGGCACACCGCCGCCTGCAAAAATGGCCGTCTCTTCAATGCCTTTTTGCTGTTTGATCTCTTGTTCTATTTTCTCTAATGTTTCATTCGTTTTATCTAAGGTTGTTTCACTTGGCAGTGTCACAGTGACAACCACCTCTTTCTTATTCGCCGCAGGGAAAAACTCAAATGGTGTGGCGAAAATAAGCAAAAAGGCAAGTGTGGCAACGAGCAAACCACTTAATCCAATGAGAAGTGGTCGCTTCACGATGTTTGTCAGTACTCGATCTGCATAAAAATCGGCTAACCTTTTTAATGGTTTGCCTAAGAAACCAGGTTCTTTTTGAATCTTCTTGTTCTTTCTTTTTCGATTTGCTGTATATTGATACACTGGCACAAGTGTCAATGAAATGACCATTGACGCAAGTACAGTTGTGACTAGAACAGACGGTAACGCTCGAATAAATGAACCGTTCGCACCAGAAAGGAAAACAAGCGGCAAGAAAGCAAAGACAACAGCCAGCGTTGACGTCAAAATGGATCCAGCCACTTCTTTTACACCTGCAATTGTTCCTTTAAGCGGACTTTCGTATTTTTTCATCTGCCTTAAAATATTATCGTTGACGACAATGGCGTCATCTACAAGTATCCCTAGCGCAATGATAAAGCCAATAATTGAAATTTGATTAAGGTCCACTTGTAAAAAAGGCAGCGGGATGGTTCCGATCGTTATGGATAGAGGAATCGCAAGTGAAACGATAAACGCACCACCAATGGTTAGGCCAAGTGTGGTGACGACAATGACGGCGATAACGGCCACGATCGCTTCTTTGATTAAATCGTTAAAAATGGCATCTACTTCACTTTTTTGTGAATAGTAGTCTATCCAATCCACACCATTTGGCAGCTCTTTCTCTTTTTCAATGACCGCACTGACTTTGTCATACATTTTAGGAATATCCAGTCCTGGCTTAATATTGATTGTAAATGAATAGGCTGGCTTTCCGTTATATGAAACGATATCACTTTTCTCTTTTTCTACTTCTTTTAAACGACCAAGCTCACCGATTGTAACAGGCTCTCGGCTCGTTTTTGAGAAAATCTCAATCTTCTTAATTTGATCTAAACGATCATAGGCATCAATGGACAGCTTGACCTTTTCTCCATCTGCCTGGACGTCACCTAGAGGGGATGTGTCAAATTCTTGATTGATGGCATTTGTGACATCGGTCACGTTTAACCCGTTATCCTCCAGTTTACTTGAATCCAAGTTCAATATTGCTTGTTTGTCATTGAACCCTTTGATGACGACACCATCAACACCTTTGATGTCCTCCACTTTTTCTTTTAACGCACGCAGCGATTCCTGACTTTTTGCTAAATCAGATGAGTTACTTGCTACAATCATATAAGAACCAACTGGCACGTTGCCAAACTCATCCTTTACATCTGGCTCCATCACACCATCTGGAAAAGAAGAGGCCGCATTTGTGGTTTCACTCTTGATTTGACTTGCCACCTTTTGAAAATCGGCTTGATCATCAATTTCAAGCACAATATTTGAGAAACCAATAGCAGAAACAGAGCTTGTCTTCTCTACACCATTGATATCAGAAATGGCCGACTCGAGCTTATTGGTGACATCACTTTCTACCTGTTTTGCATCAGCACCAGGGAAAACAGTCGAAATGGTTACAATATTTGCTTGAAACTCTGGCAGTTCTCGTTTAGGAAGCTGTGTAAACAAATAACCTCCAGCAATGAGAACGATAAAAAATAAAATAAAAACAAGCTTTCCTCTTTTTAAAAAAGCTTCGATCATTATTTCACCTACTTAAATATTTATTTTTGATGAAGTATTTTCAACTTAATCTTAATTTATCATCATGGTGAAAAAATGCAAGCTCTAATATGTCATTTTCTATCTATTTTGTGAAAGAAATATGTTATATGAGAAATGTATAGCGGTAAACAAAAACAACCTGCTTACATGATGTAAGCAGGTTGAAAATAATAAAATTAGAATTATCGTGGTTCAACAATCAGTTTGATTGCTGTTCTTTCTTCTCCATCGATAAGAATGTCAGTAAAGGCTGGAATGCATATCAAATCCACTCCGCTAGGCGCAACAAATCCCCTTGCAATGGCGACAGCCTTGACCGCCTGATTCAGTGCTCCAGCGCCGATAGCCTGTATTTCCGCTGCACCGCGTTCACGTAAAACGCCGGCTAATGCTCCTGCTACTGAATTTGGATTTGACTTTGCTGAAACTTTTAAAATTTCCATTTTTGCTCCCCCTTAAATTTACAATGGATAAGTGAGTGTTCATTAGAACAACCTTTGTTAGATGTTGCTATTTTTTTGAAAATCCATCCCCAAAATGTTTTTCAAAAATAGCAGGCTAACTACCATTTTTACTATATTCACGATAGAGGGCGCATATTCCTTCTTTCTGATTAATATTTTTCTGAAATAAATATGTGAATATTTATTCAAAGAAAATATGGTCATCATTTATCAAAATTCGATCAATTTTGACAGCTTTTTTCGACGGTTCGTCAATTTCTACGATCACTGCACTTAATGTCGTGCGGCCTTCTGCAATTTCAAAACGGACAGGGAGGCTCGTTTTAAATCGTTTAATAATCGTTTCCCGATCAACACCTAAAATACCGTCATAAGGACCAGTCATGCCAACATCCGAAATATAAGCAGTTCCTTTTGGCAAGACGCGGTTATCTGCTGTTTGAACATGTGTATGTGTTCCAACGACACATGATGCACGGCCGTCTGTATACCAGCCCATTGCTTGTTTTTCACTTGTGGCTTCACCATGAAAATCAATAAAAATAAACGGTGTACGTTTTGAAGCTTCTGCTATGAGCTCATCTACTTTTTGAAATGGGCAGTCAATCGGAGGTAAGAATGTGCGGCCTTGCAAGTTGATGACAGCTAGTTCTTTACCTTGTTTTTTAATAAAAGTGAGACCTTTCCCTGGTGTACCTTGCGGGAAGTTTGCCGGACGAACAATATGGGGTGCATCATCGATGAAATCGAAAATGTCTCTTTTATCCCATGTATGGTTCCCCATCGTGAGCACATCAGCCCCAGCTTGAAGCAGCTCGTGATAGATTTTCTCTGTGAGTCCTTTCCCATGAGCCGCATTTTCTCCATTGACAATCGTAAAGTGTGGCTGGTATTTTTTCTTTAGCTTTGGCAAATATTCTTTCAGTGTATCTCTGCCAGGTGAACCAACGATATCTCCAACAAATAATATTTTCATACGTTTTGAACCCTTTCTCTTATAAAATGATCTTCTTATCAGTGTTGCATATTTACACAAAAAAATAAAGCGGCGCTAAGCGCACCGCTCTATTTTGCATACTCTACTGCGCGAGTTTCTCGAATAACTGTCACTTTAATGTGACCAGGGTAATCGAGCTCGTCCTCAATCCGCTTACGAATATCCCTTGCTAGACGGTGAGCTTCAAGATCATTAATTGAATCTGGCTTCACCATAATACGCACTTCACGTCCAGCTTGTATCGCAAACGATTTTTCAACACCTTCATAAGATTCAGAGATGTCTTCTAATTTCTCAAGTCTCCGAATGTAATTTTCAAGCGTCTCACTTCTTGCACCAGGGCGTGCTGCAGATAATGCATCGGCTGCCGCAACAAGAACAGCGATAATAGATGTCGGTTCTTGGTCACCATGGTGAGATGCAATACTGTTGATGACAACAGGATGCTCTTTATATTTCGTCGCAAGCTCAACGCCAATTTCCACGTGGCTTCCTTCTACTTCATGATCAATGGCTTTTCCAATGTCATGCAGAAGACCTGCTCGTTTTGCAAGCTTTGCATCTTCTCCAAGCTCTGAAGCCATGAGACCTGCAAGATGTGCAACCTCAATTGAATGCTTCAGGACATTTTGTCCATAACTTGTACGGAATTTTAAGCGACCGAGAATTTTGATGAGATCCGGATGCAAACCGTGAACTCCGACTTCAAATGTCGTTTGCTCACCCATCTCGCGGATATAATCATCGACTTCACGGCGTGATTTTTCCACCATTTCTTCAATTCGTGCAGGATGAATACGTCCATCCTGGACTAGCTTGTCCAGAGCTATCCTCGCTGTTTCACGTCTTATCGGATCAAAGCCCGATAAGATGACAGCTTCAGGTGTATCATCAATGATCAGGTCAATACCTGTTAACGTTTCTAACGTACGGATATTTCGTCCCTCACGTCCG
Organism: Bacillus sp. JUb11; assembly: GCF_024807925.1. Taxonomy (NCBI): domain Bacteria; kingdom Bacillati; phylum Bacillota; class Bacilli; order Caryophanales; family Bacillaceae; genus Bacillus; species Bacillus sp. JUb11. Next base: position 312,805 of record NZ_JANUEZ010000005.1, on the reverse strand, counting down.
ATAATACGACCTTTCATCTCATCATTTGGAAGATTGACTACAGATACTGTTGTTTCAGCTACATGATCAGCTGCACAACGCTGTAACGCAAGTGAAAGAATGTTTTTCGCTTTTTTATCAGCCTCTTCTTTCGCCCGGTTTTCAGATTCTTTCGTCATGACTGCAATGTCGTGGGAAAGCTCATTTTCAACTTGATCCAGAATGATTTGTTTCGCTTCATCTCGAGTTAGACTAGAAATACGCTCCAACTCAGCTTTCTGCAAACGAATCATATCATCCACTTTGCTTTCCATCTCTTCAATATGTTGTTGTCGTTCATTCAGAGAATGATCTCTCTTCTCCAACAGGGACTCCCGTTTATCTAAAGATTCATCCTTGCGATCAAGGTTTTCCTCTTTTTGAAGTAAACGGTTTTCTTGTCTTTGAAGCTCATTACGTCTTTCACGAACTTCTTGCTCCGCCTCTACACGAAACGAATGAATTTCATCTTTCGCTTCTAAGAGCGCTTCTTTCTTCAATGCTTCCGCATCACGCTTTGCATCCTCAACAATTTGTTCGGCCATGTTTCTTGCGCCGGATATTTTTGCTTCTGCAATGGTTTTACGAACAAAGTAGCCAACAACTAAACAGATTAGGCTCAGCAAAATGGAGATGATCGTAAACATCGTAGGCGACATATTTTCACCTCCTCTTGCTATGAACTTGGTTTTACAAATAAAGTGTCGGCATGTACATTGTTTTGTGTCTCAACATACAGGGCCTTCACAGGGAATGAGATCCTCACTGCCCTTGTCAAGTTTAAATTAGTTATCAATCATGTTAAGAAAAACAAGTGATACATTCCCATTGTAATTGTGTCGGAAATACTTGTCAAGCTAGTCAGACTAAGGCGTAAGTCGTTATTTCAAGCAAAGACAGAACTTTTGACCCGCTAGCTGTTATGTAATTGTAAAAAAAAGACGCTTTTCAGCGTCTTTTTAGTCATTCAATTCCAATTCTTCTTGTCCTTCTTCGTCAGTTGATTTCACTCCGTTTGTATCCAAACCATAGTGCTCCCTGATCTGCTCCTGAATCATAAGAAGAATGTCTTTATTCTCTTTTAGGAATTGCTTCGCATTTTCACGTCCTTGTCCAAGACGTTCCTCTTGATAAGAATACCAAGCCCCGCTCTTTTGTACGATATCTAGTTCGCTTCCAAGGTCGATGATTTCTCCCTCTTTCGAGATACCTTCACCGTACATAATGTCTACTTCGGCAATACGGAATGGCGGTGCCACTTTGTTTTTCACAACTTTAATTCTCGTTTTGTTCCCCATGATGTCGTTCCCTTGTTTCAACTGTTCAGCACGGCGTACTTCTAAACGAACAGATGAATAGAACTTAAGTGCACGTCCACCAGGCGTTGTTTCAGGATTACCAAACATAACCCCTACTTTTTCACGAATTTGGTTAATAAAGATCGCAATTGTTTTTGATTTGTTGATAGCACCAGATAGTTTACGAAGTGCTTGAGACATCAAACGTGCTTGAAGACCAACGTGTGAATCTCCCATGTCTCCTTCGATCTCTGCTTTTGGTACAAGAGCAGCTACTGAGTCAATGACAACAATATCAACTGCACCACTACGAACAAGTGCTTCTGCAATTTCAAGTGCTTGTTCTCCTGTATCCGGCTGAGAAAGCAATAACTCATCAATATTGACACCTAATTTTTGAGCGTAAACTGGATCTAGCGCATGCTCCGCATCGATAAATGCAGCTTGTCCTCCCTGCTGCTGAACCTCAGCAATCGCATGAAGTGCTACTGTCGTTTTACCAGAACTCTCTGGACCATATACTTCAATAATACGGCCGCGAGGGTATCCACCTATTCCAAGCGCAGTATCAAGTGCTAACGAACCACTAGGTACTGTTGAAATACGTGTATCTGTTTGCTCTCCTAGTTTCATAATAGAGCCTTTACCAAACTGTTTTTCTATTTGTTTAAGAGCCATATCTAAGGCTGCTTGACGATCACTCATTCTATTGTTTCCTCCTTTATCAATTCCACTATCTATACTATACCTTGTTTTACGTCATTTGCCAAGAAAAAAACGAACACATATTCGATTTTTTCTTGGCAGATTATTTAAGAAAAGAGCTGTTTCTATTAGAAAAAACGCTCTTTTATAAAGGAGTAAACCTCATAAAAAACAAAATTAACTATCTTTTAATAATTTGAGAAGGTGGTGCAAACCATATTTCACAGCACGCTTGCGAATGCCTGATCGACTGCCAGTAAACATCCATTCAAACACGTCTGTCTGGTCTTTTGTCGATAGCCCGATAAATACTTTTCCAACCGGCTGTCCTTCGTGTGGTTCAGGACCTGCCACACCTGTAAAGCTAATACCGATATCGCTTCCCGTCAGTTTTCTAACGCCTTCTGCGAGCTCTAACGCACACTCTTTGCTGACAGCGCCATGAGAAGACAATGTTTCTTCACGGCAGCCCAGCACTTGTTGCTTGACTTGATTTGTGTAACAAACCACACTGCCGTTTAAGATGGATGATGCCCCTTCGAGATCTGTCAGCCACTCTGAAAACATACCACCAGTCAGGCTTTCAGCCGCTGCTACAGTTTTCCCGTGTTCATGCAAGGCCTTTGAAGCTTCAAAGGCCAGAGATGTATCACCATATCCGTAGAAGTACTCGCCGACCCGTTCTAAAATTTGTGCTTCTGTTTCTTTTAACAGACGCTCTGTTTCTTTTTCATCCTCATGCTTGGCTGTCAACCTTAGCGTCACTTCCCCGTCAGCTGCAAGCGGTGCAATCGTTGGATTGGTCTGTGCATCAATTAAATCTTCAAGATCTGTTTCCAGCTGAGATTCACCGATGCCAAAGAAACGCAAGACAACAGACACGATTTTTTCCTTTAGGCCGAGTTTTTCAGAAATAAGCGGCTTCGCTTCGTTTTCAAACATCGGGTGCAATTCACTTGGCGGTCCAGGGAGCAGAATGTAAAACGTATCTCCCTCTTGTATAAACATACCAGGTGCCATTCCGAAACGGTTTACGAGCACATCAGATTCCTCTAGAACGAGCGCCTGTTTACGGTTGTTCGGCGACATATCACGTCCGGTTTTACGGAAGTATTCTTGAATAGACTCAAATGCTTCTTCATTTAGCACAAGCTCTTTACCGAGCGTACTCGCAATGGTTTCTTTTGTTAAATCGTCTTTCGTTGGTCCAAGACCACCTGAGAAGATAATAAAATTCGATCTTTCCTGTGCCACTTGAATGGCCCTTTTTAAACGCTCTGGATTGTCACCAACTGCTGTGTGGTAATAAACATTCACACCAATTTCAGCTAGTTGTTTGCTGATGAATTGTGCATTCGTATTCGTAATTTGCCCTAGCAAAAGTTCGGAACCGACTGCAATAATTTCTGCTTTTCTCTCTGACTTCAAAGCGTACACGTCCTTTTTAGTTAGAATTCTTTAAGGCTTCCCAGTTTTTCGCAAAGTAATCCCATCCTGAGACAACAGTGAAGAACACCGCTACCCACATGGCAAGATCACCAAAAGGGAATGATACAAGTTCAAACGGCAGGTTATGCAAAAGAAGTGCCGAAATCGCAATGATTTGCGCCCACGTCTTCACTTTTCCAAGCATATTGGCTGCGACCACTTCACCGCCTCCAGCTAAGACAAGCCTTAGGCCCGTTACAGCAAATTCACGGCTAATGATCACAATTGCCATCCATGCCGGTGTGAGATTGTATTGAACAAGTATAATTAAAGCCGCTGAAACAAGCAATTTATCTGCAAGCGGATCTAAAAATTTACCAAAGTTTGTGACTAAATTGAGCTTACGTGCATAGTAACCATCAATCCAGTCGGTTGTCGAAGCGACAATAAACAAGATCGCTCCAACAAGGTGAGTGACTTCGATGCTGACGTCACCAAAGCGCGCAACACCCCAATCTAATGGAGCAAGCATAATCAACATAAACACAGGAATCAAGGCGATCCTAGAAAGAGTAATTTTATTCGGTAAGTTAAACATGAATTCCAATCCTCCAATAAGCCATTTTTTTATGTATATATAATAGTAGGAACAAAAGAAAAGTCATCTACTTGCTTAAGATGACTTTTCCTTTCCTTTATTCACAATCACAATGTTTTGTGTCATGGTGTTTTTAGGGTCTAATTCGTACTTCAGCGTTTCGTCATTGACTTTAATATCGATTCCCGATGCATTTCCTAAGCGGATATCGACTTGGGAAAGATCAGTTAAGTCTGTTTTAAACGATTCGCCATCTTTCAATTCACCCATCTTCAGCACTTTTCCAGATTCGTCTCTCACACGAAGCCATGAAGCTTGTGAGGCAGAAATGGTTAGCTCCATCTCTTCTGCACCTGATACTTCATACGTTGTCGTAGAACCCTCTGTATTCGTCGCCTTCAAAGAAACATCTTTATCGTCTTTAGATGAATCCTTTGAGGAATCGTCTTTTTCAGATGATGTTTCTTGATCATCTGACGAAGCTTTATCCTTTTTCTTTTGATCCTTTGCAAGCGATGAATCCTCAGACACTTCGTATTTTGATTCTGATTGCTGAGGAGCCGCCTGATTATTTTTTTGTCCGCTATCATGATTAACCGCTTGAACGATCACATAAATGATAGCGATCACCACAAGGATCCCTCCAATGATTAAAATCGTCGGAAGCAGCTCCAGTACCTTTGAGGCAGGCTTTGGCAGCTCTCTTTGCGGTTTAATATTTGATAATTTATCAGACACTTCATCGTTATACGTGCTTGGTACATCTTTACGAAACTCTTCGAACAATTGTTCAGGATTCAGTCCAACGGCTTCGGCATATTGTTTAATAAACGCTCTGACGTAAAATTTACCTGGAATGATATCATAATTTCCTTGTTCTATTGCTAGCAAATAGCGCTTTTGGATTTTGGTTGCCGCCATCAGATCCTCCAGCGACATCCCTTTTTCCTCTCTGGCCTCAACGAGCCGTTTTCCCAATTCAGTCAAAACAAACACCTACCATTACCATATTAAAAATCGAAGCCAGAAAAACCAGAATGATCAAACACTTGTGGTTCTTCAGCGTGCTCGTATGTAATTTCTTCGTCTGCACTATTACGCAATTCAATGATGTAGTCGAAATCATCCATTGTATATTCTGAATTTTGAATAAAGATATCTGGATGCTCTACAACCTTTGTAGCAGGCAGTCTCATAATTTCTCTTAAAAGCTGCAAGTGCTTCTCAGAACCTCTTCTTGTCGACACAATCCCATCAATAATAAAGACGTTATCTGGGCTGTATTCATCTGCAATCAGCTGACTGCGAATGGTCTGTTTCAAAAGAGTAGACGATACAAACAGCCATCTCTTACTTGCACATACACTTGAAGCAACAATTGATTCTGTTTTTCCAACCCGCGGCATTCCGCGAATTCCAATCAATTTATGTCCTTCTTTTTTAAATAATTCAGCCATAAAATCGACAAGTAGACCAAGCTCGTCCCTTTCAAAACGGAACGTCTTTTTGTCATCCGCATCACGCTGAATGTATCTTCCATGACGAACAGCTAAACGGTCACGAAGTTTTGGCTGTCTTAGTTTCGTTACTTTTATCGTTTCCATTGTATTTAAAATTGATTCAAGCCGCTTAATTTGTTCTGTGTGGTCACAGCGAAGAAGCATGCCGCGTCTTGATACATCAACACCATTAATTGTCACAATATTAATTGAAAGCATCCCCATTAAAGAAGAAATGTCTCCTAAAAGTCCGGGACGGTTCACCTGTATCTCATATTCAAAATACCATTCGAGCTTTGCCAAATGATATTACCCCCTTCATTGTGGCAAATTTTTACCTTCCTTTATCATAAAGCATTTTCACATTTTTAGAAAGCACAATGTTGTGAAACAGTTAAAATAAAAAGAGAGGCACAAACGACCCCTCTTTTTGTTTAGTGCGAGCTATTATTTTCAACCAGTTTGACCATCATATTGGCAATTGCGCGCTGCTCATCTTCTGATGCGACGCTCCAAAGGTCAGCAAGTACTCTTTCTTGCTCATTCTTTGCTTCAACTTCATTAGCCAGGTATCCGCCAATTTCATACGCAAGGTTATTGATAGTATCATCTTTTAAGCCTTTATCCTGCGCATGATTTAAACGGTCTCCTAAAAAGTTTTTCCAATGGTCCCAGTTCTCAAGTACTGACATGTCGATTCCTCCATTCGAAAAGATGAATTACAGCCATAGCTTTTGTCATGGAGTGACGAATTATACACGTTTTTAACAGTACCAGCCGCCATTAACGGATAAAATTTGACCTGTCATATAACTTGACTGCTTTGAGGCGAGAAACCAAATGACATCGGCTATCTCTTCAGGTGCGGCAAGACGGCCGAGCGGAATCTCCTCTTCCATCATCGCAAGGTCTTCTTGTGTGAAGCTTTTCATCATATCAGTTTGAACAGCACCTGGTGAGACTGCATTTGCTCTAATTCCACTTGGGGCAAGCTCTTTGGCAAGCCCTTTAATGAAGGCATTTTGAGCACCCTTGACCATACTATACAGTACTTCACACGAGGCACCCGTTTCCCCCCATATCGAGCTAACTGCAATAATATGACCTGACTTTTTTTGGATCATGGCAGGCAAAATAGATTGGGTAAGCTCATATGGACTTGTCACATGAAGCTGCACCATGCTGGCTAAAATTTCTTTTTCAGTATCTGTCACTAAACCAACATGACTCTTTCCGCTATTTAAAACAAGAATATCTGGATCAAGCGGCAGGCGGCTGACAAGCTCTGCTGCTCCGCCTGTTTTCGCTAAATCAGCCTGAACGACGTACGTTTCTACTTGATATGTTTCTTTGAGATCAGCGGAAAGACGACTAGCCGCTTGTTCATTTTGATGATAATGGAGCATCAGATGGCAGCCTTCTTGGGCAAGCTTTTTGGCTGTCGCCTGCCCAATTCCGCCACTGGCACCAGTAATCAGTGCCCAACGACTCATACTTTGTTCCTACTTTCTTTATGGAATCCTTATTCTTTTCGTTTAAATGGGAACCAATTCGCTGATCCGAACAATTTGACCATCACAGGTACGAACAATGGTAGCACAACGAGTGCATACAATAAAAGCCCTGTGAGAACAAGTGTTGCAATCTGTAGGAGTGACAATACACCTGATGGCAGCATCGCTGCAAATGTTCCTGCCAAAATGACGGCAGCAGACATAATAACAGATCCCATATTTTTCATTGATTCAGTCATGGCAAACTGAATGTCTTTTGTTTTGTATTCATTGAAACGTTCCATTAAGAAAATCGAATAATCGACTCCAAGCGCCATTAAGATGACAAAGCCAAAGAATGGAACAGCCCAGTTGATGCCCGGATATCCGAAGAAATGGGTGAAAATAAATTCTGTTACACCAATGGCGGTAAAGTACGTTAAAATCAGCGATCCAACTAAGTAAAGCGGCATCACGAGAGAACGGAAGAGAATCACTAGTATTAAGAAAATACCGATCATCATGTAAAAAACCGTCTTATTGAAGTCTTGGTCTGACAGCTGTTTTAAATCAGCGTTCATACTTGAAACACCAGATACGCCAAATGAAACATCTTTTAAGTTTGTTTCAGGAAGTGCACGTTTGACGGAAGCTTCTACTTGTTTAATTGTTTTCATGGCGTCGTTTCCATATGGATTGTCTTCTAAAATGACGTCAATCTTTGTCATTTTGCGGTCATCCGACATATAGGAATCGAACACTTGCTTGAAAGCTTTATTTTTTAGGACATCTTTTGGAATAAACCAACCGGCCATGTCTTGATCTGGTGCGTTTTTCAGTTCATCTAAGTAGTCTCCTGCACCCATTAAGCCGTTTGAAATTTTCTCAAGGCCGTCGACACTTTTGTTTAGACCATCTGTCAGCTTGGTCAGATCGTCACCAAAGCCGCCAATTTTTTCTTTCATTTGTTTTTGACCATTAATGATGTCGCCGGCTCCATTTGCAAGTTTAGGCATACTATCAGCTAACTGTCCTTGGCCTTTAGACGTTTGATCTAGCCCGTTTTCAATGGATTCTAAGCCAGCAATCAGCTCATCAATTTGATTTGTAAACACTTTTTGCTGCTCTGAAGCTTTTGCGATAAAAGCATCTGCTGCTTCAAGCTGTTTTTTTGCTTCTTTTGCTTGTTTTGCATAGCTGTCAGCCTGTTTGGCTCCTTCTTGCAAGGTAGTAGAAAGTTCCTTATATGAAGCCTTGATGGCTTGATATGATTGATTTTCTTTCACTTGCGGAATTTGCTCTTCAAGTGTACTGAACTGTTTATTCGCTTGACTGATCAAAGCTTTCACATCCGCTGCGGCAGAGGATGAAGTATCAACTTGTGCCAATGCTGCTTTTAATTCTTTGGAAATGCTTTTATACAGTGCCACTTGCTGATTCACTTGTGCGACTTGATCTGTTAATTCCTTTTTTGCACCCTTTATTCTTTCTTTAATTTCAGAAACACCTTTTTTGTTTTGATCAATTCCGTTTTGCAGATCTCTCATCTTTTTTTCGACGTTTTGAATACCTGATTTTACGGATTCGGTTCCAGAAATCAATTTGTTAATGCCTTTTCCAGATGATTTAATTTGTGGTGTTTGATCCTCGATGGATTTACTCATGGTTGTAAGAGCATCTTGGATCTTTTTCAACCCTTCGTTACTTTTATCAAGCCCGTTATTTAGCTCTTTGGCTTGAGATTTCACGTACAGATCATTCAGTCCTTTTCCAACAGGGCGTGTCGCACTTCTTACTTTACTCACGCCATCTGTTTGTTCAATGGCGCGGCTTAGTTTTTCAACAGCAATCAGACCTTCGTTATTGTCTAAAAGATCGGATGATTTCACGACAACGGTTGCTGGAAGGGCTTCACCTGGTCCAAATTTGTCAGAGATCGTATTAAATGCATTGACGGATTCGTATTTATTGCCGATTTCGTCTAGGTTGTTATATGAAAGTGTTCCTTTATACATAAGAATCGCTGGAAGGGTAATAATTGCAACGATTAGCAAGCTGAGAAGTGGTTTCTTAAATGAAAAACGACCGGCTGTTTCCCACATTTTCGATTGCGGGTGGGCAATATCGCCTTTGATCGGCCAAAATAACACTTTTCCTAAAACCGCCATAAAGAATGGAACGACAGTGAGCAGTGCCACAATTAACACGGCGACACCAACCGCCACGGCGACAGCTGATTTATACAGTTGGAATTGGGCTAAACCGATACACGTAAAACCAATGAGGACAGCAATTCCGCTGAATAAAACGGTTTTACCTGCCGTCTTATATGTTGTAATAATCGCCTCAATCTTATCTTTTCCGTGAGATAGTTCTTCTTTAAACCGGCTTAGCAACAGGATGCAGTAGTCGGTTCCAATCCCAAACATGATGGCGACCATAAAAATTTGGGTAAAGGTCGAGAGCGGAAAATCAACATACTTTACTAGGTAAGCCACAATTGATTGGCTGACCAAATAGGAAAGCGCCACGGCCACTAAAGGAACGAACGGTGCCACTGCGGATCTAAAGACAAGCACAAGAACAATTAAAATAAACCCTATTGTAATGAATTCCGTTTTTTTCAGACCTTCTTGTGAGCTTGTGATGACATCATCGTCAATTAGCGGCTGCCCTGTCATTTCAAATTTCAGGTTCAGACTCTTAAGCTTTTCATTGACTCTTTCTTTAAAATCGGATGCTTTGATTTTGTTCGAGTCGTATGTAACTGGAACAAGAAGTGTTGTTTGATCTTTAGAGAGCATCTGTTTTTTAATATCTTTGTTTGCATCAAAATAAGAAGTGATGTCTTCAACATGGAGATCTTGATCCTTTTCTAAAATCTCCATCGCTTTCTTTAAAGAGGCTTCTCTTTCTTTGACGATATCCTTTCCTTGAAAGACAATGACGATCGATTTTTCCGTATCCCCATTTTCAGACATGTTCTTTAATAATTGATCGGCGTAGGAAGAAGGATAACCATCTGGAACAGAAATCTGCCCTTTTTCTTTTGTTAATTGCGCCATATTAGGAGCGGTGATTAATAATACAGCCGCTAGTACGACCCAAAGGATCGTAATCAGCCATCTACCCTTTATGATTGCTCTCATTACTATGTTGTGCCTCCTCTTCGATGATAATTTGATAAATCTTTTCATATGTTTGAATAAATGATTCTATTTCTTTTTCATCAAATTTTTCTAAATATGACCGAACAAGATCCTGAAGCTGCTTTTCCATTCGGCTGACCACTTCTTTTCCTTCGGGTGTCACATAAAGATGAACGTTTCTTCGATCAGCTTGATCATGCTCTCGATAAATATAATCTTTATTAAAAAGACGATTGGTCATGGATGTCACAGCACTTTTATTGACATTACATTCGATGGCAAGGTCTGTTGATGTACATCCTGGGTGTAAATTGATGTATCGAAGCGAGTAATATTGATCAAGTGTCAGTTCTTTATCGAGCTTTTCCGTGATCATACTCGATACTTTTTTTTCCATCATGAGATAGACGTCCGCATATCTCTGGATGAGCTGGGCAATTTTATTTTGTACCATATGCTGCTCCTTTAGTTTGATTGTTTAACTATTAAAGAGTTTAACTAATTACCGAAACAATTGTCAATCAATATCTTCGCATATAAAGCGCTTTCTTCCATTGGACACAAAAAAGACAAACTCTTATATGTTGAGTTTGTCTTTTTTCGTTTTATTTTGTTTTCGGTACGACTTTAAAAACTGACATTCGTTCTTCATCAATTTCTTCGTCTAAGATTTGCTGAATATCTGTTAATTGGATTTGCTCCAGTACTGGCACGACATCAAATAAGCTCATTTCTAAGAATGCGTATCGAGTGAATTGATTGGCGATGTACTCCGGGGAGTTCATTGCTTTTAAAAAGCTGCCAATTTTTTTCTTGCGAGCAAGTTCAATCTTTTCTTCTGTGATCAGGCTTTTTGCTTGAAGAAGCGTTTCTTTTAATTCATCTGCGAGTTGATCAGGGTCATTTGTATCTCCACCAACTGAAGTGAAGCCAAAACCGCCTTCTTCCGTATAATCGTAGCTGAAGGTCTCATCAATTAAGCCTTTTTCATACATCTGTTCATATTGTAAGGAGCTTTTACCAAACAGCGTCTCTAAAATGAGATTCATTCCGAGCTCATGTTTTAACAGTTCATTGCCTTTTTTATGAGGATTCTTTGTTTTTAATCCAAACATACATTTTGAACCTTGTACGTTCATTGGAAGTTCGTATTCTTTTCGGTACACACCTTCAGGCTCATTGATGTCTTTTCGTTTGATCTCTGGCTGGTCTGTAAATGGCTTTTTCGCCTGATTCGCTCGAACTTGATCTAATATTTGCTTCGGATCAACGGGACCGACAACAAATAGAAGCATATTGCTTGGGTGATAGAACGTTTCATAGCATTCATACAAATGATCTTTTGTAATCGGAGCGATGCTTTCTACTGTTCCAGCTATATCAATTCTCACAGGATGCTCTTGATATAGATTTTCAATCAAACCGAAGAATAAACGCCAGTCGGGATTGTCATCATACATGTTAATCTCTTGACCAATGATGCCCTTTTCTTTTTCGACAGTTTTTTCAGTAAAATAAGGTTCTTGCACAAAATCAATGAGTGTCTCAAGGTTTTGTTCGACATTTGAGGTGCTCGAGAATAAGTAAGCTGTTCTCGTAAATGTCGTAAAAGCATTTGCGGCTGCTCCTTGTTTACTAAATGTATGAAACACATCTCCATCTTCTTTTTCAAACAGCTTGTGCTCTAAGAAATGGGCAATTCCATCAGGCACTCGGATCATGTCTTCTTTGCCAAGCGGCACAAATTCATTGTCGACAGAACCGTATTTTGTTGTGAAGGTTGCATATGTTTTGTTAAACCCTTGCTTCGGGAGCACATAGACGTCAAGTCCGCTATCCATTTTTTCGTGATAGACCGTTTCTTGCAGCTGGTCGAATTGAATTGTTTTCACTGTCATGAAGCACCCTCCGTTCCTTTAAGAAAATAGGTCGTATCCCATTCGATTTTTTGACCCACTTTGATGATGTCCTCTTTTGTCACTCTGTCTAACGCTTCTAAAAAGGAATCGAGGCTCTCCCCTGTTGGCACGACGGCATGCTGATATAAGTATTCCGCTGTTCCATAAGACGTATCAATGGTTTCGAGCAGCTGATTTTTGACGACAGCCTTTGTCTGTTCAATTGCTTCATCAGAAAAATCGCCTTTTTGCATGGCATCAAATTGTTCTTTGATGATGTCTACTGCCTGCTGATAGTTGCCGACTTCAATTCCTGACATGACCATCATCAAACCTTTAAAGCTCTCAAGTCTAGAGACTGCATAGTACGCAAGACTTGCTTTTTCCCGCACATTGATAAATAGCTTTGAATGAGAGAAGCCGCCGAATATGCCATTAAACAAATGCAGCGCCGGATAATCTTCATCTGCTATCGTTGTATGTGTGCGAAAGCCAATGTTCAGCTTTCCTTGTTTTACGTCCTCTTCATCAATGACTTCTTTTAGCTCTATTTGTGATCTTGATGATTCGGTATTTTGTTTGACTGGCTCTCTTTCACTTGTTTTAAAGTATTGCGAGACCATTCGATTGATGTCTTGTTCATCAACGTCTCCCACAACATAGAGATCCAGCTGGTTGGACTTAAGTGCATGTTCGTATGCTTTAAAGAGCGCTTCTGCCGTAATCGCTTCGACGTCTTCCATTTCACCATTGACGTGCAGTGCATATGGCTCACCTTTACACATTTCCTGTACAAGTCTTAAGTTTGAATAGCGCATTTTGTCATCATAAACGGCTTGAATGCGCTGTTTCAATGTTCGTTTTTCTTGCTCAACGTACAATTCATGAAATACTCCGTTTTCCACGTACGGGTGGAATAATAGTTCAGAAAGTAAGGCAATCCCTTTTTCTAGTAAAGGGGTTTGATCCTTTAAATATTTTTCATTCGCCATTTCTAGACGGAAGGTAATGATGTGATTTTCACCTTTTTTCGCCATGTCTGCGGAAACGGTCGCCCCATAGAGCTCGTCGAAATAAGCACGAAGCTCTCCCGTTTTCGGCATTTTTTCTGTTCCTCTTAAAAGCACATGCGGGAAAAGGGAACGCATGGTGACGTCATCTTTGGATAAAGGCGCAAGCATTTTAAAAAGGATCGTCACGGTTTTAAATTTTTCTGTTTTGACAATATGAGTATGAAGACCAGGTGTATCAAATGTCTTCTCTTGTAAGTACGTCATGAGAAACCTCCTTTGTTCATCCTATTTATTATGTATTAGAACATAGCTGATATATACGTGAAACAGCCATTTAATAGTCATTATATCAATCAGAGGAAAGGATAGGAAATAAAAACGCCTCTGCTAAAAGCAGAGACGCATGTTGTTATTTCATTCTAAACGGCCACCAATTCCATTTTCCAAAGATGCGAACCATGACCGGGATAAAGAGTGGTAGAACAACAAAAGCATATAATAAAAGTCCAATGAGTACGACCGTTGCAATTTCAACTAATGATAATACACCCGATGGCAGCATCGCAGCAAAAGTACCCGCTAAAATAGCAACTGCTGAAATAATGACGGACCCCATATTTCTCATCGCTGATATCATGGATGCTTGAACATGCTCTCCCTTCCATTCATTAAAGCGATCCATCAGGAAGATCGAATAATCAATGCCAAGGGTCACAAGGATAACAAAGCTGAAAAATGGAACAGCCCAGCTGACACCATCGTAGCCAAAGAATGTTTTGAAAATCCATTCTGTTAAGCCAATGGATGTAAAATACGTTAATATGAGTGAAAGTGTTAAGTATATCGGCATGACGATTGACCTTAGTAATAAAACTAAAATAATAAAGATACCAATTAACATGAAAATAACCGTTCTGATAAAGTCACCGTCTGACGTTTCTTTTAAGTCAACATTTAAACTGGAGATACCAGATACACCGTAATTGGCATTTTTCAAACCACTTACAGGTAAATATTGATCAAGGGTTTCTTCGATTTTTGCTACACCTTTCATTGCTTCATTGCTGTATGGATTTACATTTAAAATCACTTCAAAGGTTGTTAATTTACGATCTGGGGACATATACGTATTAAATATTTTCTTAAACTCATGGCGTTTCAATACTTCTTCTGGTATAAACCAGCCCGTTACTTCTTCATCTGGTGCTTCCTGAAGCTGTTTTAAGTAGCTGTCTGCCTCGGTAAAGCCGCTTTTTACTTGCTCAAGTCCGGAAATACTTTCATCTAATCCATCTGTTAATAGTGATAGTTTAGATGATAGCTGGTTAAACCCTTTTTTCACGGCTTTTTGGCCATCTGTCAGCTGATCTGCGCCATCTTCAATTTTAGGCATTTCTTTGATGAGCTGTTTTTGTCCTTTATTCGTTTCATCAAGACCATCATAAATTTGATCTAGACCTGTCATCAGCGCCTTTACTTGTTGTTTGATTTCTTTTTGCTTGCTTGAGAACGTTTGAATGACTTGATCTGCTTTCTTGATCTTTTGTTTAAAGGCAGATGCTTCCTCTTCATAGACGCTCATTTGCTCTCCAGCTTGATCGAGCATTCCTTTTGTGTCTTTGAATACTTTTTTGATTTCTTTATATTCATTCATGTCTTTGATTTCTGGAAGCCGGTTTTCAAGCCCTTCAAATGATACGTTTTCATAGGATTGTTTCACTTTTTTAATCGTTGTCATCAGCTGCTCATTTGATGTTGCGTGACCTTCCAGTGTGCTTACGACTCGTTCAAGATCTTGAATCATGGTTTCACTTCTGCGGTATTCTTGCTCTAATTCTTTTTTCGCTTGTTTGATTTCAGTGCGAATGGTTCCTACGCCCTCTTTACTACGCCTCACACCATCCTCTAAAGAAATGAGTGATTTCCTCACTTCTCCGATACCGCCTTTGATGGCTTTTGTCCCATCAATCAATTGATCAATCCCTTTAGCGGATTCTTCAATTTTTGGTTTTTGTTTGAGAAGTGCTAAGTTTGTTTCGGTCAAGCCATCTGTAATTTTCCCGATGCCCTCGTGACCTTTCCCAAGCTCTCCTCCCAGCTCTTTCGCTTGAGAGGTAACGTAGAGCTGACTTAACCCGTCTCCAACTGGGCGAGTGACACTGCGAACCGCTTTCACTTCCTCAATGTCATTTAACTTACGGGTCAGTTTTTCAATCATGACAATCTTTTCTTGATTATCGAGCTCATTGTCACTTTCGACAAGCACATTCAGCGGCAGCGCTTCACCAAAGCCAAATTGCTCAGATATCGTATTAAATGCAGACACTGACTCATACTTTGTCCCAATCTCATTTAAACTATTATAAGAAAGAGTGCCGTCATACATCAGAATCGGAGGAACAGTGATGAGTGCAACTACACCTAAGCTGATGAGCGGTCTTTTAAATGAAAAGCGCCCAGCCCATTCCCAAATCTTACTTTGTGGATGACGAATGTTTTCTCTTTTAGACGGCCAAAAAAGGGATTTTCCGAAAACCGACATAAAAAAGGGAACGATTGTGACAAGTGCAATGAGCAGGATGCCAACGCCTACGGCAACGCTGACGGCTGATTGGTACAATTGGAATTTTGCAAAACCAATACTTGAGAAGCCGACTAACACAGCTAAGCCGCTGAAAAAGACTGTTTTCCCTGCACATTGATACGTGATGATAATCGATTCTTTGACATCACGCCCCTGACCAATCTCCTCTTTAAAACGGCTTAAAAGTAATATACAATAATCCGTTCCTATACCGAACATAATAGCTACCATAAAAATCTGAGTGAAATTAGAAATAGGAAATGGTGTATATTCTACGAGAAAAGCCACAATACACCGGCTGACAGCATAAGAAATGCCAATCGTAATAAGCGGAACAACAGGTGCCAGTATCGATCTGAATACAATTATTAAAATAAAGAAAATAAAAATCATCGTGATAAGTTCAGTTTTCTTCAGACCTTGTTGAGAGCTTTTAATGACATCTGAGTCCACAAATTTTTGACCTGTCATTTCATATGAGACGTTGTAGGGCTTTAAAACTTCCTCAATTCGTTCTTTAACCTTCACAGCTTTTGTTTCGTAGTGGTCGAATTTGAATGGAACAAGAAGTGTACTTTTATCCTTTGATAAAAGTTGTTTTTGAATGTCACGATCTACATGAAAATACGAAGTAATTCCGTCAATGTGGAGTTCTGGGGCATGTGTCATGAGTGCAGCTAAAGCCTTTTTTAATTCCTGCTCTTTGGCAGGGAACAAATGTTGTTCGGAGAATACAATCACACCAGTATCTTTTTTCCCATTATGATCTGAAAGCTTATCCAATAAGTGAAGTGCCTCAGCTGTTGGTGTCCCCTCTGGAACCTTTAACTGCCCTTTTTCTCTTGTTAATTCCTCTAAATCGGGCGCAGTAATAAACAGAATCACAGCTGTTATCATCCACACCATTAATACAATCCATCTTGCTTTAATTATTTGCAACATAGCTGCTTCAAGCTCCTTCT
Organism: Bacillus sp. JUb11; assembly: GCF_024807925.1. Classification (NCBI taxonomy): domain Bacteria; kingdom Bacillati; phylum Bacillota; class Bacilli; order Caryophanales; family Bacillaceae; genus Bacillus; species Bacillus sp. JUb11. Next base: position 296,160 of record NZ_JANUEZ010000005.1, on the reverse strand, counting down.
AGTTCATCAATCAATTTGCTGTTTTTGAGCGTGTCTGAAGTGCTGACTTCGTCTCCTTCAACGTGCTAATGGCAGGATGACCTATTCAATTGTCCTTTCGTGTTGAAGAAACGCATATCCATCATCAGCCACGAGCTCAATTTCTGCCTTAAAACAAAGACAGAAAATGAATGTTTTTGAACACCTCCTATTTGGGATAATTTAAAAGATATTACTATACATTAGTTTAACTATCAAAATTTTACATGTCAATTTATAAAAAAGAAAAAAGATGGCAAAATACCGTCTTTTTTCTATGTTTAAACCGTTTTCAATTGTTCACTTTCATCCTTTTCATCTGGCTGGATGAAAAAGAGGACCAAAAATAATGAAATGAGACTACATATGGTCGATAGAATAAAAACGATGGAGTCTCCTTTATCCATAAGAAATGCGTAAATTGGAGGTCCTAAAGCAACACCGATAAAACGCATACTGCTATAAAATGACGTAATGGTTCCACACTGCTCTTTTTCAATCCCTTCTGTTATCAACGCATCAAGTGCTGGAAGCACAATGCCAATCCCTACGCCGCCAATACTTAAGCAGACAAACAACACGTAAAAACTGTGATTCCACCATAAAAATATATACGAAAGTGATAAAAGAGCCATACCAACGATGAGAAATATCCTCATTTTCCCCTTTTCTTTCCCGATTGTTTTCCCCGCAATATACGAGCTGATTGATAAGAAAAGGAGCGGGATACTTAGCAGCAAGCCTTTTTTGACACCCGTTATTTGATACGCTGCCTCTAGGTTATCTGATAAATAAAAGAGCACGCCAAAAAGAAGAAACATAATAAAACCACCAATAGCAAAAATGGCATAAAGCCAGCGTCCCTCATGTTTAAAAATCGTCTTTGTTGATTTTAAAAACTCTTTAAATGTAGGCGGATCTTCCTCTTTCTTTGCGGATTCAACCATAAACAGAACCATCACAAAACTGATGATTGAAAAGAATGGAATGAACCAAAACGGCACAAACCAAAACCAAGAAGCGAGAAGTGCCCCAATAATAGGACTGAGTACCTTTCCAGCTGTATTAGAAGTTTCAATTGCTCCAAGTCCCGCACTTACCTCTTCATCATCGTGAAACAAATCGCCAATAAACGGCATAACGACAGGTGCTGCCCCGGCTGAGCCAACTCCTTGAAGGACCCTGCCAAATAGAATCCACATGTACGGTTCTTTCATGATGGTTGAGGCAACAGCTGCAACAGCTCCTCCAAGCCCTGCGATTAAAAGACAAGGCAAAAGCACCTTTTTCCGCCCAATTCGGTCAGATAAATAACCGGCAATCGGAATACACAAAATCGCCACAACGGAGTATACCGTAATAATGAGTGACACTTGAAAGGAAGTGATTGAGAGTTTCTTTTCTATCTCTGGTAATACGGGTATTAGCATCGAGTTCCCAAGCGTCATGATTAGAGGCACTGATGATAATGCAATAATATTCTTTTTACTGACTGTTTTCTCGCCCAACATCATTCACCCAATTCTATATACTGTTACGTATTAGTGTGGCATGTTTCACGGGTTTTATGTATAGACAAACAAAAAGCAACCGCCTATGGAAGCGACTGCTTTTTAAAATCGTTTACGTATGACATGAAAGCTGAATTTATCCGCTCGAAAATAATTGAGCGAGTATAAGACCGGCTGATCATCTTGATCATAGTGCATTTGTTTCAGTAATAGTAACGCTGTTTCTGGGTCACATTCTAATATCGGTGAAACCTGATCGTGATAACCAATCGGTTCGATGTCTGCCACTGCATATTTGATTCCGCTATGCGGTTCTCTCCCAAACAGCTCAAAAAGCGACTCTTCCTCGTGAGTAAAAGAAGCGGGAAGATGTTTGACCGGAATTTTATCTAAACAATAGACGACTGGCTGTCCATCTGCTGTTCGAACGCGTTCCATTGAAAAAACCTTCTCGGATTCATCACACTGAAAACGAATGACATCATTCTCCGTCGGCTCCCCTTCTTGTGAGGACAAAAAGATGGTACCTGGCGTCATATTGACCTGTTCAATCATTTTTGTGACACTTGTCAGCTGTTCAATGCCAGTAGAAAAAAGCGGTCTTGAGTTGACGAAAGTCCCCACACCATGCCTTCTTATTAAATATTTCTCTTCTTCTAATATACGAAGGGCTTCACGAAGTGTCGCTCTGCTCACGCCTAAAAGCTTTGAGAGCTCAAATTCAGAAGGCAGCTTTTCCTTTTCGGCATATACGCCTGTTTGAATATCTTCTTTAATACGGTCAATCACTTTCAAATATAAATGGCGATTGTCTGTTTTGGTCGACATGTTTTCCCTCCGTCTAATCAATGCAAATGATAAGATGAGAAATCTCTATTCCGAGATAAGATGAACATAACTATATCACGTTTTTGCAAATAAATAAATAGTCTGACATCCAGTTAACATAATCAATATATCGTTAACTTTGTGTTAGGAAAGCTCTCTTCGAATTATGAAGAGAGCTCGTCATGTTGTTCTTTTGAAAGGAGGACTTCTCTCGGTTTACTTCCTTCATATGGTCCGACAACCCCGCGCTCTTCCATTGCGTCAATAAGACGTGCAGCACGAGTATAACCAATGCGGAACCTCCTTTGCAGCATAGAAACAGAGGCCGTCTGCATACCAATGATCAGTTCAACTGCTTCATCATATAAGTCGTCGTCCACAGCCCCAAGCTGATCTTGCGTTTCTTCACTTGGGATCATTTCTTCTTGATATTGTGCTTTTTGCTGTGTGATGACATGATCAACGACATGTTCCACTTCTTCATCTGATAAAAAGGCGCCTTGTACACGAACTGGTTTGTTCGCACCGACAGGTAAAAACAGCATATCCCCTCTGCCCAGCAATTTTTCTGCGCCTCCCATATCAAGAATGGTCCTTGAATCGGTTTGTGACGATACGCTAAATGCAATACGGGATGGAATATTGGCTTTAATGACACCAGTAATGACATCAACCGAAGGTCTCTGTGTGGCGATAATTAAATGAATCCCTGCAGCACGTGCCATTTGAGAAAGCCTTGTAATGGAATCTTCCACATCAGAGGAAGCAACCATCATTAAATCAGCAAGCTCGTCTACAATGACGACAATATAAGGTAGTTCTGGCTGCTTCGCCTCTTCTGATTGATTCATTCGTTTAATGTAATCATTGTACCCTTCAATATTTCTTGTGCCCGTATGAGAAAACAATTCATAACGGCGCTCCATTTCACTAACCACTTTTTTAAGTGCCTGTGAGGCTTTTTTAGGATCGGTTACAACTGGAGCCAACAGATGCGGGATGCCGTTATAAACATTTAATTCAACCATTTTCGGGTCAATCATCATCATCTTCACTTCATGAGGTTTTGCTCTCATGAGAATACTTGTGATAATGCCATTGATACATACGCTTTTTCCGCTTCCTGTTGAGCCAGCCACAAGTAAATGCGGCATTTTGTTCATTTCAGCCAGCACAGCTTCACCAGAAATATTTCGGCCCAGTCCGATGAGTAGCTTGGCATTTGGGCGGTCATTTTGTTTCGATTCTAAAACCTCTTTTAAAGAAACCATCGCAATTTCTGCGTTGGGCACTTCAATTCCGATGGCGGATTTACCAGGAATCGGCGCCTCAATTCGAATGTCTTTTGCTGCTAATGCAAGGGCTAAATCATCACTCAAGTTGACGATCTTACTTACCTTCACGCCGACATCAGGGTATACTTCATATTTTGTGACGGCCGGCCCTAAATGAACTTGTGTCACTTTTGCTTTTACACCGAAGCTTTGGAAGGTCTTTTCAAGCTTTCTTGCATTTTCATAAATATTCTTCTTATCTGTTTGCTGACCTGAATGCTGCGGCTCAGCTAAAATATCAAGCGATGGCAGCTCATAATCCTTATTTTCAAGCTCCGTAAACGTCATAGGCGGAGCTTCTTTCGGTTCATCCCCTGTATCATGAGACGGAGTGCCTTGTACAGTTTCTTGAAGAGGATCTGGCTCATTGACCGGCTGATCTTTTTGAACCGGCGGTGTGAGCATGTCATCTCGATCAGCAAAACTTGAGATAATCGGCTGACGATTGTCAGAAGCCTGCTCTTCTTCCTCGATCAAGATTTGATCATGATCTTCTTCGGCCTCTTCTTGTATGCGTGAACGTTTTTTCTTTTCACTTGTTTTCTGCGCAGGTGCATTCTTTTTCGCCTGCCTTATGCCTTTCATATCTTCAATAAATGCTTTCCACTGCTTCACCAAAAATTGTGATACAGGTAGCGTCACTTTTTTGACCATTTCTTGCAGTGACCGGTTAGTGATCAGAACAATGCCAATCAGCATTAGCACAATGGCCATGATTTGCGACCCTGCTTGTGCAAACAAGAAATAGGAGGCCGCAAATAATACGGCACCGATCATACCACCTCCTAAATCGGGCGAGCCTGTCTCACCTTTCATATCCATTAAAAATAGCTCAAACGTATTTCTGATCACACTTTGAGAGCCTATCACGCCTGCAGCTGAAAGATGCTGAAAAAGCTTCACATGGGACAAAAGCAAGATACTCGCAATGATGCAGTATAAACCTGCTTTTCTTCTTGTCAGTAAATCAGGAATTTGTTTTTTCCAAAAAATCGTTACACCAAAAAGAAATAATCCGATAAGGCAGAGAATAAACCATTCACCTGCAAAGAATCGGAATAGATGTACAAAGGTTTGTCCAACTACACCTAGCTGTAAAATGGCAATGATCGCTATGGCAATACAGACTAACCCATTTAGTTCATATTTCAGTTTTAGCTGTTTATTTTGTTTTTTTCTTGTTTTACGTTTTCTCTTTTTCGCCATACTCATCACCTTACTACAAAAGAAAATATAACCTACGAAAAGATCAGAAAGAAAGCAGCCTGGTTTTGGCTGCATCTTGTTGTAAGTTTTCCCTTTATTATAGCATAGAATCATTCATATGAGTCGGTTTGATTGGTGCCTAAATGTAACTTCAATCGCTTACCTGGTGCAAGCTCCTGATTCAAAAAGTCCATTGGATTCGTACTCATTACTTGAACGATTTCCGCTTCATCTTCTTTCATTTCAACCATCACTGGCACGCCCTGAATGTTTACCTGCTGGAGTTTGCGTTCTCCTTGTTCCTCAGCGTAAATGGCTTCATAAGGCATAGGTGTATATAAAATCATTGGATCAGCCCCTCGTTTTGTGCAGCCCGTTCTCCAATAAGCTCGTTCAGCTTTTTAATCGCTTGTCCAACGCCGCCGACTTCATGCATCAGTCCGTATTCAGCCGCCTCATGGCCAACGACATTTGTCCCGATGTCTCTTGTTAGATTGCCTTTAGAGAACATAAGCTCTTTAAATTTCTCTTCTGTAATGTTTGAGTGACTCGTGACAAAATTTATGACTCTTTCCTGCATTTTATCTAAGTATTCAAAGGTTTGCGGAACACCGATGACTAGACCGGTTAAGCGTACAGGGTGAATGGTCATCGTTGCTGTTTCGGCAATGTATGAATAATCACACGATACGGCGATTGGGACCCCAATAGAGTGGCCGCCGCCAAGCACAATGGATACAGTCGGTTTGGATAAAGAAGCGAGCATTTCTGCAATGGCTAGTCCTGCTTCTACATCGCCGCCCACTGTATTTAAAATGATCAGAAGCCCTTCAATTTTTGGGTTTTGTTCAACTGCTACGATTTGTGGAATGACATGTTCGTATTTGGTTGTTTTATTTTGTGGCGGCAGCTGCATGTGCCCTTCAATTTGTCCAATAATAGTCAGGCAATGTATGTTTGTATCTTGTGACAACTGCGGGACGGCTGTTTCACCAAGCTGTTGTATTTTGCTCATAATGCTATCTTTTTCTTCTGGTTTTCGCTCAGGCTGCTGTTCATTCTGTTCGTCCATTTGTCTCCATCCTTTCCTAAAAACTCTCCTCCTATTATGAACAAGATCGTCACATTCCATCCGCATTCATCATGTCACATCAAAAAAGCCCAAAGAGCTTGTGCTCTTTGGACTTTTCTCATCACACTTCCATAATAATTGGAATGATCATTGGCTTACGTTTTGTTTTTTCATATAGGAATTGATTTAGTACATCGCGCATGGATTGTTTCAGTGTTGACCATTCAACAATTGAGTTTTCCGTTTGCTCTTTCACAATCCCTTTGACCATTTCTGTTGCTTTCACAATCAGCTCCTCGGATTCTCTTACATAAACAAATCCTCTTGTGATGATCTCAGGTCCAGAAATTAATTGTTTCTTTTGTTTATCGAGCGTAATGACCACAATTAAGATGCCATCTTGAGACAATAGTCGTCTATCACGTAAGACAATATTCCCAATATCACCAACACCAAGACCGTCGATCAAAATGTTCCCTTGATGTACTTTTTCACCGATTTTGACGTTTTGACCTCTAAATTCCACAACATCCCCTTTATCAATTAAGAAAATGTCGCTTCGTTTCATGCCCACTTCTTCAGCAATACGAGAATGTGCTTTTTGCATGCGATATTCGCCGTTTACTGGAATTAAATACTTTGGCTTCAGTAAGTTCAGCATGAGCTTTAACTCTTCTTGACAGCCATGTCCAGATACATGCACACGTTTTTGAGCAAAAATCACTTGTGCTCCGCTTCTTGTAAGGAAATCCACCGTTTTTGAATAGGTGAGTTCTTGTCCTGGAAGAGGTGTAGACGCAATCACAACCGTGTCATCTTTTTCAATATGAAGCTGTTTGTGATTTTGTTTCGCCATTTTTGTTAAAGCAGCGAGAGGCTCACCGTGGCTTCCTGCTGTGAGAATGACCACACTGTTTTTCGCCATTTTTTTCACTTCTTGGACTGGAACAAATAATTCTTCGTCTGCTGTCACATAACCAAGTTTGATCGCAAGCTGAAGCGTTGTCATCATATTTTTCCCTGCTACTGCAAGCTTACGGCCATTTTGGTTTGTGGCATTAATGATTTGCTGTACACGATTAATATTTGATGAAGATACAGCGACAATCACACGATTTTCAGCATTGTACATCGCATTTGAGATTTCGTCTTGGACGAGCGCCTCAGAAGGTGTATAGCCTGGTTTTTCAGCATTTGCACTGTCTGAAAGAAGTGCTAAAACGCCATTGTTTCCAATTTTCGCAATCTCTCCGATGTCACAGGCTTGGTTAAGCGCTGGGGTTTGATCAAATTTAAAATCACCTGTGCATACGATTGAACCAAGAGATGTTTTGAAGCTGATTCCGACTGAATCAGGAATACTGTGATTCGTTCTAAAGAACGATACCTTTGTTGTTTCAAATGTAATGACTGACTTTGCATGAACCTCTCGCAAATCAGCTTTTTGATTGAAGCCGTATTGCTTTAACTTTTCTCGAAGTAACGCAAGGGTCAGCTTCGTACCGTAAACTGGTACAGACAATTTGCTTAAGCAATGGAATACGCCTCCGATTGCTTCATCATGTCCGTGGGTAAGAAAAATTGCTTTCACCCGATCAGCTCGTTCTGTTAAATAAGAGATATCAGGAATGACCACGTCAATGCCTAGCATTTCGTTTTCTGGATGCATGAGTCCTGCATCTACAACATATATGTCGGAATCAATCTCAATGACATATAAGTTTTTCCCGATTTCTCCAACGCCTCCCAGTGCAATAATTCTTACGTTCTCTGTATTTTTCTTTTTCAAAATTCTTATCCTCCTAGTCTCAAGCCCGTCCATCATCGCTTAATGCTATTATAACTGAATCTAATTTTAGAAAACAAGATGAAGTCACATTTTAAGAAAGTGTTTATGTATAAAAAACGGTCATACTCAGGGACATCTGAGAATGACCGCTTACGAATTTTTTTGTTTTGATCAGCTGTTTAATACGCTACTTAAATTCAGTCTCTCTTCTTCTGATAAAGGTAAAAGCGGGAGTCGAACAGATCCGACATCTAATCCTTTCAGCTGAAGAGCTGTTTTGACAGGCGTTGGATTTGGCGCTGAGAACAGCTGGTTCATGATCGGCACCAGCTTTTGATGAATCAATGCCGCATTCGCTGTTTGTCCTGAGGCGTAGCTTTTTAGCATTTGCTGCATATCAAGGCCTACGATATGAGAAGCCACTGAGACGACTCCTTTTGCACCAACCGCAACCGCAGGAAGCGTTAAGCTGTCGTCACCAGAATAAACGTCAAAATCTTCTGGTGTCTCTGCAATGATTTTTGTCATGGCATCTAGATCACCGCTTGCTTCTTTGATTGCGACAATGTTCGGTATTTGCGCAAGCTTAATCGTTGTTTCTGGTGCTAATGAAGCAACCGTTCTTCCTGGTACATTGTAAAGCATGACAGGAAGAGATGTAGACTCGGCAATTGCTTTAAAGTGTGCATACATGCCTTCCTGTGATGGCTTGTTGTAGTAAGGTACGACAAGCATCACTGCATCAACGCCCGCTTCTTCTGCTTTTTTCGTTAGTTTAATAGACGCATTTGTGTTATTACTGCCTGTTCCTGCAATGATTTTACAACGACCATTTGCTAATTTCACCGATTGCTGAAAAAGAGCGACTTTTTCTTCAGTCGATAAAGTTGGCGATTCGCCTGTTGTCCCTGCAACGACTAAAGAGTCACTGCCGTTTTTTAACAAGTAATCAATGAGAATTGATAGCTTTTGGAAATCAATGTTGCCCTTTTTATCAAAAGGTGTAATCATAGCTGTTGCGATATTTCCGAAATTCATTTTTTTCACCTCATCATGATTCAATCACATTTATCTTGAAAGTTCAAACACTTCATGAAGGGCATTAACAGCCGCTCTCATGTTTTCTTCGTTCACTAACACCCAAATCGTCGTATGACTGTCAGCGGACTGTAAGATCGGAATATTTTGCTCAGATAGTGCAGATACAATTTTAGATGTGACACCTGGTACACCCATAATGCCTGCTCCAACAGCTGATACCTTTGCACAGTTTGTCGTGACAATCGGCGTATAGCCCAGATCTTTTAGGATCGCCGTTGCTTTTTCAGTCATTGCACCTGTCACCGTATAGACGATTTCGCTCGGTGTAATGTTGAAGAAATCGACACTGATTTGGGCATTTGCCATTGCTTTAAAGACTTCTGTTTGTACGCTGTACTGTCCCTCTTTAGCTGGGACTTTGATTTGTGTGACATCATTGACATGTGCAATACCCGTAATCAGGCGGTCGTACACATCATGACTCATTTTATCTGAGTAGTGTGATGTCACGAGTGTGCCCTCATCATCAGAGTATGTTGAACGGACCCTCATTGGTACTTTTGCTTGCATGGCAATTTCAACAGCTCTAGGGTGAATGACTTTTGCCCCTTGGTATGCGAGGTTACAAATTTCTGTGTATGTCACGACTCTCAGTGGTTTGGCATTTTCTACGATACGGGGATCTGCTGTCATGACCCCTTCTACATCTGTAAAAATATCGATGAAATCTGCCTGCAATGCAGCGCCTAACGCAGCAGCTGACGTATCACTGCCGCCTCGTCCGATTGTTGTCACGTCTCCATTTTTTGCAGCGCCTTGGAATCCAGCAACGACAACCACATCATGCTCTGAAAGTGCCGCCTCAAGACGTTCACACTTCATGTCAATAATTTTCGCATTTGTATGTTCTTTATCTGTCACAAAGCCTGCCTGTGATCCAGTCATCGCTACAGCCTTTAGCCCGTTTTCATTCAGCATACTTGAAAAAACAACAGCTGAAATATTTTCTCCGCAAGACACGAGTAAATCTTTTTCTCGGTTTGTCATATGCTGCGCATTGCCGTAAAGCAGACCAAGCAGCGTATCTGTCGCATAAGGATCGCCTTTTCGTCCCATCGCAGACACGACAACGACCGATTTATAGCCTTTCTCTTTTGCAGATAGGATATGTGCAAGTGCCCTTTTTCTCCCTTGATCATCTTTGACAGATGTACCGCCAAATTTTTGGACAATTATTTTCACTGTTTTCACTCCAAGTTCATTCTGACGTAACAGAAGAGAGCAGGCGAAAGATGCCTAACTCTCTTCTATTCGTCCTCATCATCCATTGAATGTTAAACTAATTTTAATGCTCGTAAGCTTTCTGCAATTTGAACGGAGTTCCATGCAGCGCCTTTTAGCAGGTTATCAGATACAATCCACATATGGAAGCCATTTGGACGATCCAAATCCTTCCGAATGCGGCCGACAAATACGTCGTTTTTACCAACAGCATCTGCAGGCATTGGATAAATTTGCTGAGACGGATCATCTTGTAATGTGATGCCTGGTGCATCTTTTAGGATGGACTTGACGTCATCAACCGTTGCGTCATTTGATTCAAGTTCAACGTAAACCGATTCTGAATGACCCGTTTCAATTGGTAGTCTCACACATGTTGCCGCTACTTCCAGCTCTGGCAAGTGCATGATTTTTTTCGTTTCATTGATCATTTTCATTTCTTCAAATGTATAGCCATTGTCTTGGAATTTATCAATTTGCGGAATCGCATTAAAGGCAATTTGATAAGGCATGACTTCTGGTTTCACATCTTCTTTATTTAAAATGGCTTGCGACTGGCTGTACAGTTCGTCAATGGCTTCATGTCCTGCACCTGATACTGCTTGGTAAGTAGACACAATGACTTTTTTCATGCCATACGCTTGACGAAGCGGTTCTAGCGCCGCTACCATTTGAATCGTTGAACAGTTAGGGTTTGCAATGATCCCTTGATGGTCATGCAAATCTTTTTCGTTTACCTCTGGTACGACAAGAGGGGTATTTTCGTCCATACGAAAAGCACTTGTATTATCGACAACAATTGCACCTCGTTTGACCGCTTCAGGAGCTAGCGCTTTGGAAACATTTCCTCCCGCACTGAATAGTGCAATATTGACCCCTTCAAAGCTTTCAGGTGTTGCTTCTTGAACGGTATACTCTTGACCTCTGAATGTCACTTTTGTTCCAGCAGAACGTTTTGAGGATAGTAGAGTAAGTGTATCCATTTCAAAATCTCTGTCAGCTAGTGTTTTTAACATTTGTTGACCGACAGCTCCAGTCGCTCCAACTACAGCTACATGCAATCCTCTTCCCATCAGTAAAACTCCTTCCGACCCATCCATGATTCTTTTCTTTCGGATGGCCATCCTATGACTTTTTACATTTTATTTTACCATAGAAAAGCAAGGCTTGAAGTACCTTTTTTGAATCTTTCATGATTTTCTAGTGAATCTATTATTCGTTTGATCCAATTAAAATGGGCTGAATTTGTCTATGCTCGAGCGCCTCTTCTACTGTTTTCGTCAGTAGATCCATATGCGCTACCATGGAAGTCGGTTTTTTGAATGGATCATCTTGGCCGAATGGAATAAAGAAAATGTTCTTTGTCGACATGAGTCTCATGAGATTTGTACCATTTAAACCTAATGCATCATTGGTGGAAATGCCTAAAACGACAGGGCGATGATTACGAATGGTCGCCTTAGCAGCCATTAAGACTGGACTGTCTGTTAGTGCATTTGCAAATTTCGCCATTGAATTGCCTGTTAAAGGCGCAATGACCATACAATCAAGTGGAAGTTTTGGTCCAAGCGGCTCTGCTTTGACGATTGAGTCAATCGCTTGAAATCCTGTCAGCTTCTCAATCCGCTCAATCCAGTCCGCTCCTTCTCCGAATCTCGTATTCGTATTTTGCACCGTATATGACACGACAGGACGCACTTCTGCCCCTTCTTTCACGAGTGATTCGATTTGCGGAAAAACAGCTTCGTACGTGCAGTGAGAACCTGTTAAACCAAAACCGATTCTTTTCCCTTTTAGTGTAGTCATGATTCCATCCCCCTTTTTTCCTCCGCAAGTTCACATAAGAGACCAGATAGCACTTTTGCAATGATCTGCCCGGCTGTCTTTGGTGCCACAATCCCTGGAAGTCCTGGTGCAAGAAGCGCCTTCACTCCATGCTTTTGTGCAAAGTCAAAGTCTGTTCCACCTGGGCGGGAGGCGATATCCAAAATGAGTGTCTTTGGTGTCATGCTGACGATGACAGATGAATCTAATACTAAGCTTGGAATCGTATTGATGATGATGTCGACATCCGTTACTTCATCTTTTAAACGGTCCATTGAAAATGGATCAAGTCCCATCTCAAAGGCTCGCGCTAAATGGGCTGTATCCGCAGCACCAACTTTCACTTCCGCACCTAGCGCCCGAAATGTGCGGGCAATGGTGAGCCCTGTTCGACCAAGTCCGAGAACAGCGACATGTGACCCATGAATCGTATAGTCCGTTTGCTGAATGGCCATCATGATAATCCCTTCAACTGTTGGAATAGAGTTATATATGGCAATATCATCTCGCTCAAACAGCTTCACAAGCTTCCGGTTCACCTGCTTTGCCATATTGTCTAAGTACATATTAGAAATACCTGAGTACAAGGTACAATGTGCAGGGGTTCTTTCTAAATATTTAGCTTCTAGCACGACCTTCTCATTTGAAAAAACGGTGGCAACGACCCCTTCGTCTGTAGCACCTGATACCGGAAGGATCATACTATCCACTTGTTCAAATGGAAGCTCTGACATTTTCAGCTTTTCAGCACCAATAAATCCATGATCCAGCTGATCAAATCCGACCAAAAACACTTTGGCATGCTGCTGTGACAGCTTGCGAATGATTTCAAGCTGCCTAGCATCTCCCCCGATCACCGCAACCGTTAAACCGCTCAACATACTGACCGTTCACCTTCTTTATTTAAAAAAGTCTGTAATATTTTCCGAATCTCCCTTTCAGCATATGAGGAGAGGATTCAGCCTGTGAACAAATCGGAGAGAGAAAAGAAAAAGAGCACCCTTTTATGATGGGTGCTCTTTTTCTCCGTGCGGCTGAAGTTCTTCAGGCACATCGAGAATGATCATATCTGATCCTATTTTTTGAATGTGATTCCACGGAACGCGGATGTCATTTCCTTGTTTTCGAAAGCCAAACCATTTGACGGAAGGTATGATGAGTGCTGTAATTTGACCGTCCTGTTCATTTATTTCAAGGTCGGTTTGTCCAAGCACGCCAAGCCGCTCCGCTCTTTTAATATCGACGATCTCTTTTCCTGACAGCTCACTCAGCCTCAAAATCGCATCACTCCCCTTCCATATCATATATGCAGCAGGGATGGTGAATAGACCGGGCCTCTTAATGACTAGTTTGGAGCGGAAGACGCGCCCCTTTGATATAGTGATCATGCCATAATTCCAAGTTGTAAAGCATCCACACTTTTTGGTCCGCTCCATTTTTGTTCTTCTGATTCGAATGATGTCGCAAAAATTGTTCTAGCGGCTCTTTTTGAAATAATTGTGTTGCAAAGCTTTGTTGATCAAGAAGTTTCTCTTCGATTTCTCCCATTCTTTTGTTCATCCAATGATACACCGGAACCGGAAAACCCATTTTTCTTCTATATAATATACGCTTATCCACCGTTTGCTCCATTGTCTTTTTCAACATATATTTCGGAATATCTTGGACCTCACTTGTTTTAAGGCTCGATTGGAAAAATGCTTGCACTTTGCTAGGTAGCCCTTTATAAGGAAGTTTGTACTTGAAAGGCATATCGTTGACAAATTGGATGATGCGATGATCAAGAAACGGTACACGTGCTTCTAGTCCATGTGACATCGTCATCATATCAAGCCGGTCTAACAAGTTGGGTAAATGAATTTGTTGAAATAAATAGAGCAGTTTGTTTTCATACGACGCCCCTTCCATCTCTTTAAAGCAATGGGCGATCAATTGATTCATGTGCAAATCAGCAGAATCAATAGAATGAGCGTGCTGACCTAAGAGCTGCTCTTTTTCGCTATCCGTAAACCAAGCATATCTTTTTTTATAATGTTCCATTTCCCCATCAAGATGGATAAATTGATGCACCTGTTGCTGAAAGGACGGTTCAAATAATACCTTTGAAAGGATGGATGACAGCTTTCGGTTTTTTTGAAGCCATAAAATTTTACGCCAATCTGAAGGACTCCTAAATACACGACCATACCCTGCAAACAATTCGTCCGCTCCTTCACCACACAAAACAACCGTTACATGCTTTTTTGCTTCACGTGACATATGATAAAAAGCGACCTCATGAGGAATGGAAAGAGGATGATCTCTTCGTTTCACAACTTCTGGCAATAATTGAAAGTATTCTTCTTCACTCATTCGATGTGAGTGAAGCTTGACATTGTATTGATCTGCCGCGAGTTTGGCATAGCTTTCTTCAGAAAAGCCTTCCTCTTCAAAGCTGGTCGAAAAACAGTGAATATTCTCGTTCGCATATTTGGACATCAAAGCAACAATGGAAGTCGAATCCACTCCTCCACTCAAAAAAGCTCCTACAGGTACATCAGACATCATTTGTTTTTGGACACTATCTTGAAGTAATTCAAACAATCCCTTTTGATAATAACGTTCTCCCCTGTCAATTCCATCAGATGGGAAAGGATATTGCCAATAGGCCTCTTTTGTCATTCCTGTTTCATCTATTTTCAAGATGACCCCTGGGGGTAATGTTTGAATTCCTTGAAAGAAAGTTTGCTCGCCGATCGCATAACGGAAGGATAAATAACTAAGGACAGCTTCAGGCTGAATGGCAATTTGTATATCTGGATGCTGAAGAAGAGCCTTCATTTCCGATCCGAAAATAAGCCCTCCTCTACATTCTGAAACATAAAGCGGCTTAATCCCAGACCGGTCTCTAAATAAAAAGAATTCTTTCTTCTTTTGATCCCATATCGCAGCTGCAAACATTCCATTTAATTGCTCAATAAAAGAAATACCATATTCTTCATAGCCATGAACAAGTACTTCTGTATCTGTCAGCGTACGAAACGTATGACCTTTATTCCATAAGTCCTCTCTTAGTTCTTGGAAATTATATATCTCGCCATTTAAAATCACACAAATAGACTCATCTTCATTTGTTATTGGCTGCGGCCCAGATTGAATATCGATAATGGAAAGCCGCGTATGAACCAAACCAACTGAGTCGTCTTGATATACACCACTATCATCAGGTCCACGCACACTAAGTACGTTTTTCATCTTCAGTAAGATGTGTGGATCAAGTGGTGCTTTGTTAAAATGACAATAACCTGCAATGCCGCACATAGACATGGCTCCCTTCCATCACTGATCTGACTGCTGGATCGTCATTGCGAAAATATGCATAAATGGATTATCTTGAAAGCGGATTTCATCAAAAACGATTTTTTGCGAGAAGGAAAGCGAATCAATCCATAGGTTTGATGTCAAATGATGATTGATGCCGGCTACCGTATGAATATAATCAAATGCATAAGCCAATCGATCATCAAATGCAGGTTCACGTTCAATCACATCGGTTAATGAAAGACGAGATTCCAAGACAACGGTCCCCTCTCGTAATAATGTCATCTTTTCGTAGAGATTACCATTAGATGAACAGCCAACGACATGGAGCGCTTCTGCTTCAACTGCCTGAAGTTGAATAGACTGACCTTCTAATTCAATATTGTCTCCTTGATCTTGATAAATGAACTGAAAAGGAATGCCTTCGACCAAAGAGTCTTTCACGTTCATGACCAACTCAGCCGGCAAAGAAGCCCCGCCAATGGTTAATTGGCCTTTTTCATATTCATTTTGATATGTGATGCCTCTGTTATTGACATAATCATGAAGAGTGAGGGGTTGATAGGTTTTCATTTTGAATCACCTCTTTTAGTTGCGTGAGAAGGCTTGTCTCCACTTCTAATGTTTTTTGAAACCGATTCGACGTTCTTTCAATCATACTGCGAGGATTTTTGCTGAGGCCGACTCTAGCTGTAAAATTAGCAAGCACTGTCCAGCTTTGATAAGCATCTTCAAATGCTTGAATAAGGGGTTGTAAATGCTCATTTTCATATGATGATAAAAATGTCACCATATGTTTTCTGGAGTTGGCGACATCCTTTAGTCCTTCAAAATAAACATTGTCTAATAAATTACCATTTTCATCACCTTTGATACTATCTATATAATCTCTTTGAATGACTGAAATTGCGTCAAGTCCTGTGATAGCTCCAGGCAATTCAAAATGTGGCGGTGCACCTTCTAATATGGCGACATGCTCTTTTAAAACTTTCATTACATCCGGTTCTTTCTCAAGATCAACCTGTTTGATCCATTTATAACGATTTTCGGTTCGAGGCGTATGTTCGTAGACAGAGCGTGCGGCTTTCATCAAATGATCTTTACTCAATGTGCCATGATAGGAATAAGCATGGTCACTGATCACTACATGATCATCATTCACCTCAAGTACTTCCAATGTATGATATCCATGTTCTCTTTCAAAAAATGGACAGTACGGTAATTCAAATATATCTAAAGAAACAGACACAGTGCCTCTCTCAGGATGCTGTTTAAATACCCGATTCATATAGAGGTCTAATTCCTCTTCGGTGTAAAAAATTTCTTCTAAATGAATGCCATTATGATGCAGAATATCTTCACGAAAATGTTTAAAGGAACCGATCAAAACAAATCCTTGGTCTTGAGATCTATAAACAAGACCAGCTTGCCTCCAAATCCTGTCGATTTGAATTCCTTGTCTAAGAAGCATGGCTGCAATCGTTAATTGAGAACAGTTTAAATAATTGTTTCGGTAAATAGGTGCTGCAGTAGCCACATATGTCTCCTCCTTTTTTACGCCATCATACCCAGCGATTTTTTAACGGGATAATGCCCAGCTCTTTTTTCGCAATCACTTCTTTTAATACATCTTCTGAAGGTGGATGAAATTTTGCCGCTTTCACATCTCGGCTTAAGCGCTCAAGCAAAGATCCTTGCTGTAATGAAGAAAAACCCTCGACCTGAGAAGCCAGTTCCACGATTTCTTCTGCCGCCTGTGTCACAAAGTGTTTAGTAATCAGCGTCTTTGTATACAACTCACTCGAGTAATGAGTTTGTTTCTTTTCTCGATCTGCTTGCTGGGCACAGGCCATGAGCTGAGAATGTGCAACATCTAATTTCATTTTCATATCTGCAATACGAAATTGTTGACCTGGTAAAAAGGCTGATTTTTTCTTAGAAATTCGATCATTCCTTTTATATGCCATACCGAGGGCATGTTCATATGCTGCCTTTGCAATCCCGTAATAAACAGCGGTAACAGCTAAACGAAACCAATAGATTAAATGTTCAGTATCTTCTATTGCGTAGCCTTCCCGCCCGATGAGCTGATGATCGGGTATAAACACTTGATCAAAATGAATGTGATGACTCATCGATGCTCTCATTCCCGAATAATTCCACGATTCCTCCACCGCAGCACCTTCACTCGGTAATGTCATTAAAAGCGCCGTCATTCCATATTGAGATGTACATGACGACGGGGCATACTCACAATAGATTGGCAAATATTTAATGCGCGGTGCACCTGTCACAGTAAACTTAGTTCCACTCACAAGATATCCGCCATCTGTTTTTTCGGCGGTGATGGTTGGAATTCCCTCCATTTGCTTTCGCTGATAAATAAAAATCACATTCGGGTCGCTGACAGAAGCGATGAACTCTCCTGAATGCCGAATATCGTCAAATACCGAAGCCTGCTGCTCACTTGTCAGCACTTCAGAAAATGCGCCGAGCGAATAGTAATGCATCGCCATAATGAGGCCTGTTGACGCACACCCTTTAGATATGTGTGACAACAAGGTGATCGTTTCTTCAAATCCATATCCAAGACCTCCGTCTTGTTTTGGCATATTGGCGACATGTAATCCACAATCAATCAGCTCGTCTAGATTCTGATGTGGGAACCGAGATTCGGCATCCAGCTGCCCTGCTCTTTCTGAAAATTGGAGAATGAGACGATCAATCGTTTCTTGTCGCAGCTCTGTCAGTTTCATTTCCACCCCTCCTTTGTCTAAAGAGTGATCTATTTTGTTTCCATAAGAGATCTTCCGGGGTCCCTCTATCTCGCACAACATAATCGTTCCCCTCAAACAACAGTAGCTCAAGCGGAGAAGAATGACCTAAAAATAAGGTAGGGCTGTAGCTCAGTCCATATGCACCAGATTTCTCAATACAAAGAAGATCCCCTACTTCCCCTTGCGGAAGCTCCACCTGCCTGCCAATTAAGTCTTCTGGTGTACAAAGCGGACCAACAATTGATTGTTTCACTACGTCTGCGGTGTTGCTGGAATGTTTAATAAGCCGCATAGGGTAATTATTGCGGAGCAATCTGCCTCTAAACGTCATCGCTTGATGATGATGCATCCCGCCATCTGCTATTAAAAACGGCTGCCCTTTTGATTCTTTTACATATTGTATGGTTGTTAAATAAACACCACATTCTGCTAAAAGAAATCTCCCCATTTCTATAATAAACCTCGGAAATTCAAGCTCAGTTTCATATGATCTAATCAAATCCGCTACGTGTTGAAATAGCCTTTCAGCATGAAGCGGGGTTTCATGCTGAAAATACGGAATGCCAAAACCGCCACCTAAATCAACCATCTGGCATGTTCGTCCATATTCATTCTTGATTCGAACAGCTGTGTTAAGTGTGTATTCAAACGATGATAAAAGCGATGTTTCATCAAGAACTTGAGTCCCCAGATACATATGGATACCTTTAAATAGCAGCGAATGATCATACTTCTGAAACAGATCAAATACATCATTCAGTTTAGATTCATCTATTCCAAACGGACTTGGAACTCCGCCCATTTTTATTTTGGCTCGTGATTCAATTGATTCTGGATTGATCCGAATGCCTACTGATGCCTGCTTGTCTTGACGTTTTGCAGACTCAGCGATGTAGGTCAGTTCTTCCTTAGATTCGGCGATAATACAATAGATCTCATGCTGAACAGCGGTATCAATCTCTTCCTTCTGCTTACCCGGTCCAGAAAAAATGATTTGCTGCGGTGAATAACCTGCTTTTATCGCCATGAAAAGCTCTCCTTCAGAAGCCACTTCTATACCAGCTCCAAAAGACCGTAACAATGATGCAATCGAGACATTTCCATTGGACTTAAATGAAAAGAACACCTCAGCTGTTTGATGGAGCCATGATGTAATGTGCTCATAGTGCTCTTTCAATGCATCTCCATCGTATACATACATCGGCGTCCCATAACGATTCGCTTTCTCTAAGAGCGTAAAGTCATTTTCCAGCACTACTCCTCCTCCTTTCTGATGAAAATTCCATCTCATCAAACATGGTCAGCATATGAATCTGCTTGTCCTTCTTCATATGGTAAAACAAGATAAACAATCGATAGTGCCACGTATCATCAGATCTCGTCTTACCAAAAGTATAAATAAAGAACCCGCCATCTTCTCCCGGATTGAGTGCTTCTGTTACCTCCGTTAGGACATCTTCAAATGGCAGGTCAGTGCGGCATGAGAATCGTTTAAAGCGGCTTTCGATATATTCGTAGGTTGAAAAAAAACGACAAATCAGTGGGAGTAAATAAGTGACCTGTGTGAACCGGGCATTTATTTCAATGATCGGTATGAGCTGTTCATTTTCATCAATAATTGAATCGACACCAACCACACCACGATACCCTTCATCATAAAGAAGCTCTATGATTCGATGCATGCTTGCTTCGTATTCACGTTTTTTGTCCAATTCATACACAGGCGCAAAATCCGTCCCTAAGTAAATGCCGTCCTCATTAATTTTCTGCTCTGTAATGGAGAGTAAGTGTGACCCCTTCTCTTGAATGAGCAATTGGGCATTTAAGGACCGTTTAATCGGATGCCATCCCTCTAAGAGTAAATCCGTTTCGATATTCCTTCTTTCAATAAAGGTCAGCAGCTGCATAAATTCTCGGTCATTTTTTAAAATACGCAGCCCCTTCCCAGATGATCCATAAGGTATTTTCAGAACCATTTTTGAGAAATTCTTCGCCTTTAATTCTTCATACGTCTGTTTTAATTCGTCAGTATGATGACAGATAGCGCCGCACGTGACGTTAAACAGATGTTCTTCTGCCCATCTTCTAGTAGAAATCTTATGATTGAACCGCTTTACGAGTGTAGCATTTGAGCCGTATATCGTTCTTTTTTCAATCAATGCTTCTTTTTCAAGTGATTCATCTAAAAGATACGGTACAATCAGTCCATTTAATTTAAATGCTTGGTCTAGTTGAGTCATATGCGGAAGCTGGACACCTTGATTTTCCAAATAGGCTAAAAAAGCTTTATCAGGCTGATGATGCAAGATGACATGATGCTCTTTAGATGCAATCAAAAGCAGTTGTTGTTCTTGCTGAAGAACCAGTTCATTTTGAACATGGTCTGTCATGACTGGTAAAGCTCTTGTTTGATCCCAGCTTTGTTCTTGATTCATATTCCCATACCAAATCACGTCATTTCTTCCCTTAAAATCAAATAGCGATGCCGGATCTTTCATGACACTACTCCTTATGCACAGAATGCTTGTTAATATCTAAAGATCGATTAATATGAAAGAATCGTTTACGAATTGGTTGATTCCAAGTATGAACGACATCATTTGCATCCAGCACTTCGGATAAATAAGTAAGCGATTCAGGCTGAAGTGCATCCATGACAAGTTCAGGAATCGTTTGAGGAAAGACCTCATTCACATAATGAAAAGCAAAATAGACCATCTTTTCAAAGCCATACGCTTTCGTCTGGCGGACAAACAAATCCACATCGAGTAGGTCTTCCTTCATAAACATGCCATATATATCTAGCAGTTTATAAAGCAGTAAGTCTTTCATTGATTCCACTTCATTTAAATAAATCGCTTCTTTATAAAAATGAATACATAGGAAAAGAAGCATATCCTCTTCTTTTAAAGACCATACAAGGTGCTCGTCAACAGACGTTTGAATTCGTCTAGACAGCATTTCTTTGACGATTGAATCCGTTCGGTTCCCTGTCATGAGGTCAACTGAAAACTGAACATCAATTTTATGACAATCAATAAAGCGGCAATCTGGTATAGGTTTCATATAGGTGTAGGTTTGATGTGAGTTCATGATGAGGTAAAGGATGTCTTTGCGTTTCGCAGGTGTGACTGTCTCCGTTTCATAGTTCCAAGAACCTTGAATATAGCCTAATTCGTTTAATACGTGTCCAGTTTCTTGCAGCTGATCTTGTGAGATAAAGAGATCGTTGTCCCCAAATAAGCGAAGCCCAACATCACCGTATGCCCACTGGCCAATCACACTTCCTTTTACAATGGCATATTCAATTCCTTTTTGATCAAGTGCTTGAAATAACTGATCATTTAACTTGATATTGTCTCGAGCCGTTTCTAGTTGACCCTTATACATAATCTCTAATGACTTTAAAAAATAAGTCGCTTTAAACTCTTTTCTTAAATGAATGGCATAACGTTTAATATTCTTCCACGCAATTCCTGCTGTCCGGTGAACATGCAGCATCCCGAGAATGACATTCCAGTCTTGCTGCTTATACAAAAGCTCCTGCATCTCTTCAATTTGACTGGCTTTTAAAAAAGGAGTCGATAAAGTGAGAGCTGTATGTTCTTCTTGAGTCAGATTACTTTGCAGCATAGCGCTCCTCCTTTAAATGAAGCATGTCTTTCGGCCAATCCTTTCGATTTCGACCGTATGTTTGTAAAAACACTTGAACCCAACGATCGATCCCAAATGCCGCACAACCTGAATAAAGCGGCAGACCATCTTCTCCGCTAATATGGAACCTTTCACAAAGCATCTCTCCGCAGTCGTTAAAAGAAGCGATTGAAACGTCTTTCTTTTCTGTCACAGCGACTAATTCATATTTGCTATTAGCCATTAATTGATAATTCGCTTTATCCATATCATCATAAAAGAAAAAAGGGTCATTTGCGGTCGTGACCTTTCCACTTAGACCAAGTTGATGAAAGCATTCCCATGTGTTCTCAAGGAGTGCTTTTCTCGTTTCATTGATAAATTCTTGATGACCAATAAAGACAATTTCGCGCATACTAAATTCTATTTTCCTGAGAGGGTCCACTTTCCAAGAGATTTCATGTCTAAAACATTGCCCCGCTGCTGTCATCATTTGATTGTCTGTATACGTCTTCCCTTCCCATTCCTCATAGCAGTGATAACAAATACACGGCTGTAAAAAACGGCCTGCCTGCTGGAAGTGTTCATGCTGAAAACCATGATGCTTTTCTCGAATATCATCAATGATTTGATAATCATGAGGGATCTCAAAAACAGAATAAATATTTTGTGGAAAATTCGTATGATACTTACATTTTTCCATTAAATCTTTACTGATCGTCGAAGGGTATCGCCTTACTTTCGCTCCAAGTGAAATCCCTATATTTAAAAATAATTGATCAAAGTAGTTTGAAAGTTCCAATTCAACTTCATCATAGAAGGTTCTTTTCTGATCTTCCTCGCTTAGTTTCGAATGAACAGGCTCACTAGATAAATGAATATTTGATTTTATTTCTTTTTCACGAAATCTCCGCAGCTGTGCGATATTTGACGATAGATTCGAAAACGCAGTTGATATTGCCTCTTTGTCTCCCATTTTATCTACGGTTACTTCAATCATAGATTCCTCTTCGTTAAGAGCCACGTGCACAATATGAGCAGATAGAAATGAAACTCTTTCCATAAAATCCGATATCATTGTATCTTCTAATGCTTCTGGTAAAGGCAGTTGAAGGGTCCTCAACTAAATACCTCCCTTTTCATTGATAACGTGCGGCGTTTCAAATGATTGTAAAACTTTAAATAGATAATCAGAAATAGGCTCCTGTAAATGAACATCACTTAACTCAATCGCCGACGGATGACTATCTTGAACGGCTAGCCCCCACTTGGCCTTCTTCAGCATCAGCCTGTCATTATGACCATTTCCAAAGGCAATCACACGATCTAAATCTCTTTCTCCAAAACAATCGAATAAATGGTGCTCAAGCATGTCTGCCTTACAAATCCCTTTTGGAGATATGACTTGAGCATTTAAAAACTGGGCATCTGCTACGTCGCAATGACAATCTTTTAATTGTCGAGCAAGATCCACTTTTTCTTTTGGTAAAATAAATAGTTTTGTGACACGCTCAAAGTTGAATTCTTTCTTGTGACCAACCTCTATTTTTTCTCGTGGAAAGCTATATAGCATGCAGTATTTCAACTTAGCGCTTTTACTTGATGCCACGTGCTTTCCATGAGATTCCATGACAAATTCAGCTTTTCCATCAAGTGATGTGATGATCTGTTGGCATAAAGCTGCATCTACATACTGCTTCACCTCAAATGTTTTCTTTTCATGATGACAAATGACATTCCCATCATTCAGCAAAACATCATGATGAAATAAGGCGAGTAGAGATCGATCTAAATCCAGAGAGAAGAAAGAATCATAGGTTCTTCCTGTCACAATAATGGGTATAATGCCTCTTTGGCGCAGCATGTTCACTGCGCCATGGACATCACCAATAAGCTCGCCTCTGTCATCAATTAATGTTCCATCCAAGTCAAAAGCGGCAAATTTTATCTTGCGAAGATTGAGTTCCGCTTCCACTGGTTACACCTTTTTCAGCTCAGCATTTGCCACATATTCATTGAACAAACGTAATGATTCTGAATCGACTTGTCCAATTGGTGGACTCTTAAATAAGAATGGGCAGACGTCATGTATGACACCGCTATGATTCATATCTTTAGCTGCTTTTGCAACACGCATCGCATTCGCAATGACACCAGCTGAATTCGGACTATCTTCTACTTGTAAACGAATTTCAAGTGAAATGTCAGAATCTAAAATCGAATTCCCTTCTAATCGCAAGAAGCAGACCTTATGATCCCCTAAATAGCTGACATAACCATTTGGACCTGCTGCCACTTCACTGGCATCAATACCTGAAGCGAACAATGCTTTTCTCTTCGATTTTTGCTTACTCGTTGATCTCATAGGGTTGGCTAGGTTTAAAAAGTCCGTATTGCCTCCAACATTTAGTTGGTACGTATTGGTGATATCAATCCCGCGGGATTTTAAAAGTTCAATTAAGGCTGTATGCAGTGTGGTTGCACCTAAGTGACTTCTTAAATCGTCTCCAAGGAGCGGGGTCTCCGACTCTTCAAACATTTTGACAAACTCAGGATCATTTGCCACCGGTTCAGGTGTCGCATTAATAAAGGCTGTTTGAGCGTGTGCACACGCCTCTGCGTACACACGAACTGCTTCAAACGAACCTGTTGGTAAGAAGCAGACGAGTACATCTGCCTGAACATCTTTTAACCTTTGCGTCACATCATGTGTTTTCATATTCAGTGAATGTTCATGTGGTTGAATGCAGTTGGACAAATCTCCTTCAAGTCCATCACATAAAGGACCTGCTTCGACGGTTACTTGGAAAAACGGAACATCGATATGTTTCACTGCAGCTGTTGGTTTAGTAAAAATGGCCTCTGATAAGTCTTTTCCGACTTTATTTTGATCTACTTCAAAAGCTGCAACAAATTCGACATCAGATAACTGATAGCCTCCAATGACGTCATGCATAACACCAGAGAGCGTATCCTTCTTTTCCTTAGCCAACTCAACAAATTGAACGATACTTGACGCACATGATCCTACTCCTGCAATTGCTACACGAACTTTTGTCATTTTCATAACCCCTTTTTTATGAATTTATAGAGCCAATTTTCGCTTTTGACGAGATTGAAAAATACACCATTCCTGGTAACCTAATTCCTTTAGCGTTTGTTTCACTTTCAGCCAATCATCTGCCACGCGGGCGGGCTGATGAGCATCTGAGCCAAACGTGACATCCACACCATAAAATTTGGCTCGCTCTAATAGATCCATTGATGGATACCAGCCTCCGCAGTCTTTTGTTTTGCCAGAGGTATTCACTTCAATCACAGAACCACTCTCCGCAATGACTTTTAGCGCATCATCGACAGCTTCTGTTTTGAGATGAGCAATTTCTGGATAAAAACCTTTTAAGGCGTCAATATGCCCTAAAACGTCGAACATTTGACTCTCAGCAGACATCTTAATCAACTGGTAATACGTCTCTTTTTCAATGATGGCTTGTTTCTCTGTGATTCGTTCCCAGCGTTTCCGGTTGAATAGATCGTATCCATTACTGACATGAACCGAGCCAATGATATAATCAAATGGATAATGTCGATACACGTCTCGGTAGAGGGCTTCGTGTTCTGGAAAATAGTCAGATTCAACACCTAACAGCACGTGAATTTTCCCCTCATATTCCTTTTTCAATTGCAGGACTTCCTCTACATACGATTGAAATTCACTCTTTGCCATCGCTACCCATGGTTTAAAATGATCAGCCTCTTCACCAAAAAACGGGGAATGATCCGATATTCCGATACATTCTAGACCTAGTTTGACAGCCTCATCGATATATTCTCTGATGTTTCCCTCCGCATGACCACAGCGCTGATGATGTGTGTGCAGATCAAATTTCATCAAAATGTTTACTCCTCTACATGGCAGTATAGCCGCCGTCAACCATTAGATTTTCTCCTGTGATAAAACTCGCTTCATCAGAGAGAAGAAAGATGACAGCAGATGCGATCTCTTCTGGATCAGCTGTTCGTTTTAACATGTGCATCCCTCCAATATCAGGGTGCTGATTTGCTTGCTCTCTTGTCAACCCAAGTTCTTCCAAGTGAAATCGTTCGTTATTTTTGTTCCACACCGTACCGGGATTCACTGCATTCACACGAATACCTGCATCCGCCAAATCCATTGCCATGCATCGCGTCATATTCACAACGGCTGCTTTTGTTGCGTTGTATGTTAAATATTTCGGCTGGGCAATATGACCTGAAATGGAGGCAATATTTACAATGGATCCTTTTCCTATTTTCTCCATGTAAGGTGACGTGTGTTTGACACATAGGGCTTGCCCCATAATATTTAAGTCCATGATGCGCCGCCATTCTTCAACAGTAGCTTCAAGGCCACGCATGATAAAAACGGCTGCACAATTCACAAGCATGTCAATTTTCCCAAAATGATCGACTGTTCTTTCTACCATTGAGACAATGGCTGCCTCATCAGCAATATCAGCTTCTATAAACAACACATCATATCCAATTTCTTTGAGCCTTTTTTCTGCTGCTAATCCGTAATCTACATGGTGATCAGCAATGACGACTTGCGCACCTTCTTGTGCTGCTCGTTCTGCGACCGCATATCCAATCCCCTGCGCCCCGCCTGTCACAATCACTGTCTTTTCTTTCATCCCTCGCATGTAGCTGCCTCCTCTTACCACTGAAGTCTTTTACCGTCTCTTAGTAGCTCTCCTGTTGGTCCATCTCGGGGGAGCTGTGCCGCCCATACGATTCCTGATGCACCTTCCTGAACAGTTTTAACCGCCTCTGATGTCCCCATGTCCGTTTGTACCCAGCCAGGACAAACCGCATTCGCAAGAATAGAAAATGGCGCCCCCTCTAAAGCCGTGACTTTTGTCAGAACGTGCAAAGCCGCTTTTGACATCCTGTAGTAAGGACCGCTTTTTCCGTCACGCCTAACATCGTTTGAAGCGGAGATGGCGGAGAGCCTGCCCATGCCGCTAGATACATTGACGATTCGTCCATATCCAGCCTCTTTCATGTAAGGGAAAACCGCCTTGGTCATTCTGGCTGCGCCATACACATTGACATTCATCGTTTCTTGAAGTGTCGATACAGGAAGATCTAAAAAAGATGGAAAGGCGTCATCCATTATGTTGTCAAGAAAGACTCCCGCATTATTAATCAGCACATCCACTCTTCCGTACGAATCCTTTATAAAAGCCGACAGACGTTCAACCGACTCTTCGTTTGTCACATCCAGCTGGTATGGCACAACCTGCTCATTTATATCAGAAGCAGCTAATTCAGCATTTTCAATCTGCCGTGCTGTTAAAATGACAAGCATGCCATCTTGCGCAAGCTGTCTGCACACTTCTTTTCCAATGCCTCTATTTCCACCAGTGACAACAGCAACCTTCAAATCCTCATCTCCTTTTGGAGATACCATTCTTCTTTCAGCTGGCTTGATGCGGATTCTAGTGCTTCCAAGGACCAATCAATATACCAGTTCAATAAGTGAGGTGTGTAAATATGCAGAAGTGTTAAATACCGACCTGTCGGAATATATAAAAGTCTGATAAAACCAGATATAGAACGCCACTCGTTTTCAGATAAGTCATTGGCATATGCCTTTAAAAATTGAATCGTTTTCACAATGTCTAGTTGAAATGTTCCCCGCTTGATTCTCGTTAACAAAAAAGCAGATATGGCTGCATCATAAATTCGTGGTCTATAACCTGCTGTATCAAAATCAAGAACCATGGCGAGCTTCTTATGACGGATGAGCAGGTTGCCAGAATGAAAATCACCATGTGTGACAGCATGTGGTAATGCCTCATACAGACTAGGATTTAGCAGCGTGAGTACATTCATCAGCTCCTGTTCATACACTTTAAGCAAAGAAGCAGCCTTTTTAGAAGAAACGACTTTCTTTAATACACTTGCCGTCTTATCCAGTGTTTCGTCCGGTGAAGTTATCCAGTTTTTCAATTCACAGTTTGGGTTCACAGGCCCTTTCGGTAAGTTCTTTAATGAATGAAGTTGTCTTAATACCCGAATGGCTTCTTGTTCATCTGAACGATTTCCCATTTCATATGGCCTTCCTTCAAAATAGGGCCGCAACTGCCAAAAATGTTCTTTGAATAAAATGGTTTTACGACCGTTCTCTGCCTCTATCATTGGTTGAATCGGGAAACCATGATCAAGCAAAGCATCTGTTAAATCTTCTAAATATTGAAGCCACTTTGCATCATGATTTCTCGCACATTTTTTTAAGACAAAGCGGTTTTTAGCATCCTCTACAAGCCAGCCTTCATTAGGGCTTCTTCCGTTTAAAGGTGTTAAGCGGATTGGCTGTTCCGAAAACCAATATTTCAGGACATTATCAGCATCATCAGATTTCATCATGTCCTCACCCCTTTTTCTCAAGGTTTTTGATTTTCCTAAGTACCAGATCTGCTGCTTCCTGCTTGTCTATGCGCAGGCATTTCACACGTGATTCTTTTTTTAATTTATGAAAAAGCTTCTCGTTTTGATGGAGCACCTCTGGATACACATGAAAGGCATATGAGAAAAATTGGAGCGCATTACCTATTCGCTCCTTATTTCCATTCCAAAGTTTTTCCCTTGTCATGAGCCGCTTGAACGTCCTTTTCATGAGACGGGGGAATGTCTTCCTTCTCTTCACATCAAGCCATATGATCGTATCAGCATATTCAGTCAAGATATGGTGAACAGATGAATATTGACCATCAATCACCCATTTCTTTTGTTTAACAACTTCATGGACGTTATCGATAAACAACTTCCGATCTGTTTTTTTCCAGTTCGCTTGCCAAAATAGGGCATCGAGCTCATAGTGAGGTAACATGAATTCCTGTTTCAAGTGATGGGCAAGGGTCGTTTTTCCAGATCCAGGTGGACCAACAATCCATATTCGCTGGCTAGCTCCTTCATTATTCAAGTGGTTCCCCCCTGTTACAGAACACGTTCATGCTTTTGAATGTCGTTTCTCACTTTTGTTAACAGATCTAATGATTCATCCCAATTGAGGTTTTCAGTTAATTCAAATACTGGTACTTCGCTTGAATGAATGGACACATCTTCACATAACAGATCTAGTGATTCCTCCGAAAAGCCATTTTTCTTTAACAACTGGCCAAAAAGTGTATGTGCGGGAGTCAGCCTTGTTTCAGGTGTATGAAAATAGTGAATCATTCCCGCCATTGCTTCTACAGGTCCTGGTGACAGGTGAATGCCATTAAATCGAGTACACACGTTCGTTAAACCAAACCGCTTTCGCTCCGACAGCAGCATGTGTTTAAAAGAACCTGCTTTTGCCTCTTTAGGGTCCGTTGCACCGATAAAATCTTCTCTTAACATCCTCATGGGCTTCTTTGAAAAACATTCCATGACGATAATAGACTTTGCAGGTGCAGTGAACCACTCAATTTGACAAGGGTGGAATGAATTGAGCAGAAGCATCTGTTCTCCATCCACCTCGGCCTTTATGGCGTATGTGCCCGCCCCTAGCTTGTCCACCTTCATGTTCCGTGTAAGAAGCTCTAAACCATATGGCGTAAGCTCTTCGTACTTTTGTAAAAATTCATGGCCTCCATATATGAAATGTTCCTTCTGTTTAAACTCTGGATATTTAAAGAACAGCATCTTTTTTGCCGTATCTGACAATTCACTCAGACCGTTTTTAGAGATTTTGTTCAGCATCCCATATTGTTTTTCTATTATTTTCTTTTCTTTCAAATATAAGGATGATATAACACGCACTGCTCCTATTTCTACATCATGATTATCTAAGCGTAGGAAAAGTTCATCTAGTATTCGATCAAGCTGTACACCTTTATGGATACTCGTTAATTCAGGCTTTAGCATCAATAGAAGATGATGTTGATTCAATTGTTGGTGTTTTTCAATTTCATATGGATGAATGGTCACTGCCATGGGTTCTTTTGTATGAATACATGCATGAACGGCATCAATGACTTTTTCTTTCATCCTTATTACCACATTGTCACGCCTTTAAAAATTAAATCTTTTGTCACATCGCCCATCGAATGAACCGCATTCATGACAATGTCTTCAATTCTCTTTCTATCCACTTCATTTCCATCCCACTGTTCAATACGGACGGCAATTTCATCAGGGTTGTGGAGCGGTGCTTCTTTTGAAGTAAAGATATGCACTTCTGTTGGCTTTTGAATGGTCTCAAAAATTTGATCTGCCAATCGTTGTGCGAGCACTCCATACAATTTCCCTGTATGATCAAGCGGGTTTTTACCAGCCGGCGCTTCAATACTCATAGACCGCATTGGGGTGATCAGTCCATTTAATCGATTTCCTCTTCCAACAACACCTACATCGCCTGTATCTGCTACAGAACCAAGTGCTGTTAAGTACGGGCGACCATTGCGATCTGTTGCGTTCAGCATAAGATCAGGGGTAAGTCCTAACGTTTCATGAATATAGCGAGCGATTTGATCCTGACATTCTTTTTTACGGGAAAAATATTCCTCAAGACTATGAATATCTTTTGCTAGAAAAGGCATGTTTACTATGAGTTTGAAATCTTCATGACGTCTGCTTCCAAATATTTTCACATCCCAGCCGGTATCTGGGTTCACCTTTTTAAATTCTGGTCCATTCACATAACGCTCTGTATAGAGAACGAGCTTCTCAAGACGGCTTAACGGGGCATGAGCATGCAGTAAATTACAGTCATTTGAAACAAGCTTTGGATCCCCGATCTCGATCATATCTGTTTCAACCATCGGACGATATCTTGAATTTTTACGCCCTGCCCCTTGATGATCAACAATCCGGCAGTCAATGACGAGATGTTCGTCAGCATCAAATCCGGTCGTCACCTCTGATAACACATCTTTGGCTGCATCGAAAAGAATCTTTTTAAGAGGAATCGGCTCATCACCATATGCGTATGCCCCTTTTCCAGCAAACACAACTTGATAAGGTTTGACCATTGTTCCTTTTCCGTACGTTACATCAGCATCTCCACCAAGAAGCATCACTTTGTCAAACCAGTGGTGTGCTACTCTGCCGAAATGCTCCATGCAATATTGAGAATAATATTGAGAAGCTCTTTCTGCGATGGCATCACACATCGTATCTGGATGCCCTACTCCTTTACGTTCTACAAGCTCATATGGAATTTGTTCGATATCCTGGCCATCACCTTTTAAAATATCAAGAATGGTTTTTTGAATTGTTTTCATTATCAATCGCCCGCTCTCTTTTAAAATATAAAAATATTGATCCTTTACCTTAAAACAACATGAAACATTTGGTAATATATATATATTCTGTATGAAAGAGGTGTCTATTTTGATCAATGAATCGATCCTACAACGCTTGCAAGATACAACCACTGATATTAAGAAGTTATTGAATCAACATCAAATCCCTGGCTGCTCTATTTGTATTTCTCATGAAGATAAGCACATTTGGTCGTGGCATGAGGGCCTAGCTGATATTGAAAGCGGCACCCCTGTTACAAAAGACACAACCTTTCGAATTGGTTCTGTGACTAAGCCTTTTACTGCAATGGTCATGATGAAAATACGAGAGGAAGGATTGATTCAACTCGATGAGCCTATTCATACTTACGAACCTTTACTATCTTTCATAAAAAGTCACATATCTGAACCAATTCCACTCACTTTTCGAATGATTGCCTCTCATATCTCAGGCCTGCCCAAAACACTCGATAAAGCAACTCATCTGCGAGATATGACATTAGCTCAGTGCATGGAAATACTGACTATTTTTACACCGCCTTGGTCTATCATCAATTATTCCAGTCTTGGCTATTCAATCTTAAGTAAAGTACTAGAAAAAGTGAGTCAACAGCCATTTAGAGAATTAGTGCATACCCACATACTAGAACCGCTAGATTTGCAGCAAACTGGATTTATTGAAACTGCATCGACAGCCAAAGGGTATACCCTTTCTTCCTCTGGTCTTTCCGGCATATCCTATCCAAGTGCTGAAACACCATCTTGGGAGGACGGTTCAAGCGGACTATTCTCTACAGCAGATGATTTGATTCGATTCATTCAAGCTCAATACGACGGAAACCGTCTGCTTCATCAGCATTCGCTAAAAGAAATGCAAAGCCCCGTTATGGTTGAAGAAGATTTCACTAGAGGTGTTGGTCTTTCATGGTTTTTGAGACCTTTTAACGGATTCACCTTAGCTGAACATAGCGGAGAAATTAAAGGCTTCACCTCCTATATTGGCTTCATTCCAAAGCGTAAATTAGGTGTTTGCATTCTCTTAAACTCTGACGAAAGGCTCGCTCGGCCGATTGCCGACATGCTCTTTCAAATCATGCTGCCAGCAGATCACGAACTGATGAAAAAGCGTGAAGACCGGCTCAAACGAATGTTTAGACAATCGTCTCTTTAAATGGAACTCACTTTTTTGTTTAATAAATCTGGAATCGCGTCCTGCAGATACCGCGGATCACCCTCTAAATAAAAACATGGCATATTGAATAAATGATGGATCAGCTCAGATGCCTTTTGTTCCAGAAAGGTATCTGACACATGCCGAAGGCCGAGCCAGCCTTTTAAATAGTCAGGATCTTCTGGTTCTCTTATATTGGCGACCATGATATCTTTTGCTCTCTGATCATCTTTTTTTACTGGTACAAGCCTGATCTCACCTGATCCTATTTTGAGTGAAGGGAAAATCACCATATTTACTTTCGTAGAGCTCCGAATCGTTGTTCCTGTCATGTCAGCAGCTTCTTTTGGTGTAATTTCAAACTTACAGCCGCTCGCCCATTTTTCTTTTGCCTCTTCCTCTGTTGATATGGTTTCATCCCATATTCTTTGATCTTGAGACCGGCTGAATTTTTTGTTTTTCAGTTCCTGTATATTTGTTGTGGCTTGGACGGTTCCTACTCCAAGTGCTAAGCACATCGGCCATCCATACACAGTAAGTTCCTGATCTTCAAGCACTGAAATGGAACGATCGTTTGTGATGAAATCTGCTCCTCCATGATGCAAAAACTGCCACATAGTGGTTGACTTCCCGGCACCTTTATCGCCAATAATGAGCGCTCCTTTTTGGCCATCTTCAAAAGAGACAGCCGCTGCATGCGTAAAGCATCCACCTTGGTTTTCTAATGTTCTAAGGGCAATTTCTCGAACGATTCGCAGTGGACAGCGTATCGCAGATTCATTATTGTTTTTTCCAATCACAGCATAACGCCCTTTAAAGACCGCCACACTGTGCGGCTCGTCACCTTCATGCGAGGCAAACAATACTTGATCGTCTAATTTCAATCGTTTGTAAGTAAACTTCCTTTTTGCTGTAATCGTTTCACCCTTTTGAAAGCACGCATTGCGAACGGACTGTTCAAGCTCAGGATCAATGATGAACCGTATATCAATCTGTGAAGGCATATCCCCCACATGGCTGTCTGATTCTTTCGGGATATAATGTTCGATATCTTCAATTGCCAGCGATTCGGTTGATAAAATGTGAAAATGAATACCTGCAAACACAAATGATTTTTCATAAGGAAAATCGTTCTTTGGCTTTTCAAAAAGCGCTTTTATCTCCATATAGAATCCTCCTCTTCATTTTGCTACTGCCTTTCAGGGAACAGCTGTACGACAGGCTCCTCTTCAAGCTCATCACGATTATCCAAGCTGAAAAAACGCTCAACAAAAGATTTCTTCCACATTTTCGAAGAACCAAAATCATTTTCTCCATAGGCTTCTAAGAACGATTGGTCACTCATGTCTAACTGCTGCAATTGATCGATATAGTTCGTTTGATACAATAAATCTACAAACGTAAACGTGTAAAAAAGTGCTTTCTCGGCCCCTAATTCCTTCGCTCTTGCTTGCAAAGCATGCCAATCAAGTTGGTTTTGCTCTTCAGCAAACTTGACGTACTCCCTTACATCGCAAAACTTAATCAAATTGAGATCTGCATGTAAATAGACATACTGTACATTTGTTGCTTCCTTGTATAAATGGAAAGCAAGATGAATGAGAAAATCTAAAGGTTCAAGCATATAAGTATCCGTTTGCAAAAATGACTTTTCATTAGCAGCATCTAGCAAGGCATTTGTCGCGTCGTAGTTTTTTTTCAGCTCAACATCGTATGAAAAATCAACACGGTGAACCTTCAAAAAGTCTTCTCCGCTCCGTTTAATATGCGAATAAAGATTTCCGGCATTCATTCTCCACATCATTTCTTCTTCTCGGGAAATCGGTATTTCTTGATCGGTTGCCCAGTCATATTTCCCGATGATAAACCCTTCCTCCTTGAGCAATGAAGAAGCTCTTTTTCGATCATCTGGATGAATTAAGAAATCAATGTCTGACATCATTCGGAGTCCATAATCTTTGTAAACAAGAGGCGTTAAAATGGCTCCTTTGAGAGGGACTGCTTTCAGCTTTGCTTTTCGAAATGTTTGTAAAAGACGCTTTAATTCCTTGAATCTCTCCATATTTTTTTGACGATTCCCGATATAATGATAATGAAGTAAAAATTTATAAGTTGTCGTGATTTTTTTTTCATCATCAAGGCGAATCAAATGAGGCGTCATCAATTGCAGTACCTTATGTCTTGATGCAAGTCCAATCAATTGAGGTACATCGATGCCATCTTTTAATACATCTCTCATCAACTCTTCTTCTTTTTCATTTAATTGAATACGTGAGCCAAGTAATAGCAGCCTCTCTTCATTTGAGAGAGTGGATTGATCCAAAACAGCCCGCATGTGGATTACTCCTTCCCGTATAGTGATTTAAATCTAGTGATAAATCGAGAGCGTTTCCCTTTTCGATTGACTGGTATGTCCAAATCATCCGTTAGTCTATGAAACCATTGATCTGCCTCATATGCTTTTTCACTGTCATATTCAATTTCTAATTCATGATCTGTGATGCCAAGATAGCTGCTTTGATCCAAATCCACTTTGATGCCTGTCTCGATATAAAAGGTAGTTCGTTCAGTAACCAATAGTCCTAACAACTCTGGCTGTTCAGTCATTGTAAAAGGTAAAGACGTTACGATGTTCTGTACATCTAGTTTTTGCGGTAGATCCTCAATAGGAAATGACTTTTCTTCTCTTACTCTTTTATAACCAGACGTTTGACTGGGACATTTGATCTCAAGTGTTCGTTTGCCGCTGGTTTGACGGATCCGTACGGTATAGCCATATCGTTTTAATAAAAAATCTGAGGTGTCGTAATAGTAATTGAAGTTAAGTAGATACGCGGGTTTATGATTTTGACTTAACATGTTGTAGATGTGTTGAAAATCTGTTTGTGACAACAAATATTTATACTCCTGCTCAACCATGACTCACCTCCAAAACGTCTTACACGACCATATCGGATTGTTCAAGAAGCTCTTGAATGAGAAAGATTCCTTTCTCTAAAGAAGTAAATGCCTGTTTTAATGAATAACAAGGGATCTTTTCCGCTAGATGTTCAAGAAATGGTTCTAGCGCTTCGGGTGTCGGTAAAGTGAAATATGGTAAGAGGAACTCATTATGTCTTCCAGGATTGATGACTGCGTGCTCCTTTAGACGTTCCGCTGCTTCATGTGGACTGATTTTCGAAAGTGTGGCGCCCGTTTGCCCATGAGGTAAAAACTCAGGAAACACCATGACATCAATTTTTCCCATTGTTTTGACTTCACGTGAAAACCATTTTTCTAATTCCTCCGGATAGACAAAATGATAGTTCTTATCATCTTCATTAAATGGGTGACTCGATGTTTGAAGTCTATATGGTGTACCAAGCTTTTCAATGGCTTCAAAAGAATCTTTCCGAATACTCATAGATCTCGGCCAACCAGTTCCTTTGTACTCGTTGTTCGTATATGAAATCCCTATATCATCGTTTGTGATGTACGTTGCATCGGTTAAGGATAACAAGGATAAAATGGTGGATGTTTTGCCCGCTCTTGATCCGCCTACTAGTGCAATCCCTTTTTGATTCATCTCCATCATGCCGCCATGCAAATAGACAAGTCCATCCTGATAACACAAAAGGCGAAGCAATACTCTTATTAAACGCAGTGCGTGTTGTGCTGTCCATCTGACATCTTTTGGTTCATCTATTACAACGACTTTCTTCTCTCCGTGATACAGGTAGCGGCAGCGAGGTTCCATCTTGGTTTGATAAAAGACTTCTTCAAGTGGCACTTCTGTTTGAATGTCTTGTGCATATTTGCTGGTTAAAATCGTCCAAACGTCTCCTTCAAGTCTGTCTGTTATTTTGCTGCACTCAACATAGGGATGTACTTTACTGATGACTAAATTCTGAACTGATTCATCTGCCCCTAATACCACACGAACATTATTTTTTTGATAGCTTACATATGACAATGAATGCCACCCCTTATGATAGATTGATAAAAACAATTGCAATTTTCTCCTTAATCCACCAAAATATAACATATATTAATCTTTTAGAAAGGAGCCACGACATGAATGAACTGACACGAACAGAAGTTGAAGAAAAAATTGTCCAACTTGTGATGAATAAGTTGTCGCTCACTGAGCAGCCAGGCCTTGATGATAGTTTAAAAGCTTTAGGATTAAATTCTGTCCAAATTGTCTCTTTTGTTATTTCATTAGAGGACACCTTTCACATTGCGTTTGAAGACGAAGAATTACACCCTGACCACTTCCGCACCTTAGATCGACTCTTTACTTTGGTCAAAACCAAACTGACTAAGACGCTGTGATGACCTGCGCCATAAATAAAGAGCGGTAATGCGAGGAGGCTTCCATCAGCTCCTCATGAGTACCGCAGCTTTGAACGGCACCGTCTTCAAGTACATAGATCATATCTGCATTTTGTATGGTCGATAATCTGTGTGCAATCACAAGCAATGTGCTTCCTCCTTTTGCATCGTCTATCCCTTTTTGAACCTGCCTTTCTGTCTGCCGGTCAAGGGCCGATGTCGCCTCATCTAATATCAGAAAATCAGCCTGTTTTAAAAGCGCTCTAGCGATAGCTAAACGCTGGCGCTGTCCCCCTGACAAGGAGATTCCCCTCTCTCCAATGACTGTATCAAATCCTTTTTCAAGTCCTTTAATGAAGGGAAGAATTTGTGCAATCTCACAAACCTGTTCAAGTTGTTCTTCAGTAATATCAGTTAACCCCATGATGAGATTGAGGCGTATGGTGTCTGGGAAGAAATAGGGTTCTTGCGGGACAACGGCTACCCGTTTTAAGAAATGAGATGGCTCTATCTCTGATCGTTCAACGCCATTTACTAAAATGTTTCCGCTATCCGGTTGATAAAGTCCCAGTGCCAGCTTTGAGATAGTCGATTTCCCGCTGCCGCTCGCTCCAACAATGGCCACTTTTTTTCCTTTTTGAATATGAAGATTCAAGTCGTTTAAAGCCCCTTTAGATGTTTGTTCATAAGAAAAACAAACATCTTCAAACACCACATCTTCCACAGAATGTATTCGCTTCGTTCCTTTTTCTTCGTTTTCTATTTGCAGTACTTCTGCAATTCGATGAACAGATGCACGCTGCTGGAAAAATTCAAATACATACTGGAATAACTCCTGATAACTTTTCATTAATTGAGAAGCATATTGGTAAATGACGACAAACAAGCCGATTGACATGTTTCCTGCTGCTACTTGATATGTGCCAAACACAAGCACAGATAGTATTCCAAACCATTTCAATGGTTCTGTTAAAAATAGAAGCTTATTTTGAAACTTACCTTCTTTTATGACACGATCCATCATGTTGTTAAATAGCTTTTCATACAAACCGATTTCCCATTTACGTCGATCAAATGCAACCACTTCTCTTGTAGAAGAAATTCCTTCTTCGACATGCACGAATAGATCTGACTTTCTCTCTTGCACTTCTTTTGCGATGTTTGTTGCCGTTTTCGCCATTTTTTTACCGACAATGAAATAACATGTACTTGCAAAAAGAAGCAAGAAAAATAATACAGGACTCACAGATAGTAAAATGATCGATAAAACAACGGCCATAAAAATGGTTTGTACAATCTTCGGTATATGTAAAGCAGCTGTGACAGCGACTGTCTTTACATCTTGGTTAAGCTTGTGTAGATAATAACTGACTGGATGAATTTTATATGATCTCATCGATACTTGCTGAAGCTGATCTAACATCTTTCTCTGTAATGAATGGTGGATGGTAAGGTAGTTTTTGTGCATCACATATGGGCTGGCGACAAACATGACAACATAGACAAGAAAAATGATGGCAAACAGCATCAAGATATGGGGGAAATGTTGATTTCCGCTATTCAAAAGGACATCGTCAATGAGCCACTTTTGCAGCCCAATCATGGCTAAATTAGCTGCTGCTTCAATCAAAACGAGTAAAAGAGCGAGGATGAGCATCCATTTTTGCTTTGTGATCAAAAGAAACAGCCAATTTTTCCTCATGTTACACCTGCCTCCTTTTCTGAGCGGTCAGACGCCAATTGATAAAAATGTCCCTTTTTTCTCATCAATTCATTAAAATGTCCAGTTTCTAACATACGACCGTCTTCTATCAAAATAATTCTGTCAAAATGTCTTACAGTAGATAAACGATGAGCGACTGCAATGACAGTAGATTCCTTAAATGTTTGATGTAATGCCTGCTGGACTTTTTGCTCGCTGACACTGTCAAGAGATGCTGTTGCTTCATCGAGTAATACAACACTTGGATTCTTAGCAAATAGCCGGGCAATGGCGATCTTTTGCTTTTGACCACCAGATAGTTTTAATCCTCTTTCCCCAAGTATGGTGTCGTATCCGTTTTCTAGTTCTCTTATAAATGAGTCGCAATCTGCTTTTTTAGCGGCTTCAATGATCTGTTGATCTGAAAGACTTGTATCTCCAAAACGAATATTGTCCTTTACACTCATATTAAATAAAAACGTTTCTTGAAAAACAAACCCCATCGCACCTCTTATTTGACTAGTAGATAAACAGCGCAAATCAACTCCATCAAGTGTAATCATCCCAGATGAGGGGTCATAAAAGCGTCCAATTAATTTAAGAAGCGATGTTTTCCCTCCACCGCTCGTACCGACAAGCGCCACTTTTTCACCACGCCGAATATGTAGATTCATCCCCTTTAATAAAGGAGGATGATTGGGATAATGAAAATCAACGTCATGAAACACGATATCGCCTTCGACTTGATCAAGCAGCATAGGCTGACGAGGCTCTCTAATATCGGGTGTTTTTTTCATAAAATGATATAAAGGTTCAATTTGAAAGGTTAAGATTCGTTGTTCTGTTAGAAGTGTGACAATAGAAGTAAGCATATGCATTGCTGAAAAATAATATAGTATATATGCCACAAAACCGCCTGTCGTCAGCTGGCCATTATTTACAAGGTAGATGCCGAGAGCAAATGTAGCTAGAGCACCAATATAATAAGTGAGCCTGCGGTTGCTTCCTCGTAAGTAAGCGAAAAAAACATTTTTTTCATGATCTTGGCGGACCTGTTCATGCAGCTTTTGAATCCGCTCCATGTCCCAATTCATATAACCTAAAATTCTAAGCTCTTCCATTGAAGCAAGACTTTCGTATAATTTTGTTTGCAACGTGCGAAAACCTTCTGCACTTTGTCTTCCGTAGATCGTTGCCTTTTTTTCAAGCCAAGGTCCAAAGATATAGTAGAGAATAAAACTTGGAATGATGATGAGAGTGAGTAAGATAGAAATTTGTATCATAAAGTATAGTGAGATGGCGATAAATAGTGTCTGATTGATAAATTGTGGGAAGTAGCGTCTGTAAATTTCTTGTACAGCTCGTGTTTGTGTGTTAACAAAGGAGAGTGTTTCACTAACAGAATGTTGTTCGTAGTATGAGAAACCGAGTTGACGGATTTGCTGGAAGGCAGCAAATTGTGAATCTCTTGAGGCTTGTTCGATTAATTTTCTTTGCCATAAATTTCGTGCAGCTGTCAGTATAATACCAAGTGCTATCAAGCCAGTCAGGCCTAACAATAATCCATTCATTTTAGAAAAGTCTTTTGCTGGCAAAATAGTTTCAATAAAGTATTGAATAAATTTAGGTATAATGAGTTCGCTCAAGGTAATAACGAATCCACTCATAATGACTAGAATCACTTTACCTATATAAGGCTTTAAAAATGAGAGTGTCCATAAATATACACGCCATAACTGCTTTGAATCTTTGTCGATTTGTTTCAATCCATCACCAGCCTTTTGCTCTTTTTCAACAAAAAACGGAATTTTTTTACAACTTTTTCGATCCTTGTTTGGATTATATAAAATGTTTCTACTCATGACAATGTGTAATTTGTATCATTATAACAAAAAAGGCAGTGACTTCCATCACTGCCTAATCGTCCTATATTTCACTGTTATCTAGTGATACGCGTATACCAATGAGGTTCTATTTGACGAAAATAATCATGATCTTTTAATACATTTTCTAGTCTTTCAATCATCTCATCCATTTGACCTGGATCAAATTTAATGACCCACATAATCGATGAAAAGATGCTCATTGCGACATATACAGAGTAAAGCTGCCAAAAATCAGCTGGTATTTCACCATCAAAATACCCATTTATTTGACCAGCCGCAAAAGCTTCACTTGTTTCTCTACTGAAAAGAGCTACTTTATAAAAATCATGAATGGGGTCTCCCCAATCAAAATTATTAAAATCAATAACGCCTGCATATTTATCATTCTTTATAATAATATTCCCTAAATGAAAGTCATCGTGCTGAAATTGGTTAGGCCTTCCCTTCACCTTATCTATGTGCTGTGCGATAAACTGCGCAACTTTTTCATCCCCTTCTATGGAGATACCGCTTTCCCGATAAGCAGTTAAATATCGATGATGCTTTTTCACAACACGCTCTTCCCAAGGTTCGATATGTGATGGCGCTGGATATGTATGCATGTTTCGTAAATCCCGTCCTGCACTTACCCCGATCGCATACTGCTGTTCTTCTGTTAACTGACTCATGATTTCTTTTGCTTCTTGACCTTCTACAAACGATAAAATATAGTACACTTGCTGTGTTTCATCTAGAACACCCATTTTCACTGGATCAGCACACTGAACACCGTGACGTCTTAATTGGGAAAGGAGCTCAAATTGCGTCTTTATTTTGTCATATTGGTCTTGATCTGTGAATCGAAGGACATACTTTTCACCTGATGACATCGTCACGACCCATTTTTCATCTCGAGAATAGCCTTTATCAATCTGGTCTATGGAGATCGCTTTTTTTAATAAGGGAATGTGCTGCACAAGGTCTGTTTTATTCATAAATTGATCCATCCTTCCCAGTCTCTTTTCTTCTCACTCTACCAAATTTTTCATTTGAAGAGAATGATCAACAATTCCTATTTATATCGAAACTGCTTTACAATGTTTTTCCATTCTAATATAGTTAATTTATGTAAAGAATAGAAAATTTGTAAAGAGGAGCGTTGCAGATGAATGAAACGACGGATGCCCTTTCACTATCAAGTCAAGTAAAGGATTTGGTCCTGCGTTCTTTGGACGATGATAGCAAGATTTCTATTGGTGCAGATGAAGAGTTAACAAATCACGGTCTCGATTCAATTAAAGCAGTTTCACTCATTTTGGAATTAGAAGAGGTTTTTGATATTCAATTTGCAGATGAGGAACTATTGACCGAGCACTTTTCGACAATCAATAAAATTGTTCATCAGCTGCAAAACAAGTTAGCTGATTAA
The DNA here is from genome assembly GCF_024807925.1 of Bacillus sp. JUb11. NCBI lineage: Bacteria > Bacillati > Bacillota > Bacilli > Caryophanales > Bacillaceae > Bacillus > Bacillus sp. JUb11. The sequence goes on along the minus strand of NZ_JANUEZ010000005.1, from coordinate 254,793 downwards.
TCTTTAGACATGAAAAAAAGGCATCTCTTTTAAAAGACATGCCTTTTTTTGATTAAGCAGAAGGTACATCACCCGTTGGACTAATAAGCGAGAGAGCATAATCTTCTGTAAAGATTCTTTTCGATAAATTGTTCACGCCGTCTAATGAGACGCGATTGATTTCATCAATAATTTCATCAAGCGTACGATGTTTGCCAAGGAGTAATTCATTTTTACCATTTCGGCTCATCTTGCTGTTTGTGCTTTCAAGACTGAGCATGAGGTTGCCTTTCATTTGCTCCTTAGAGTTTTCAAGTTCTTTCTGCGTAATTCCCTCACGTTTTAAGACGTCTAATGTTTGTAAGATGGTTTCAGATAGCAGATTCAGCTGCTTCGCTCCAGTTCCACCATAGATCGTCAGCATTCCATTATCTGCAAATGAACTATGATAGCTGAATACAGAATACGCAAGTCCTTTATCTTCTCTTACGTCTTGGAACAACCGGCTGCTCATGCTACCGCCTAGAACATTATTTAAGACGATTAAGTCATAGATGCCCTGATCTCCAGCAGGAAGTCCGTTAAAGCCCATGCAAAGGTGCGCCTGTTCTGTTTCCTTTTTGCGTGTCAGTTTGTCATAGTGGAATTGCGGGGCTTCGACAGGCTGCTTTTTCCCCTTTCCTTCATACGAGCCAAATAATGTTTCGACCTCACGAATGAAGGTGTCATCGACGTTCCCTGCAACAGAGATGACGACGCGATCCGGCGTATAGAATTCGTCCATATATTTTCTAAGGGAATCACCGTTAAAAGTAGAGAGTGTTTCCTCTGTCCCTAAAATCGGATAACCTAATGAATGATCACCGTAAATGGCTTTGCTTAACAAATCATGAACGATGTCATCAGGAGTATCTTCATACATTTTAATTTCTTCATAGACCACATTTTTTTCTTTCTTCAGCTCTTCTTCGTCAAAAGCAGAGTTGAAAAACATGTCACTCAACACATCGAGGGCATACCCAGCATGTGAATCAAGTACCTTTGCATAATAGCAAGTATATTCTTTTGACGTAAAGGCATTCACTTGACCACCAATGCGGTCAAAGGATTCTGCGATATCACGTGCAGATCTCGTCTTTGTTCCTTTAAAGAACATATGCTCTAAAAAGTGTGAGATCCCATTTACTTCTGGTGTCTCATGTCTAGAACCTGTTCCAATCCAGACGCCAATTGCGACAGACCTTACAGTGGGATTGTTTTCAAGTACAATTCTTACTCCGTTTTGGCATGTATACGTTTTGACCAAGTTTTGCTCCTCCTATTCAACAAACAGATCGCATCACGGGTGTCTTTTTTCACTTAGGAGGTCAGAAACCGTTCCTAATTCATATCCTCTTTCTTTGATTTGAGTGATAAGTGCGTCAAGACTTCTCGCTGTTGCGTCTGTTGGATGCATTAATATCATCGCCCCATTGTGAATTTTCCCAAGCACTCGTTTTTGTAATATAGCTGGTGATGGTTTTTGCCAGTCGATCGTGTCTACTGTCCACATAATGGTTTCCATTCCTTCTTGTTTCGCAAGCTTTACTGTTTCTTCTTTAAAGCTGCCGCTTGGAGGCGCAAACCATATCGGTTTTTTCCCAAGGGATTCTTCAATTTGGCGATTTGTTTTAATCATCTGCTCTAATGCTCGTTCTCTTGTCAGTGTGCGCATATCCGGGTGATTGTATGAATGATTTCCAATTTCATGACCATCTGCCACGATTTTTTTAGCAAGGTCTGGACTGTTTTTCACCCATTTGCCTTCTAAGAAAAAGGTTGCCTTCACTTGATGCTCTTCTAGTGTATTCAACATCTTTGTTAAATGCTCGTCGCCCCAAGCTACATTGATCAGGAATGCATTCATCTTTTTGTCCGGATGTCCCTTATAGATAGGTTCAGCACCAAGTTCATGTAAATGGACAGATGGTTTTGTTTCTTTAAAAACAAGCAGCTTTTCATCGAAAGAGCCCTGTTTTTTCATTTTTTCGTAAGAAGCATCGATATCGACTGTCTGTCCATTTAAACCAGGCATCTTTTTCCACACTTTATCAATCTTAGCATTTTGCGGCTTCTCTTCATAGTCAGAAGACTTCGATTCTATCTCTTGATACAGAATATCTTTTGAAACAGATGCTACCTCGGCGTGCTCTTTCATTGAATTCATATATGTAACAGCAGCCGGCTGCTTCATCGTTTGATATGACACAAGCAGTAAAAATACAAACACAAAGAATGGTATCGTTTTTTTCAATGGTTGTCCCTCCCCTTTACCACAAATTATGATAGGGAGAAACAAGCTAGAACTATTGTTACGCACAAGAAAAGAAAGAAGCCTGGCACGGATACCTGGCTTCTAACACATTTTATTTGTTCTCATTAAGACTGCTTTTCTTCTTTTTCCTTTTCTTCACGTAAAACAGCTTTACGAGAAAGGTTCACACGGCCTTGTTTATCGATCTCAGTGACTTTGACGAGTAGCTCGTCACCAATCTTCACGACATCTTCTACTTTGCCAACACGTTCAAGTGCAAGCTCAGAAATATGAACAAGTCCATCTTTGCCGCTGAAGATTTCAAGGAAGGCACCGAATTTTTCAATTCGTTTTACTTTACCTAAGTAAAGTTGGCCAACTTCAACTTCTCTGACAAGATCTTCAATGATTTTCTTCGCTTTTTGATTCATGTCTTCTTCAGTAGAAGAGATAAAGATTGTACCGTCTTGTTCAATATCAATTTTCACACCGGTATCTTCAATGATTTTATTGATTTGTTTACCGCTTGGTCCAATGACATCGCGAATTTTATCTGGATTGATTGTCATCGTTAAGATTTTTGGTGCATAACGTGACAATTCTCCTCTAGAAGCTGGAATCGTTGACAGCATGCTATCTAAAATTTCCATTCTTCCTTTTTTCGCTTGTTGAAGTGCTTCTTCTAAAATGTCTTTTGATAGACCATCGATTTTAATGTCCATTTGAAGCGCTGTTACACCTTTAGATGTACCTGCTACTTTAAAGTCCATATCTCCAAGTGCATCTTCCATTCCTTGAATGTCTGTCAGCACTGTGTAGTATTCACCAGATTTAACAAGTCCCATTGCAATCCCTGCAACTGGTGCTTTAATTGGAACACCTGCATCCATCATCGCAAGTGTGCTCGCACAAATACTTGCTTGTGAAGTAGAACCGTTTGATTCTAACACCTCAGACACAAGGCGAACCGTATAAGGGAAATCTTTTTCAGATGGAATGACTGGCTCTAATGCACGTTCGCCTAGCGCACCATGTCCAATCTCACGACGGCCTGGACCACGCATTGGGCCGGTCTCACCAACACTGAATTGCGGGAAGTTATAATGGTGCATGAATCGCTTAGACTCTTCAACACCAAGACCATCAAGAATCTGTACATCACCAAGTGCACCTAATGTACAAATACTGAGTGCCTGTGTTTGGCCTCTTGTAAACAATCCTGAACCGTGCGTTCTTGGAAGAAGTCCTACTTCTGAAGAAAGTGGACGGATTTGATCGACGCCGCGTCCATCTGGACGTACCTTCTCTTCAGTAATAAGGCGGCGAACTTCGTTTTTCACAAGCTTATTTAAGACATCCTTCGCTTGTTTAATCGTTGCTTCGTCACGCTCTTCTTCTTCAAATTTTTGAACGACAGCTTTTTTCACAGCACTGATGGCATCTTCACGAGCATGCTTCTCATGTACTTGAATCGCTTTCAGTAGATCCGCTTCAGCAAGTTGTTTTACTTCCTCTGCTAATGCTTGATCGACTTCATATAAAGGAATATCGATTTTTTCTTTACCGACAGCTTTCACAATTTCTTCTTGGAATTCGATTAAGCGTTTGATCTCTTGATGGCCGTACATGATGGCTTCAAGCATCGTTTCTTCTGGTACTTCATCAGCACCAGCTTCTACCATGTTGATTGCATCTTTTGTTCCAGCTACAACAAGGTTGATATCGCTTTGTTCAAGCTGCTCAACATTCGGGTTGATGATGAGTTTTCCATCTACTCGTCCTACTGTCACGCCAGCGATTGGTCCCTCAAATGGAATGTCAGACACACATAAAGCTAAAGATGAGCCAAACATTGCAGCCATTTCAGATGAACAATCTTGATCCACACTCATGACAATACTAATGACTTGTACTTCATTTCTAAATCCGTCTGCAAATAGTGGGCGGATCGGTCTGTCAATTAAGCGGCTCGCAAGGATTGCTTTTTCACTTGGGCGGCCTTCTCTTTTAATGAAACCACCAGGAATTTTACCAACTGCATATAATCTTTCTTCGTAGTTTACAGTGAGCGGGAAAAAATCAAGTGGTTTTGGTTCTTTAGAAGCTGTTGCTGAGCTAAGCACAGCCGTATCTCCGTAGCGTACGAGAACCGCTCCGTTTGCTTGCTTTGCAAGCTGGCCAGTTTCAACTGTCAGTTGACGTCCAGCCCAGTCTATGGTGAAGACTTGTTTCTCTTGTCCCATTCTGAGATAAACTCCTCTCTTGTCGTAAAGTTTTTAGGTTATTTCTTATTATGAACAAAATGATTTTCACATATCAATGTGAAAGCTGTATGTAGAAGGGTTTTTGCCATTCTTTCAACATTTTAACCATAAAATATTAGTGATTATACGATAAAAAAGCGGGAATCCTCCCGCTTTTTACGATTATCGACGTAAGCCTAGTTTGTTAATTAACTCACGGTAACGAGTTACGTCTTTATTACGTAGATACGTAAGAAGATTACGACGTCTACCTACCATTTTCAAAAGACCGCGACGTGAGTGGTGATCTTTCTTATGAGTACGTAAATGCTCGTTCAAGTTGTTAATTGATTCTGTTAGGACAGCGATCTGAACTTCTGGAGATCCAGTATCAGATTCGTGTGTTTTGAACTCATTAATTAATTGAGTTTTACGCTCTTGAGTAATAGCCATCCTGTTTCACCTCCAAATCATGTTAGCCCCATCTACCTCGCAACCGTCGGTGAAGTCGGCCTGCCAAGTAAGTGGTTTTAAAGCTACAGGAATTATCATACTAAAAATATGCCGATTTTGCAAATGATAGAGCGGTTTTTCTGCGATTTTTTTGTTTAATGAAGATGATCTTGAAAAAACTGAATCGCTTCTTCTTTATCTTGACTAATTTGAGCCGTTAATTCTTGGATACCGTTAAATTTTTGTTCACTGCGAATCCGTTTGTACCACTGTAATTTAATCGGTTCACCATAAATTTCTTCGTTAAAATCAAAAAGGTTCACTTCAATCGCAGGCTGATCAGGACGTTTTTCATAAAATGTTGGTTTGTAGCCAACGTTACAAACACCGTCATACACCTTGCCTTTCACTTCCGCTCTCACTGCATATACGCCTGTTGGCGGGATGATGTATTCAGCAGATAAACCAACATTGGCGGTTGGAAAGCCAATCGTGCGTCCTCGTTTATCTCCATGAATGACAATGCCGCGCAGCTGATACGGTTTGCCTAAAAGCTCACTCACATATTCAACGTCTCCATTTTTCAATGCGGAACGTATAAGGGTCGAGCTGACTTTCCGGTCTTGGTTGGAAAGCTTAGGTACAATGGTCGCAGCAATCCGCCCTTTCCCGTATTCGTCAAACGTTTCCATTGTGCCTGCACCAAACCGGCCGAAGGTAAAATCGAAACCAGCGACTGCATGCTTCACATTCAGTTCGTCCAAATATTGATCGACAAACTCTTGAGGAGACAGTGCTGCAAAGTTCTCGCTGAATTGCACAATGTATAAGTAGTCAGCACCTAATTGTTCGATAAAATCAATCTTATCCTCAAGCGGTGTAATTAAGTCTTTTGGTTCACGTGCTTTTTGCAGAACATGTGATGGATGCGGATGAAAAGTCATGACAGCTAGAGCTAAACCCTCTTTTTCCGCAATGTTTTTCGCTACATCAATCACTTTTTGGTGTCCGAGGTGAACACCGTCAAAATACCCTAAAGCCATCACAGACGGGACTTGATCCTTTTGATTCAATGTATGTGGGTGTGAAATATGTATAGTCTTCACGAGATGGTCACCTTTTCTTTAAGATTGCTTGTCCTGTGATAAAATCTTCGCCGGCTTCATCAGGTTCTGTTTGGTCGGGTGCTTCATATAAATCGCCATACAACGGCCTGAAGGAGCAAAGACAGCGACACGATCTTCCTCTGCAAAATGAGCAAATTCATCAGGCATAGGTAGGACTGCACCGTTTTCCACTTTACTTGCTAATGTATCATTTATCTCCCATTTCGGCAAATGATTGAGCGCACGCTCGATCGGCACAAGATGTTCCTCAACCGTTCCTTCCTCGCTGATCTCCCGCAACTCATCAAGAGTGATACATTCATCTAACGTAAAGTCACCAGATCCTATGCGAATGAGGTGAGACATGTGGGCTGGAAACCCAAGTTTTTTTCCGATATCGACGGCTAACGTTCTCACATATGTGCCTTTTGAACACAGGACGGTGAATCTAAAGGATACCTTTCCATTTTCAAATGTGACAGGTGTTGTCCGCTCGATACGATGAATGGTAATTTCACGGCTTGGACGTTCAATTTCAATGCCTTGCCTTGCATATTCATAGAGCTTTTTTCCGCCAATTTTCACAGCAGAAAACATGGGGGGGATCTGTTCAATGGTTCCTTCAAATTGTTTCAACGCAGCATCAATGTCATCTTCTGACATCGGTACCGGCACCTTTTTTTCTTCTACTACTTCACCTGTTTGGTCTTCTGTCGTTGTAGAAAATCCAATGGTGATTTCCGCATCATACGTTTTCGATTTATCTGTTAAGTACTCCACAATTTTTGTCGCTCGTCCAATACAAATAGGCAGAACACCTGAAACCTCTGGATCGAGTGTCCCTGTATGTCCCACTTTTTTTGTGTGTAAAATCTTTCTCACTTTAAACACACAGTCGTGAGAGGTCATGCCTCTTTCTTTATGTAATAAAAGAACACCGTTTTGCACCTGCGTTCTCTCCTTTCATAAACGATGAAAAAGGACAGACGATCATCGCCTATCCTTATTTCAACGTCTTATTCGTGATCTTTTGTGTTTAGTTCAGCAATCAGGCTTTCAATTCGGTTACCGTAATCTACAGACTCATCGAATTCAAAGTGAAGCTCTGGTGTTTTGCGAAGTCTGATTCGATTGCCAATTTCAGAGCGGATATACCCTTTCGCCTTTGCAAGGCCTTTTAAGGTTTCCTCTCTTTTCTTCTCGTCGCCAAGAACAGAAATGTAGACTTTGGCAATTTGCAAATCACCGGATACTTCAACATCCGTTACAGTCAAAAAGCCGATTCTTGGATCTTTTAGCTTTCTGCCAAGGATGTCGCCTAATTCTTTTTTCATTTGCTCACCCACACGGGTTGCTCTCATACTCATGATCTTATCACCTCTAGTTAAAACCACTCAGTTTTCGTGATCGTTCGTTCAATTTCCGGAAAAGAATCAATAAAGCTTAACACACGCTGAAGTTCCTTTTCCACTTGAACCCGGGAGGAGGAAATAACGGCGATTCCGATCGAAGTACGCTGCCATGTATCCTGATAGTCCATTTCAGCAATGGTCACATTGAATTTATGGCGCGTTCTTGTCATGATACGCTGCAGAACCGCACGTTTTTCCTTCAGTGAGGATGCATCATAGATCATACACTCACACTCGGTATAACCGATCATTTTCTTTCGATTTCTTGCATAACGAATGATTCCATGACATCACCTTCACGGATATCATTGTATTTCTTAATGGTAATACCACATTCATAGCCTTGTGAAACTTCTTTCACATCGTCTTTGAATCGTTTTAATACGTCGACTTCACCTTCAAAGATGACGACGCCATCACGAATTAAGCGGATACCACTGTCTCTAGTAATGGTACCTTCAGTGACATAGCCACCAGCAATTGTACCGATTTTAGATACTTTGAACGTTTGACGAACTTCAACTTGACCGATGACTTTTTCTTCATATTCAGGGTCAAGCATCCCTTTCATCGCAGCTTCAATTTCATCGATGACTTTGTAGATGATGCGGTGTAAGCGGATATCTACGTTTTCTGTTTCAGCTGTGCTCTTCGCATTGCCATCAGGACGTACGTTAAATCCGATCACAATCGCATTAGAAGCACTTGCTAAAATGATATCAGATTCTGTAATCGCTCCAACACCCGTATGGATGATTTTCACTTTGACGCCTTCTACTTCAATTTTTTGAAGAGCTGCCGTCAGTGCTTCAGCAGAACCTTGTACGTCTGCTTTTACGATTAAGTTGATATCTTTCACATCACCTTGTTTGATTTGCTCAAATAGGTCATCGAGAGATAATTTCGCTTTGTCTGAACGCTGTTCATCAAGTTGTTTAGATGCACGCGCCTCACCAACTTGACGAGCTGTTTTTTCATCTTTGAATACGAGGAACTGATCCCCTGCATGCGGTACATCATTTAAACCAGTGATTTCAACAGGTGTAGATGGTCCTGCAGTTTTCACGCGGCGTCCGATGTCATTGACCATTGCACGTACACGGCCAAATGTATTTCCGACAACGATTGGGTCACCTACTTGAAGTGTACCAGTTTGAACGAGAAGGGTTGCAACAGAACCTCTTCCTTTATCAAGCTCAGCCTCGATGACAGTCCCTTTTGCCGCACGATTTGGGTTGGCTTTTAGTTCTGCAACTTCGCTGACAAGAAGGATCATTTCGATCAATTCGTCAATGCCTTCACCTGTTTTTGCAGATAAAGGAACGAAAATGGTTTCGCCGCCCCAAGCCTCAGGTACAAGACCATGCTCAGTTAATTCCTGCATCACGCGGTCAGGGTTCGCTGTTGGTTTGTCAATTTTATTGACAGCCACAATGATTGGCACCTCTGCCGCTTTTGCGTGGTTGATTGCTTCAATCGTTTGCGGCATGACACCGTCATCTGCTGCAACGACCAAGATCGTCGTATCTGTTACTTCAGCACCACGTGCTCGCATCGTAGTGAAAGCTGCGTGTCCTGGTGTATCAAGGAACGTGATTTTCTTGCCGTTTTCTTCAATTTGGTATGCACCAATATGCTGCGTAATTCCACCCGCTTCGCCTTCAACAACTTTCGTTTTACGAATGCTGTCAAGAAGCGTTGTTTTTCCGTGGTCAACGTGTCCCATGATCGTTACTACTGGAGGGCGTACTTGCATATCTTCTTCTTTATCTTCAACTTCATACTTTTCAAGTTCAGTTTCTTCTAAAATGATCACTTCTTCTACTGGAACACCATATTCAGAAGCAATTAATTCAACTGTATCTTTGTCGAGCTCTTGGTTGATCGTAGCCATCACACCAAGCATCATCAGTTTTTTGATGATTTCAGCAGTTTCTTTGCCAAGCTCGTCAGCAAGCTGGCCGACTGTCATTGAATTTGTAAATTCAATTTTTTCAGGAAGCTCTTTTTTCGGCTTCACAGGTCTTGCTTGCTGATGCTGCGCCTTGTTGTTGCCGCCACGTTTATTTTTGTTTTTGTTTTGGTTGTTGTTTTTTTTGTTTTTATTAAATTGATTATTCTGCACGTCATTCTTCTTTCTATCATTGTTTTTGTTAGATGATTGTTTTTTTTGTTCTGCGGGTTTCTCGTTAGCTGTCTCTTTTGCTTTGGCTTTTTTATAGATAGCGTCTAGCTTTTTCACAGTATCGTCTTCAAGCGTCGCCATGTGGTTGTTCACTTCCACGTTCATATCCTTAAGCGCTGCTATAATATCTTTACTTGAAACATCTATGGCTTTTGCGTATTCATATACTCTCACTTTAGCCATTCGTTCACCCCCAAATAAATTAATCGAGCAAGCTTATGAGCTTCTTAGCGAAGCCTTGGTCAGTGACAGCGACAACTACGCGAGCTTCCTTCCCAATAGAACGTCCGAGAACGGAACGGTCTTCAACTTTTCTAACCGGAACATTGTAAAATTTGCATTTGTCAGATACCTTTTTCTCTGTGTTGGATGAGGCATCTGCTGCAAGAAGAACCAGCTTAGCACGCGCATGTCTAATTTCTTTGATCACCAGATCTTCTCCTGACACGACTTTACGAGCTCGATTTGCTAGACCAAGCAAAGGATACCATTCAGATTCAGTCATTAGGTTTTTTCACCTTTTCAGCTAGTTCTAGTAATTCTTCAAAAATGTGTTCGTCAATCTGTGTCTGAAATTGCTGCTGTAAACTACGTTTGTTCTTCGCCGCAAGAATGGTTTCTTTATCGAGAGAAAGGTAAGCGCCGCGCCCGTTCATTTTTCCGGTTGCGTCAACAGACACTTCACCTTCTTTTGAACGAACAACGCGAATCAGTTCTTTCTTTGGTTTCATTTCTCCCGTCACGACGCATTTTCTAAGCGGGATTTTTTTTCGGCTTTTCACCTTTTATATCACCTCTTATTCGTCAGATTCCTCAGCTACTGGTTCAGCCTCTAAGAAAAGAGATTCAGAGTCTTCAGTTCTTGGGAAAATACCGAGTTCTCTTGCATCTGTTTCGCTTTTAATGTCAATCTTCCAGCTCGTTAGTTTCGCTGCAAGACGCGCATTTTGACCTCTTTTGCCAATGGCTAATGACAGCTGATAATCAGGGACAATGACAGTTGTCGCCTTATCTTCTTCATTTACAATGACATCAAGAACTTTTGATGGACTTAACGCATTGGCAACAAATTCAACCGGGTCATTAGACCAATGAACAATGTCAATTTTTTCGCCTTTCAGCTCATTGACAATTGCTTGTACACGCTGACCTTTAGGTCCAACACAAGAGCCAACTGGATCAACATCAGGATCATCTGTACGAACAGATATTTTAGAACGGTCCCCTGCTTCTCTAGCGACAGATTTAAGCTCTACAGTACCATCATAAATTTCTGGCACTTCGATTTCAAATAAACGCTTTAAAAGACCTGGGTGTGTTCTTGATACATAAATTTGTGGTCCTTTTGTTGTTTTTTCTACTTTCGTAATGAACACTTTAATGCGGTCATGTGGTTTGTAGTCCTCATTTGGCATTTGTTCGTTGACCGGAAGAAGGGCTTCGATTTTGCCAAGTGACACGTAAATGAATTTACTGTCAATTCGCTGAACGATTCCCGTCATGATGTCTTCCTCACGATCGATAAACTCAGTGTAAATCACACCTCGCTCTGCTTCTCTCACTCGCTGCGTCACGACTTGTTTCGCTGTCTGAGCTGCAATGCGTCCGAAATCTTTTGGTGTGACTTCAATTTCAACCACGTCACCAACCATGTAATTCGGGTTGATATTTGCTGCATCATCTACAGAGATTTCAAGACGAGAATCATACACTTCATCTACAACATCTTTTCTTGCGAATACGCGAATCGTTCCCGTTTCACGGTTCAAATCAACACGCACATTTTGTGCTTGATTAAAATTACGCTTGTATGCAGAAATGAGTGCAGCTTCTATCGCTTCAATAATTATTTCTTTACTAATGCCCTTCTCTTTCTCAAGAACAGTCAGGGCATCTAACAACTCACTACTCATTTTTATGGTTCCCCCTTATATCAATGAAAAGGTTAATTGAACGAAACTGCTAATCTTGCGTTAGCAATTTTTTCGTATGGAATATTGATCTCTTTCTTTCTTGTCTTGATCTTCACTGTCACTGTTGCAATCTCACCATCAAAGCTTGTAAGCTCACCTTCAAATGCCTTTTCACCATCAATTGGTTCGTATGTTTTCATAAAAACATTTTTTCCAAGTGCTTTTTCAAAATCAGCTTTTTTCTTTAATGGGCGCTCCGCTCCAGGAGAGGACACTTCAAGAAAGTAGTTTTGGCTAATTGGATCTGCCTCATCAAGCTTTTCGCTCAAGGCTTCGCTCACTTTGGCACACTCCTCGATATCGACGCCTTTGTCAGAGTCAATAAATACGCGAAGGAACCAGTTTTGACCCTCTTTGACAAATTCAACATCAACGAGTTCAAGCTGTAAGCCATCTAAAATTGGCTGCACCATGTCGCTTACGATATCCACTACTTTTTTGCTCATTCTCTTCCTCCTTGTGCTTTCGATAAACGCTCTTATCAATCATTCTGCATAAAAACCCTGCTTTATTGTGAGCAGGGGGAGCAGAAAACGGATGAATAATGTCGAGACAAAAATTGCCTGTTCAATACAAAAGAGCGGGTTTCCCCACTCTTGTCTCGGTAATCGTTAGCATTTCCATAAAAACTATACCATATCCAATTTTTTTATGCAAATGAAGTTCCTTATAAACAGGCATTCTTCATCAGTTCTTTCCATTCATTCTTTTGGCGTGTTCACGAATGATTCCTGCCTCCCGGCTCTCCTTTAAAACTCGAAAACCGTCATAATCCGGGTAGAGGGAATCATCGTCTTGAATGCTTGTTAAAATCCAAAATTGGCTACCTGCGCCTCCGAGCTGTTCAATTGTCTTCAGCCAGCTATCATATACATCAGGACGGGCTGCTTGATTTTGATAGCCAAACTCTTCTAATACAACAGGTTTGCCAATTGCGTTTCCTCGGGTGATATGATCTTTTATCCATTTCACTCCCCATGCAGCAGACTGATTCCAGTGATCCGGGTATAAATGATAGGTTCCATAATCAATATGAGGGAGAGTAGTCAAACGATCCCAATCAACACCTTCTCCCCCACTGTAAAACCAATCGTCATGACCTGTCATGCGAAAGAACCCTTCGTCTCCTACTGCAACAAGGTGATTCGAGTCAATTGATTTGATCCATGCACTCATTTCATCTGCCCAGTTTACTAGTATATCTCCCGAAGGGTCTGACTGAGCGCGCGGCTCATTGGCGAGCTCCCATGTCATAATAGCAGGATCATCTTTATATTGAACACCTGAGTACGTATTGGTTCTCTCTAATACATAGCGCACATAGTTTTTGTAAGCTGTTTTAATCCGAGAATCTGTATAAAAGTGATCATGTGATCCTGCCTGAAACCACTTCACATATTGATTCATCCCGCCAAAGTCATCCCAATTGTTCACGAGCGGTATGACCAGCTTGATTCCTTCCTGCCCTGCTTTATAAATCGCATAGTCTAGTTTTTGAAAACCGGATTCTTCATAAACACCTGGACGAGATTGTAAGACTGAGTTTTCTTGAGGGGTACCATCGTGAAATCCCCAAATACGAATAACTTTTAAATCCATTGCCTTCATATCGTCAAAAACAGCATCTACCATCTTTTTTGATTTGTAATGGAAATAATAATTATTTGTGCCAGCAAAGTAAAATGGGTGGTTGTTCAATACAAAATGTGTACCAGATGTTTGCACATAGGAGGAGGCCTTTACAGTCAGAGTGAACCAACCCGCCCATAAAGTGATCAGCAGCATAAAACAAGCCACCCGTTGAACCCATTTTTTCATTCCATTCTCCTCACAATCTCTTATTCTACTGGTACGATGATATCTAGTTGAAGCGGTGTTTGTTTAGTTGAATCAAGTTCAATCGTCTGCTGTTGCAACATTTTACTTTCTTCACCAATTCGAACCTCATACGTCCCGTGAAACGCTGGACATGTCACTTGGCCATTCGCATCTGTTTTTTCCACTCTTTGTGTCGTCCACTCCTGTAGAAGCTTTTCATAACGCCTGCCTGCTTCATTTAACGACCAATCATGATTCACGATGGCTGCGTGCTCACCTCTCCAATGAGCACCCGCCCAAAATCCCCACATCAGCACACCTTTTACGGCTGGATGACTAAAGGCAACCCGATATAAAGCTTCTAAGTTATCCGCTCGTCTATTGGCATCCGGGTGAACAGAGTCATACTCTGTCACCCATATCGGTAGACCAAGCTCAGCAAGCACATCTAGTCTTTGTTTTACAACGACTGGATCCACTCGATCTTCAAAGTGACCTTGAACTCCAATAGCCTCAACTGGTGCCCCCAACTGACGAAGTTCATTGATATGTGCTTTATATGCGTGATGTTCGCCGTATGAGATTACATTATAATCATTGACAAACAGCAAGGCTTGAGGATCAATTTTTTTCGTTTCTTCATACATCCATTTCCAAATCTGTTTCCCAAACCGGTCTTTAAAAAATGAACCATGCATCATTTCGTTGTTTACATCCCAATGACGGAATTTCCCTTTGAAATGATTGCCCGCATGCTCAAGCCGCCTTTTCATGGCTTCATATACTTCATGATTCGGTAATGATTTCAGCCAGTTTGGATTGGCATCCTCTACCTCCCAAAATAAGGCGTGCCCCCTCACTGGAATTTGGTGTCTATTGGCAAAATTCAGCATGGCATCTGCTTTTTCGTAGGTTATTTTCCCTCTTTCAGGCTCATTTGCATACCATTTTGCCTCATTTTCAAACACAGCCCAATTAAAATGTTGAACAAAAAAATCAGCATACGTTTGATTGAATAGTACTTGGTCATTCATTGCTGAACCAAATGCAAATTCATGTCTGATTTGTTTTATTTCTACCTCTATTCCGGCAACTGGCTTTTGTTCCTTATTGATGACGTTTATGACAAGCTCTCTTTGTCTATGTTGTAAGATTCGATTATTTGCTTCTTTTCTCCAGCTTTGATTTTCTTGTTCCTGTGATCCGCCATTCGATGAATGATTCATAAATTCTTTCTTATTAACCATGATGACATCACCTTTGCTTTCACTTCATTTATCTCATGAGGAGACCGCCGACTAAAAAAGCCGGCAGCTGTCCTACGTTCTATTCGTTTATGAGACGATGGTATTCTGCATAAGCCGTAGCCATATCAACTTGCGACCAGAAACGGTGATAGGTGAAACTTGGCGCTCCGTTTTCCCATTTGCCTGTTGCTTCATTAAAAGATGATTGATATTTACTCTCCAGGGCTGACCAAGCTGGGTCTTGCTTGATTTTCGGACGAAGATCTGCAAAGCTCGTATACACTCCGTTACCTCCTCGCTGCGGGTCAGAAGGAATGGTGCTGGAACCAGGGATCTGATTTCCTTGACCAAATGTTCCGTTCCAGCCATTTGGGAAGTACACTTCTTTTTTAAAGAAACGGTGGTAGTCTTCTCTGTCTTCCTCTGTCACAATCCCTACACCATCATTGTAATTCCAAGCAACCTCAAGGAGTTGTGCCGCTGTCTCTTTTGCTCTTATGCCAAGTGCTGTGTAGTTTCCTGTCTCTTTCTGTGTTGCAGCAGCAAAGAATGTGAGTGCTTTGATTAGACTGCCCAGTACACCAGTATCTTGAGTAGGATCTTTTGTAACTGCCGTTAAATTTGGATTACCTGTTGCAGATTGGAACCCGCTCCAAGTGTCAGGCTGACCGCTCCATTCTATATTCCCAGGAATCCAAAACTCTCCAGGTGCACTCGTCGTAGCAACAGCAACATTTGTCCCCCCTAGAATCCTTTGACCCTGACCATCTAAAAAATACCCATCTTGATCCGACACAGGACGCGTGCCAATAAAAATATAATCTAGTGAATAGTTGACCCATTTTGTGATGACAGATTTGGCCATTTGGAAATTTTCAGATGTTTTGTCGCCATCTTTTGCAAAGATATAATAAAGCTCTGCTACACGCTCAATCGGCCATGCTTGCATTCCAAACCAGTTATTGGACGGAGGATCATGGTAAACAGGCGCATCTTCATAAGCCATATCATAAAATGTGCTTCTTCCTGCTGGATAAGCGCTATAGTCTCCATTCCAGCTGTTGGTAGCACCTCCTGCAATCGCTCCCTCTTTTGATTGAAGCCAGACGTAAAATTCAAGCTGTCTCTTTAACGTCTTTTCCCAATCACTTGCACCAGTTGGTGACGATGGCTTTAAGCCTCCCTTATCTGAGGATAAAGCGTAGGCAGCAACTGGGTTTTGATACCCTTGATGACAATGGCTCGCACCGATACGCCATGACCAATTCGCATATTCTCCAAGTCCCCCACCCCAAGAGGTATACCATGCCATTAAGTGATGACATGCACTTTTTCCATTTCCAGGATACGGATTACCTTGCTTGCCGCTTCCAATTGTTTGAAAATATTTATCGTACATTCCGTAACGAAGGAAATCACCCATCTTTTTCGCTTTATCAAGATAGACTGACCCATTATAGCCAAGTTCCTTTGCCCAATACATCGCCTGTATTGCACGCGCATCAGCATCCGTCGCATTTGTATAGCGCCACTGGGCGGCGGGCGCTTGATTTTCTTTTGTGAACAAGCTCATGAAACCTTCATTGGGCTTTCCGGCCGTTTTATCATCTTGTGATGGATGAGGGATGGCCTCCCATACGGATTCTTGCGGACCCCGCTGAAATGTGTTTACATATGCAGCTGTATGTGATGGGTTGAGCAAATTCCCATATTCATACCAGTTGTCTACATCAAGAAGCCAGTGCATTAAATACGTTTCATTCGTTCCGTAAGTTGACCTCAGTTCATGATCAATTGGATCTTGACCAGCAGGGCGAGCACCCGTCAACTGACTCGGATATTGATCTGGATATGGTTTTTCTGAAGCGTATGTGGCTGGGCTAGATGGATTGTAAGAGCTCATATGCGGCTGTTCGTCATGTCCATCTTCGTTTACTGGAATGATAAACTTCTCCATATTATCCCAAGCTGCTTCTAGTTTGCTCCAATCGCCTGTGTAGTGACCATACAATGCTTCAAGCCATAACCAATAGCTGTAAGCTTCTGAAGTTGTCATATGCCCGTAATCAGGTGCCTCACAAATGAGTGTCTCAACGGAATGATACGGAATGCCTTCTTTTGAAAAATATCCATTCGCATCGTTTTTCATTTGATGATAAAGTGTTAAAAACCGTTCTTTATTTGTCATGTCCTCACCCTTTATATTTATTTATTCGGAAGCGTACCAAATACTAAAACACCTTGATCAAAAACAGGAATTCTCGCTGTTTTTTGCATATTGGATGTTAATCCTTGAAAGGAATAATCATTTGAGGCATCCCATATATTCGCACCATTTGGCGCAGATAACCGGAACTGTATTTCCTTCTTATGAAGCGATTCGCCTCCTGGAAAAATAGCTACGCCAGTAAAATCGATTTCTGTAAAATAGATATGGGATGATGCGTCATACACCGTTAATGGAGATAAGGAAGCGCCTTCATTGTAGACAGCTGTCACTTGAATATCTTTATCAGTGAATCCCTTCGCAAATATCTCGCTTAGATTGACATAATATCTAAAAGAAAGTGATTGACTACTTCTTGCCGGCCAGCCTGATCGATTGTATAGAATGGCTTTGATCTGAGTAGATGTTGTATCGTTACTCATGACAGCTGCCTCTACAAAAAACTCATCTTCCACTTTTTCTTTAGGCGGAAAATTCGGCAGTTTTGACTGCCCCTGACCAAACAGCTGCACCATTTTGGCTACATTTCCAGTAAAGGCGGCATTATAGTCTGTTGCTACCTCGTTTGATACATAGTCAGAGATGTCATCGGTATACTGATCCTGTGCATTAGGCCCCCCAACAAGTGCTCCATAAAGCGTGTGCCGATGAGAAGAAGGAGTTGTCAGCTGATTAGACCATGAGCCATGCGCAGTTCGATGGTGTGGATGCATCGGCGGATTTTTGCCAAACCCAACGACATAGCTTCTATTTTGCGGATTATCCCCTAACATATAGTGTGTTTGCCTAATCGCAAACGTTTGGTATCGATTCTTTTTTTCTTGATCAGAGACCCAATCTGCGTACACAAACGCTAAAAATGCAGCATTTGCTGTATAACGAAGTGAACCCCATTGATCTAACCACGCTAGTCCGCCAGGCGTATAAGTGATTCTTTCTACTTTTCCATTTTGAACAAAACCCGTCGACCAGTAATCGAGATTACGCTCCGTCGATTCGATGAACCTTTTCTCCTTTGTGATTCTCGCAAGTAAAATTTGCGAAGCAAAAAAGGTATTGTCCCACGACATCGTAAACGTATAGTCCCAATCCTTCGGCCATTCTTCTACTGCTTTTAGTGCTTTGTTTAAATAGGTCTGGTCATTTGTCGCCAAGTACAGCCATATTCCACCCCAAATGAGCTCATCAATATAGCCGCTCCAAGAGTTATAAAATGGCTGCGCATTGGTGACACAATCTGTATACTCACCGCGATATTGGTCAGCAAATGCATAAAGCTGCTTTGCATGGGTGAGAAGCTTTGCTGCATAAGGCGCATCAGTTTCTTTAAAAATAATTGAACCTGCTGCTAAAGCGGCTGCGGTTTGGGCGGCTACTTCTGTTCCTGGACAATGTTCATCAATTTTAAATGCCGGCCGGTTCATCGGCATCACTTCTGCTGGACCCCACCAGCCATGATCCGCGTTCCCATCGCCTACTTGTGCCCAAAATTCATTTGGACCTGTATGGGCTTTCAAAAAATAATCGGTTGCCCACTTGATTTGATCTAACATATCATCAAGCAGCTCTGCCTCTTCGTAAGCTTCTCGGTACTCATAGACTGTCCATGCAAGCACGGCTGCCGAGTAAGCCATCGGAAGTCCGAACTTCACATGATCACCAGCATCGTACCAGCCGCCTGTTAAATCATGACCAACATCTTTCCCATCCTCTAGTCCAGAATCCCCTCGCCAGTTAAGACGATTGCTTTCCGGAAGCTTTCCGGAACGCTGGGCTTCGTAAAACAAAATGGATTTTTGAAGCACCTCTACATAGTTGTAATCTGACATGTACCTACTTCTCACCCCTTCTTTTTTCTTAAACGTGAAACATTGAACAAGAAATGACCACCTCCTTGTTATTCCGTTCGTGTTTTGTACAGTGTTGAAAAGAATCAAGCGTGTTTCAAAAATGTGCATAGTAAACAGCCATCAGCTTGACGCTCACCGAGGGTTTTCTCCTTGATTCTTCATGTGACTGTACCCAAAATGATCATATGTCGTATGAGAACATTTCAGACGGCTAAATTCTCTTTTTTGCTCTATTTGGGTAGAAAGAATGACATACAATCTCTTCTCTCAAAACACGACGTTAAATCAAGATATATGAACCAACAAGAAAATAATTCCAGTTAAAATATTTAGTTAACATAATAATATTATTGTATATACAAAAAAGAACGCCCTTTAAGGGCGCTCTTCATTTTTCACATTAGAACAAAGAAAGCTGGTTTTGATCAGGAAGTGCTTCTAAGCAGCCTTGACGATCCAAATACTCAAGGATGGTCTTAGACACTTTTCCTCGTTTTTGTAAATCTTCTTTTGAAAGGAATTCACCATCTTGGCGTGCGCGTACAATATTTAACGCAACGTTTGTTCCGAGTCCAGGGATGGAGTTGAATGGCGGGATTAACCCGTCTCCATCAATAATAAACTCAGTGGCACTTGATCGGTATAGGTCTACTTTTTTAAAGTGATAGCCTCTTTCACACATTTCAAGTGCAAGCTCTAGTACAGTTAATAGGTTCTTCTCTTTCGGTGATGCATCAAGACCTTTTGAGTTAATATCGTCCATGACTGCTCGAATCGCATTCGATCCTTTTGTCATCGTTTCGATATCAAAATCATCAGCACGAACGGTAAAATAAGCCGCATAGTACAGAAGTGCATGGTGCACCTTGAAATAAGCAATCCGAACAGCCATTAATACATAAGCAGCCGCGTGGGCTTTAGGGAACATGTATTTAATCTTTTTACAAGAATCAATGTACCAGTTCGGTACGTTATTATTCTTCATTTCTTCTTCCCATTCAGGAGGAAGTCCCTTCCCTTTACGAACAGATTCCATGATTTTAAAGGCAAGTGACGGCTCTAAACCTTGATAAATCAGATAGACCATAATATCATCACGACAGCCAATCACTTCGCTTAGTTCACACGTTTTATTATGAATCAGCTCTTGGGCGTTGCCGAGCCATACATCTGTACCGTGAGATAGACCAGAGATCTGAACAAGCTCCGAGAAGGTGGTCGGTTTTGTATCCTCAAGCATCTGACGAACAAACCTTGTGCCAAACTCTGGGATCCCAAGTGTTCCCGTTTTACATCCAATTTGTTCTTCTGTGACACCGAGAGGTTCCGTTCCTTGGAAGATTTTCATGACCTCAGGATCATCTGTCGGAATCGTTTTTGGATCAATTCCGCTCAAGTCCTGAAGCATCCGAATGACCGTTGGATCATCGTGTCCAAGAATATCTAGTTTCAGTAAGTTATCATGGATTGAATGGAAATCAAAATGCGTCGTTTTCCAATCAGAACCTGTCGCATCTGCTGGATATTGTATTGGTGAGAAATCGTAAATGTCCATATAATCCGGCACTACGATAATACCGCCTGGATGTTGGCCTGTTGTCCGTTTGACGCCCGTACAGCCCTGTACGAGCCGGTCAATTTCAGCACCTCTCATATGAAGGTTATGATCTCCTGCGTAGCCTTTCACATAACCATATGCCGTTTTTTCTGCAACGGTACCGATTGTACCTGCACGGTATACATACTCTTCACCAAACAGCTCTTTTGTATAGTTATGGGCAATCGGCTGATATTCTCCTGAGAAGTTCAAGTCGATATCAGGCACTTTATCTCCTTTAAAACCTAAGAACGTTTCAAACGGAATATCGTGTCCGTCTTTTTTATACGGCGTCCCGCATTCAGGACAGTCTTTATCAGGAAGGTCAAATCCTGAGCCAACCGATCCGTCATTAAAGAACTCAGAGTGCTTGCAACTTGGACATACATAGTGCGGTGCAAGCGGGTTTACTTCTGTAATCTCTGTTAATGTCGCAACGAGAGATGAACCAACTGATCCCCTTGAACCAACTAGATATCCATCATCAAGTGATTTCTTAACAAGCTTATGAGAAATTAAATAAATAACAGCGAAACCGTGACCAATAATACTCTTTAATTCTTTCTCAATCCGGTCTTCTACAATTTTCGGTAAATCGTCACCGTAGATGCTACGAGCCATGTTATAGCTCATTTCCCGAATTTCTTCATCTGCACCTTCGATTTTTGGTGTATAAAGATCGTCTTTGATTGGTTTAATACTTTCGACCATCTCAGATACTTTTTGCGTATTCGTCACGACAATCTCTTTCGCCTTCTCGTCTCCAAGGAAAGAGAAGGCTTCTAGCATTTCATCAGTTGTTCTAAAATGAACTTTTGGCAGTTCATGACGGTTAAGCGGATTCGCCCCGCCTTGTGATGAAATTAAGATTTTCCGATAAATTTTGTCTTCTGGATGCAGGTAGTGCACATTTCCAGTCGCCACGACTGGTTTATTCAGTTTTTCACCAAGTTTCACAATATTTGTGATGATCTCTTTAAGTGCACGTTCATCCCGAACAAGCTCCAGCTGGAGTAAATGCTGATACACTTCTGGCGGATGAATTTCTAAATAGTCGTAAAATGCGGCAATGTCTTCTACCTCATCAGGTGATTTCTGCATCATCCCTTCAAACACTTCACCCTTATCACAAGCAGACCCAACAATTAAACCTTCTCGATATTTCTCAAGCTGTGAGCGAGGGATACGCGGCACGCGGTAGAAATAATGAATATGAGAAAGTGAAACAAGCTTAAATAAATTCTTTAGACCCGTCTCATTTTGTGCAATCACGGTTGCATGGTAAGGACGTGAGCGCTGGTACGCATTGGACTGCCCCATGTTTTCGTTCAATTGATCGTGATAGGCAATCTCTTTTTCAGCCGCATCTTTTAGCATCTTCAGCATGAGGTAACCAGTTGCTTCTGCATCATAAATCGCCCGGTGATGCTGCGTGAGTTCAATATCGAACTTTTTACACAGCGTGTTCAGCCGGTGATTTTTAAATTCTGGATAAAGGAATCGGCCGAGTTCTAGTGTATCAATGACAGGGTTTGACGCTTTATCTGTTTTTAACAGTCGCTTATATGCTGCATTTAAAAAGCCCATATCAAAGCTCGCATTGTGAGCAACAAGGATATCTTGTCCAATCCACTCTTTGAAATCTCGAACAACATCGACCACATCTGGTGCATCTCTCACCATGTCATCCGTGATACCGGTTAGTTCAATGGTTGTTGCTGATAACGGATGATGAGGGTTTGCAAATGCCTCAAAGCGGTCAATGATTTCCCCGCCTTTGATTTTCACAGCTGCAAGCTCAATGATCGTATCATACACAGCAGAGAGTCCTGTTGTCTCAACATCAAATACGACAAACGTCGCATCTTCTAATAAGCGGTGATCTGGATTATACGCAATCGGTACCCCGTCGTCGACTAAATTGATTTCCACCCCGTACATCATTTTGATGCCATGCTTTTTACTTGCTGCATACGCATCTGGAAAGGATTGTACAACGGCGTGATCTGTCAGGGCAATGGCCTCATGCCCCCATTTTTTTGCTTGTTCAACAAGTCTACCGATGCCAGTGACAGCATCCATCTGGCTCATTGGCGAATGCAAATGGAGCTCAACACGCTTTTCTCCCTCAGGTGCAGTATCTTCTTTCAGCTGAGGTTTCATTTCATTGACGTCATTTGCGATCATGACAAGATCTCTCACAAACGTATCGTTTTGAATACTTCCTCTTGCTTTGACCCACATCCCTTTTTTCAAGGATTTCATGAGCTGAGCATCTTCTTTTTCTCTCGCAAACATTTTGATCAAAATACTATTCGTATAATCGGTAATTTTAAAGATACAAAGGGTTCTGCCGCTTTTTAGTTCGCGCGTTTCTGCATCAAACACGTATCCTTGGACGGTGATTCGTCTTTCTTCGTCCATAATACTATCAAGCGTACGTATTTCTTCATTGTCTTTGATTTGATAGCCAATCATCAGAGGGCCAGAAGGGGCTTCTTCTTGATCCTCACTTTCCTTCTTCTCCATCTCAACAAGGGCTTGCATGGCTCTTTCTTGATCTTCAGCAAGTTTTTGTTCTCTGAACTTCTGAATCTCTTGATCTGATACAAAAATTTCTGTATCAAATTGAAGTTCTGGAAAACCGACTTGTTTAAATGCAGCCTGAAGCATTGGGCTATATTTCTTTTTGATGGCCAGAGCCTCAGTTTCGCTTTTTGTTTTGATGATGATCTTATGTCCAGACAGCGCTGGTTTTTGCTGTTGAAGCAAGCTGATGATTGGGGGAGAAATTCCTTGAAGCTCTTCCACACAATGTGACCAATACGATTGAACGAGCTCTTCAGATATGTGCGGATCATTGACTTCAATCGTACAAGTGACTTGTGCGATATGAGAAAATGCATTTGTCAGCCTGCTTAAAAACATTGCATATACTTTGTAAGGCAAAAGCGCCTTAAATTTAAAATGGAAATGCCACGTTTTTGCCGCCTTATGCACCGTCAATTTGACGATCTCGCCTTCTTCAAAGTAACGGCTGAGGTCATCATCTGTCATTTGAATCTGATTGAGTAATATATGAAATTGCCGCCGGGTAATCGGTAATTGTTCATCCAAGACAGGACCCTCCTTTTGCAAATCAGAAAGGTACCTCTTTTTTGCAGGAGGTACCTTCATTTTTTTGTTCGTTTTTTATGCTTGGCGTATAAATGAAATCAGTTCATCAACAGATACTTCGTGTGATTCACCTGATTTTCTGAATTTCACTTCGACAATTCCTTCTTCTGAACGTTTCCCGCAGCTAATGCGAAATGGCAATCCAATTAAGTCACTGTCGGCAAATTTGACGCCTGCACGCTCTTGGCGGTCATCGAAAAGGACTTCATAGCCCTCTTCCTGTAAACGCTCATACAGCGTTTCAGCCAGTTCCTTTTGTGCATCGTTTTTCATATTTAAGGCAAGTAGATGAAGATCATATGGCGCAACTGTTTTTGGCCAAATAATCCCCTTGTCATCATGATGTTGTTCAACAATCGCAGAAAGGGTTCTAGAAATTCCGATGCCATAGCAGCCCATGATCATTGGCTGCGCACGTCCATTTTCATCGAGGTATGTTGCATCCATTGCCTCTGAATAACGTGTACCTAGCTTAAAGACTTGTCCTACTTCAATTCCTTTTGCGAACTGGATTATGCCTTCACCATCTGGAGAAACGTCTCCTTCTTGAATCAAGCGAAGATCTGTATATTCCTTCACTGACAGATCACGAGCAGGATTAACATTGACATAGTGATAATCCGATTCATTTGCACCTGCAACTGCATTTGTCATTCCTTTGACAGCGTGGTCTGCATAAATCGTTACTTCCGCTTCAAGCTTGACTGGTCCAACAAATCCTGGTTCTGTTCCGATCACGTCTAGTACTTCCTCACGTGAAGCAAGCTCTACAAGCTGTGCTCCAACTAAGTTTTTCACTTTCACATCATTTACTTCATGATCGCCTCTTGTCAGGACAAGTACATACGCATCGTCCGCTTTAAACAAGACAGATTTGATACATGTAGAAGGAGCCACTTCTAAGAATACCGCAACATCTTGTATCGTCTTCACCTGAGGCGTGTGTACTTTCTCGAGTTCTTTGAAGTCCGCAGGGTTTGCTTCTTCTCCGTGATACACAGCCTCAGCCATTTCAATGTTCGCAGCGTAGGAAGATGTGTCAGAGTATGCGATTGTATCTTCTCCTACTTCTGACAGTGCCATAAACTCATGTGTATCTTTTCCTCCCATTGCCCCAGAATCGGCAATGACTGGTCTAAAGTTAAGACCTACTTTTGAAAAGACATTCGAGTAAGCTGTAAACATTTTGTTGTATGTGTCATCAAGGCTCTCTGGTGAAGAGTGGAATGAATAGGCGTCCTTCATAATAAATTCACGTCCGCGCAATAACCCAAAGCGAGGTCTTTGTTCATCACGGAATTTAGATTGGATTTGATACAGTGTCAAAGGAAGCTTTTTATACGATTTGACTTCACTGCGTACGAGTGATGTGATCACTTCTTCGTGTGTTGGGCCAAGTGCAAACTCGCGGCCGTGGCGATCTTTCATACGCATGAGTTCTGGACCGTATGTATACCATCTTCCTGACTCTTGCCACATTTCTGCTTGCTGCAGCACTGGCATTAACAGCTCAGCTGCTCCCGCCTTTTCCATTTCCTTGCGAACAATGGATTGAATGTGCTGAATCACTTTATGTGCTAGCGGCAGATAATGATAGATACCGCTCGTGTTTTGTCTAATAAATCCAGCTCTTACTAATAGCTGATGACTTTTTGCCTCAGCATCTGCCGGCACCTCTCGAAGAGTTGGAATGAAAGTCAGGGATTGTCTCATGTCGTTACACCTCATTTAAGAAATAGGACTTCTCACAAAAACTCTTGTTTCCCAGAATGAGAAACAAGAGACATTGGTTTTTATAAAAATAATCGCTGGATGTCATTCCATGTCACTACTAGCATTAATAGCATGAGGAACGCAACACCAATGAAGACAACAAGTGCCTCTTTCTCACGATTAATTGGTTTGCCGCGAATGGCTTCAACGAATAGGAAAAGTAATCTTCCTCCGTCTAATGCAGGAATCGGTAATAAATTCACGATCCCTAAGTTGATACTAAGAAACGCAGCAAACTGCATTAATGTTAACACACCTTGTTTCGCTACTTCTCCTGTCATGTCATATATTCCAACAGGACCTGCAAGCATATCTAATGAAAATTGTCCTGTGACAATCTTTTGCAAGTTTGTTAAGATGAGAGCTGCTGTAGATATCACTGTCGTTCCTGAGGATGAGATGACTTTGAGAAAGCCATTTTCTGTTGGCGGGTAAGAGCCAAAACGGCCAATGGTTTTTCCTTCGGCCTTCACAGCTTCTGGTACAACTTGGATGGTGCTTTCTTTGCCATCTCGGTCAATGACGACATTCATTTTTTTATCTGGGTTCTTTTGAACCGTTTGAACAACGTCTGTCCAAGAATTCATTTTATCCCCATTAATTGAAACGATATGATCTCCCTGCATAAGCCCAGCTTGCGCTGCGCGGCCGTCTTTTGTCAGCTTACCAAGTACAGGATCATCCACGGTTACACCTTGGATAAATCCTAGAGCCACTAGAATCACATATGCCAGGATAAAGTTCATAATCGGTCCAGCTGCAATGGCTTTAATACGCTGCCATACTGTTTTTGAACCAAACTGACGGTTGTATGGCGCAATTTGAATTTCTTCACCATCTGCAATATAGAAGCTTGTTTGGCTTACATTGTAGCCAGTGAGAATGTCTTCATTTCCAGCCTCATATCCTGAAATTCTCATCGCATGATCTAAATCAATTTGTTCAACTTCAATGACAAGTGCATCAGGATATTTCTCTTTATCATTTAAAATGATTTTTTCTACTTCATTTTGCTCATTGAATAAGAGCCCCACTGTATGACCCGGTTTAATTTCAATGACTTCAGGGTCTTCTCCAGCCATTTTAACAAATCCGCCGATTGGCAGAAGTCTGATGGTATAGACGGTTTCTTTTCGTTTAAAGGAGAAAATCTTCGGTCCAAAACCAATTGCGAACTCGCGGCATAAAATGCCTGCGCGCTGCGCCATAATTAAATGGCCAAGCTCGTGGAAAAAAACGAGCGTTCCAAAAATAATAATAAACGCAATCACTGTATTCACGAACATACCACCTTATGCGAGGATTGATTGAACAAAGTCTCGTGTATCTTTGTCCACTTCATGGATATCTTGCAAACTAGGCGTTGAAATCACATGATGTCTGTTCAGTGCCTTTTCAATCAATTCTTCAATTTGCAGGAACGTTACTTTGCCTTTTAAAAATGCATCAACAGCTATTTCATTGGCTGCATTAAGCACAGTAGGCATTGTCCCTCCTATTTTACCTGATTCATAAGCAAAATGTAAGCAGCGATACCTGTCAAAATCCGCTTTTTGGAAATTTAATTGTCCAATCTCCCAAAGGTTTAATGATTTCGCTTCTTTTAATGGCGCTCTATCAGGATAAGTGAGCGCGTATTGAATCGGAACCCTCATGTCAGGTGTACCTAACTGAGCCATGACACTTTTGTCATGGAATTCCACCATGGAATGGATGATGCTCTCTTTATGTAACAGCACATCAATTTGATCGTATGGGATATCAAACAGCCAATGCGCCTCAATCACCTCAAGCCCCTTATTCATCATGGTCGCTGAATCGATCGTGATTTTTGCGCCCATGGACCAGTTCGGATGATTCAGCGCTTCTTCTACCGTTACACCTTCAAGCTCCGTGCGTTTTTTATCTCGGAAACTGCCGCCTGAAGCTGTGACGATTAAGCGTTCAATGTTTTTAGCTTGTTCACCTTGCAGGGATTGAAAAATAGCGGAGTGTTCACTATCGACAGGAAGTAAAGGCACGTCATACTTTTTGGCGTACTCTTTTACTATATGACCAGCTGTCACAAGTGTTTCCTTATTTGCAAGTGCGATCGTCTTTTTTTGTTCAATGGCTTTTAATGTCGGCACAAGTCCGACACTTCCTACCAGTGCATTGACCACAACATCCACTGCATCATAGGTCGCTGCTTCGATGTTCGCTTCATCACCCGCAGCCATTTTGACATCGTATTGAAATGAATGATCTTTTAACATGCGATAGGTCGCTTCGTCTACACATCCAACAAATTCAGGCTGAAATTGTTCAATGATAGGGATGGCCTTGTCTATATTTCTGCCAAACGTCATCGCTTTCAACTTGAATTTGTCTGGATGCTGCATGATCACATCTAATGTTTGTTCTCCAATTGATCCTGTTGCGCCTAATAGCGAAATATATTTCAAATTGCCACTCCTTCTCTCGTTCAATTAGTTTCTATGAGGTTAGCTAGCAAACGTGGCCAGCAATAAATATAAAAACGGCAGAACGAATAAAAAGCTGTCAAACCTGTCCAAAATTCCGCCATGACCTGGGAGGATTGTCCCTGAATCCTTCACATGGTAATGACGCTTTAAAGCAGATTCCACAAGGTCGCCAAGCTGTCCAAAAATACTGAGCAAAAGAGTAATAAACATAACAAGCAGATATGATGGCAAAAATCCTGTAACCGCCTGGAACACAAGTGACAGCACGACCGCTGTGACGATTCCGCCGATAAATCCTTCTACTGTTTTGTTTGGGCTGATCTCTGGCCAAAGCTTTCGTTTCCCCATAGATTTCCCAATAAAATAGGCACCTGAGTCAGTGGACCAAATAATCACCGCTGCGAAGAAGATCGCACTCATGCCATACAAGCCTCTAATTTGAATAAAATAATAGAAACTAACGCCAATATATAATGTGGCTAATATAACAAAAGCAACCTCATCGAATGTGAAAGAGTTTTTGCTCAGAACTGTATAAGTTAAAAGGATTAAGACTGCAAATAAAGCAATCTGCATTTTTGATGCGTCTACGTTCGGGAAGAAGCTATTTTCTCCGCCCATTAAAAGCCAAAGCAATATTAAGCTGACAATGCCAGGAAAGCTGAAAATCGAAATCTTTTTCATTCTAAGAAGCTCAAAGAGAGCGACACTTCCCATTAAATAAATCAGCAGGGTAAATGGCATTTGTCCATAAATCACTGCAAGTAAAAACACTGCAGCTGCCAGAACACCCGTCAAAATTCTTTGTTTCATCTGCACCACCCTCTAAATTCCACCGAACCTCCGGCCGCGGCGCTGGTACTCTCCGATAGCGTCTATGAGATGCTCATCAGAAAAGTCAGGCCAAAGCACATCCGTAAAGACAAACTCACTGTACGCAATTTGCCAAAGCATAAAGTTGCTTAATCTAATTTCTCCACTCGTGCGAATAAGCAAATCCGGATCTTGAAGAGATTCTGTCATTAAATAAGCTGAAAACATCTCTTCTGTGATGTCTTCTGCTCGAAGCTTGCCTTCTTTGACTTTTTCAGAAATTTGTCTGCATGCAGAAATAATTTCTGTCCGTCCTCCATAATTGAGCGCAAAATTTAAAATGAGTCCGTCATTATTCGCCGTACTCTTTACTGCGTTCTCTACCGCTTTTTTCGTATGCTGCGGGAGGCCGTCTGGATCACCTGTTAAACGTACACGGACATTTTCCTCGATAAGTTCAGGCAGATAGATGTTTAGAAACTCTTCAGGAAGCTTCATTAAAAAGTCTACTTCTAGTTTTGGACGTTTCCAATTTTCTGTAGAGAAAGCATACAAAGTCAGCACTTTGACATTCAGCTCATTTGCAAGCTTGGTCATGCGCTTGACAACTTTCATTCCTTCATGATGTCCTGCTACCCGTGGAAGTGCACGTTTCTTTGCCCATCTTCCATTCCCATCCATGATAATGGCGATATGTTCAGGAATTTCTCCATTTAATATGTCTTCTTTTGTCAGGCTTTCTAAGTTGGAAGCTGCTGTTTGCTGATTCTTCCAATTTTTGAGTATATTGAGCATGAGATTCCTCCATCACCCAAAAAGGTTGCGTTCCCGCTAATAATATAGTCCTCAACAGTATTAACAAAAAAACCCCCTGTAAACATGAAGAGGGTCTTTTCACTATTATCTATTGTACATAGTTTTTTCTTAAACTTCCATGATTTCTTTTTCTTTATCTTTTGTCACTTCATCAATTTTAGCGACATATTCATCTGTCAATTTTTGAACATCCTCTGTAGATGATCTTAATTCATCTTCAGTGATCTCCCCATTTTTCTCTAGCTTTTTCAATTCATCGTTTGCATCACGACGAACGTTACGAACAGCTACTTTTGCTTCTTCTGAGTATTTTCTCACAACTTTTACAAGTTCTTTACGTCTTTCTTCTGTTAGTGCTGGGATCGCAATACGGATCACGTTTCCGTCACTTGTTGGTGTGATACCAAGATCAGACTTTTGGATCGCCTTTTCGATATCACCGATCGCTGTTTTATCGTAAGGTGTGATAATCAGCATACGTGCTTCTGGCACTGTAATTGACGCAATTTGGTTTAGTGGTGTTTGCGCACCATAGTAATCCACTGTTACTTTGTCTAAAAGGGAAGCATTAGCTCTGCCCGCACGGACAGTTGCTAGTTCACGTCCGTATGCTTGAACGGCTTTTTCCATTTTTTCTTTTGTTTGGTTCAACACTTCTTTTGACACGTTATTTCCCCCTCACGATCGTTCCGATTGATTCGCCATTGACGGCACGTTTAATATTTCCTTCTTCCATAATAGAGAAGACGATTAATGGAATGTCATTGTCCATACATAATGAGGACGCAGTAGAATCCATTACAGCAAGCCCTTCTTTTAGTACATCAAGATATGAAAGCTTATCATATTTTACTGCATCCGCATCTGTACGAGGATCAGCACTGTAGACACCGTCTACATTGTTTTTCGCCATTAAAATGACATCTGCTTCAATTTCAGCTGCACGAAGTGCTGCTGTTGTATCAGTAGAGAAATAAGGGTTACCAGTACCTGCAGCAAAAATCACGACACGTTTCTTTTCAAGGTGACGGATCGCTTTTCTTCTTATGTATGGCTCTGCAACCTGTCTCATTTCGATAGAGGTTTGTACTCTAGACTGAATGCCAAGCGTTTCTAGGCTGTCTTGTAATGCCAATGAATTCATCACTGTTGCAAGCATTCCCATATAGTCTGCTGTTGCCCGGTCCATTCCTAAGTCACTGCCTGTCTTACCACGCCAAAGGTTTCCTCCGCCTACAACGACTGCAACTTCAACATCAAGTTCTGCAATTTCTTTTACTTGCTTTGCAATTGATTGAATGACAGTTGGGTTAATTCCATTTCCAGCATCACCAGCTAGTGCTTCTCCACTTAGCTTCAGTACAATGCGATTATATTTCGGTTTGCTCATGATAACCTCCAAGTGTAAACTATACCGTCTCTTATTATGCGTAAGAAACCGTCTTTTGTAAATCAATATCCTCTAAAAAATAGGGAACACAGTGCTTGTGCTCCCTAAAAAAGCCCCAGAGAGCTTTTCAAACATTATTTTTTCACTTGGCTCATGACTTCTTCAGCAAAGTTGTCTTGACGTTTTTCGATACCTTCGCCCACTTCATAGCGAACATAAGTTTGAACAGTTGCGTTTTTCGCACCTACAACTTGTTTCACTTTTTCATCTGGGTTTTTAACGAATGCTTGGTCAAGTAAGCAAATTTCTTCGAAGAATTTGTTTAGACGGCCTTCTACCATTTTAGCAACGATATTTTCAGGCTTTCCTTCTTGAAGCGCTTGTTGTGTTAATACTTCACGCTCACGGTTTGCTTCTTCTTCAGACACTTGGTCACGAGAAATGTATTTAGGGTTTACAGCAGCAACGTGCATTGCGATGTCTCTCGCAAGCTCTTCATCAGTTGTTCCGTTAAGAACCGCTAATACACCGATGCGTCCGCCCATGTGTAAGTAAGAACCGAATGCAGCGTTATCTTCTTTTGTGATGACTGAGAAACGGCGCAGTGTAATTTTTTCTCCGATTTTCGCAATTGCAGAAGTAATATGTTCTTCAACTGTTGAACCATTTTCCATTTTAGAAGCATGTGCTTCTTCAATTGTTGCAGGTTTTGCAGCAAGTAAATGATCAGCAAGTTCGTTAAGAAGATTTTGGAATCCTTCGTTTTTCGCAACGAAATCAGTCTCAGAGTTCACTTCTAGGATAACACCAGTATTGCCGTCAGTTTTAATAAGAGTTAATCCTTCTGCCGCAATACGGTCTGCTTTTTTCGCAGCTTTTGCGATCCCTTTTTCTCTTAGAAGATCGATTGCTTTGTCGATGTCACCATCAGTTTCTGTTAACGCTTTTTTACAGTCCATCATACCTGCACCAGTTTTTTGACGCAGTTCTTTTACTAATTGAGCAGTAATTGCCATTTTACATTTCCTCCTTCTATGTTAAAACACGGATTACTAGGTGAAAAAAAGGTGATAAAAGGCAGTTCCCTCTTATCACCTTTTGAATAGGTTACGCAGTTGTTGTTTCAGTTTCTGTCGTTTCTTCTACAACAGCTTCTTCTTCGCCTTGTTTAGACTCAAGAATCGCATCTGCCATTTTAGCAGTTAGAAGTTTTACAGCACGGATTGCATCATCGTTTGCAGGGATCACAACATCAATTTCGTCTGGATCACAGTTTGTGTCAACGATACCGATAATTGGGATATTCAATTTACGAGCTTCTGCAACTGCAATACGCTCTTTACGAGGGTCGATAATGAAAAGTGCATCTGGAAGACCCTTCATGTCTTTGATTCCGCCTAGGAATTTTTCAAGACGTTCTAATTCTTTTTTCAGTTGAACGACTTCTTTCTTAGGAAGAACTTCGAACGTACCGTTTTCTTGCATTTTTTCGATATCTTTTAAACGTTTAATACGTTTTTGGATTGTTTCAAAGTTTGTTAACGTTCCACCAAGCCAGCGTTGGTTTACATAGAACATACCAGAACGGATTGCTTCTTCTTTCACTGAATCTTGTGCTTGCTTTTTCGTACCAACGAAAAGGATTTTTCCTCCGTCAGCAGCAAGGTTTTTTGTGAAGTTGTAAGCTTCCTCTACTTTTTTCACCGTTTTTTGAAGATCGATGATGTAGATACCGTTACGCTCTGTAAAGATGTAACGCTTCATTTTTGGGTTCCAACGGCGTGTTTGGTGACCGAAGTGAACACCAGCTTCTAGCAATTGTTTCATAGAAATAACTGACATGTTGTTGCCTCCTAATATAATGGTTTTTTTTCCTCCGCTTAAGTCATGTTCACATAAAACTGCGCCACGGCAGCACCTTCATACGAATCATTAAGCGTGTGTATTTAACACCAAGAAATAATATAACACATGATGGACTGACAATCAAGAATCCTTTACAGCTTTCCGCTAAATTTTAATAAAAGCTCGATTTCTGTCTTGCCCGTTTTTAATTCTTTCGCTATTTCTTCTAATGATAGCCCTTGATCATATAAGGCCTTTACTTGATCCTCGAATGTTTCTTCTCTTTCACTTTCAGAAGGCGCAGAAGCTTCTGTTTCGAGACTTGAAACGGGTTCGTTTACCTTCTCTTCCTGCACCTCAACTTCGCTAAGGAGAGCCGACAGGTGCTCTGGAACTGGATCTTCACTTTCTACCGATTGCTGGGATTCAATTGGTGGTTGTGGCTGCTTTGGTGTCTGAAGATCCGATTTCAGCTCTTCAGCAGAAAAATCAGGGGAAGTGGCTGCAGCTTTTGATAGTTTTTCATTCTCTTCTTTGACTTCCATCAAAAATGCAGCCAGGGTATTTTCCGTTTCTTCTAAAAGCTCTCGCTGCTTTTGTTCTGTTGCCTTCAGCGAATTCATTCTCGTGTATAAAATGATCACAAAATAAATAAGTGCAGCATGAAGCATAAAGCTAATCAGCCATAGCATATTTTTTCACTCACTAACTCTTTAAGATTGAATGGCTTTATCAAGCAGATGCTTAAGCTTGAACAATGCCTTTGAATGAATTTGCGAAATGCGGGAGGTCGATAAATTAAGCACTTGACCAATTTCCGTTAACGTCAATTCCTCTTTATAGAAAAGACTAATCACAAGCTTTTCTTTTTCCGAAAGCTCTGTCATTTTTTCGGCAAGCTGTTCAATTAATTCATCTTTCAGCATTTTTTCTTCAGGTGTCACAGTCTTTTCGTCGCGAATCATGACTTGAACGTTTTCTCCGTCTTCTTGATCATGCAACTTCTCATCAATCGAGAGCAAATTCGCAAAGAACCCTTCATTCATCGTTGTGACCACATCTTGTTCACTCATGCCGAGTTCTTCAGCAACCTCTGTTGGTGTCACATTTCGTAAATATCGCTGTTCAAGCTTTTCAATTGCCGCTTCTACTTTTTTTGTTTTTTCTCTTGATGTACGAGGCAGCCAGTCCTCTTTACGAAGACCGTCGATGATGGCCCCGCGAATTCTGAAGGATGCATATGTATCAAACTTCAGATCTCTTCCGGGGTCAAATTTTTCAAGGGCATCATATAAACCGAGCATCCCTAGACTGATCAAGTCTTCTTTGTGCACTGACTTCGGGAGACCGATGGAAATTCTTCCAACATGATATGTGACGAGCGGCATATAGCGGCGCATAAGATCATCTCCAGCAGCTGGGTCCTTCCACTCTTTCCATCTAGCCCATAGCGCCTGATCTTCGTAATTTAAGGATTGCATCTTTCTCCCCCTATACTTCCTTAGTTATATCTTCATAATGCCTTGTTTCACAGTGCGGATCTCAAGTTCTGTTGTAAGCGGATCGAATTCAATCGTGCGTCCATTGTTTCCGCCCGTGTCCTCACTAATGATCGGGATATGATGAAGAGACAGATGTTCTTTCACAGCTGATACATTTCTAGGTCCAATTCTCATCAGATCATTGGTTGACTTAAATTTAAACATTTCTGCGCCGCCAGCAAGCTTCGCTTTTAGCGCATGTTTGCGCGCTCCTTCTTTTAAGAGCAGATCAATTGTAAACTTGACACCTGTATCTGCATACTTAGCCAAGTTCTCTACCGCTCCTTTTGAAAGAGAGGAGTCTGGAAGCATGACATGGACAAGTCCTGCCAGTTTTTTTTCTTGGTCAAAAAGGACAAGTCCTACGCAAGAACCGAGACCGGATGTCCGAATACGGTCCGGTGTTTTCACAAGCTGAACATCCGCTATACCAACCTTTACAACTGCCGGAATCTGCACGTTCATTATAGGTTACCTAATGCTTTGAACAGTTTTTCAAACGATTCAAAGTCTGGTAATAGAAACATATTTCCTTTCAGCTCTTGCTGATTTTGATCATCAAAAATCGATGTATCAATCACAATCGCCTGATCGCCGAGAGGGCTAAACTGCATTAATCCTTCACTAATGACAGCCCCGAACATGTCGAGCGTGACATCTGGAACACTTGGATGAAGCTGCAGTTTTGTTAAATCGGCAAGTGCTGATAAATAAGAGCCTGCTAAAATATTTCCTAGCTCATGAAGCGCTGATGTTCCTAGCATGTGTTCATGAATCGTATCAATATCAAATGCTGGGTCCTGAACAAGCTCTCTTACAAATTGTTCAGCTTGTTCAAACGGCATAATGAAAAAGATTGAACCGGTAAGGTCACCCTCCATTCGCAAAAAGATACTGGCAACTGGAAGGTCTGCTCCACCAAAGAAATCCATTAAATCTTCAAACGAGAGAACTTTGACAAAAGGAACAGCCATATCAATTTTGCGATTCAATAGGCTGGCAAGAGCAGACGCTGCATGGCCTGCTCCGATATTCCCAACCTCACTTAATATATCTAGCTGTTCATCTTTAATTTCATTGAAAATGCTCATCTCACATCCCCCTTAATGAACAGGTGCATCTTGCACGCTCTTGTCGAGGACCGCACCAGCATGAATGATATTGAATAGACGCTGATCATGCTTAATAATTCCTGTCACCCATGACAGTCCTTCTTTTTCAGCTGAATCAGTAGAAGTTTCTACCTCTTCCTGATGAACAGTAATGACATCATTTGCTTCATCAACAATCCAGCCGACTTCAATGTCACCAACTTGTACAATAATCATTCTTGTTTCGTCTGTAATCTCGTTGTCAGTTGATCCAAGTCTCACTCTAAGGTCAATGACAGGTGTCACGACACCACGTAGATTAATGACACCGCATATATAAGGGGCAACGCCAGGAACTCTTGTCGGCTGCTGCCATTTTTCAATGGACTTTACTTCTGATACTGAAATGGCGTATTCTTTTTTGTTTACGATAAACACAATCATCTTTTCGCCAGTTTTGATATCTGTACTCATTTCAGACCGCTCCTCTATTGTTTTTTACTTAATCAGTGCATTACAGTCAACGATGAGTGCAACCTGACCGTCACCTAAGATTGTTGCGCCTGATATCGCAAATACGTTTGGTAGGTAATCTCCAAGTGATTTCAATACAACCTCTTGCTGACCGATAAACGAATCGACCACAAATGCTGTTAGCTTGTCTCCTTTACGGACAACAATAATGTGCAGTTCTTCTTCTAAATCATTCGCATTTGGTACGTTGAACTGTTTCTTCAAGTACACAACCGGTACGATAAATCCGCGGAAATCAATGACTTCACGATCATGCGTTTGAAGGATGTCACTCTTCTTAATGACAGCCGTTTCTATAATAGAAGAAATCGGAATAGCAAATGTTTCTTCCTCTAGTTTCACAAGAAGTACGGAAATGATCGATAATGTGAGTGGAAGCTGAATTGAGAACAGTGAGCCTTGACCTTCTGTTGAGTTAATACTCACAGAACCACCTAATGATTCCAGCTTGTTTTTCACAACGTCAAGACCTACACCTCGGCCCGAGATATCAGAAATCGTATCAGCTGTAGAGAACCCTGCTGCAAAGATCAATGAATCAATTTGGTGATCTTCAAGTGTTTCCGCTTCTCTTTCTGTAATAACCCCGCGCTCTAATGCTTTTTCAAGGACCTTTTTACGGTTAATCCCGCCGCCATCATCTTCTACTTCAATGAAGACATGGTTTCCGCTATGATATGCTTTTAAAAGAACAGTTCCTTTTTCTGGTTTGCCTTTTTTCACACGTTCTTCTGGTGATTCAATCCCGTGATCGAGACTGTTTCTAAGTAAGTGTAAGAGCGGATCGCCAATTTCATCGATCACTGTTCGATCAAGCTCTGTCTCAGCACCTTCAATGATCAGTTCAATTTTCTTATTGAGCTCTTTCGTCAATTGACGAATCATACGTGGGAATCTGTTAAACACCGTTTCTACAGGCACCATTCTCATGTTCAAGATGATCGATTGCAGGTCTCCAGAAATACGGGACATTCTTTCTACTGTATCCGTGAGTTCGTTGTTTTCAAGTTCTTTAGCAATCTGTTCTAAACGTCCTCTATCAATGACCAGCTCTTCAAACAGGTTCATAAGTGAATCTAGACGATCGATGTTGACACGGATCGTTTTCGTTCCGCCGGCAGCTGCACCGTTATTGCCATTTGCTTTTGGCGCATCGTTTGCTGGCGCTTTAGCAGCAGGAGCTGCGACTTCTTCATTTTTCTGCTCAGGTTTCTCTGCTTTTGTTTCAGCCTGAGCCACTTCTTCAAAGGCAGAGACTTCAGAAATCTCCACTTGTTCAACCTCTGAGATCGCTGTCACGATTTTTTTCACTTCTTCCATCGGCTGTTTCGATAAGTAAGAAATGCTGAATTCAGATTCAAAATCTTCTGATTCTAAAAGTTCTGCATTCGGAACCGTTTTGACAACTTCTCCTGCTTCGTTCAGTCTTTCAAAAATCATATAGACACGAACGGCTTTTAATAAGCATGCGTCACTTAATGTCACGTTCAGCTCATAACATTTAAAGCCTTGTTCTCTCGCTTCATCAAGAACTGTTCGTTCAAATTCGTTATAGTCTAGGTCGCTTGCAGCTGATGATGCTTCAGCAGTCTCAACGGCAGAGGCTGTTTCTGCATGGCTTCCTGTCACATCTAGTTTTTTACTAATCTCCGTGACATCACGTTTTCCATCCCCGCCCTCTGCAATCGATTGAACCATTGCTTCAAGGTGATCGAGTGCTTCAAACATCGTATCCATTGATTCAGGAGTGACAATCATTTGTTCGTTTCTGATGGCATCAAACATGTTTTCTAAATGATGTGTTAATTGAGCCATATCATCAAAGCCCATCGTTGC
This sequence comes from Bacillus sp. JUb11, assembly GCF_024807925.1. Lineage (NCBI taxonomy): Bacteria > Bacillati > Bacillota > Bacilli > Caryophanales > Bacillaceae > Bacillus > Bacillus sp. JUb11. The sequence continues at coordinate 217,129 of NZ_JANUEZ010000005.1, read as the reverse complement.
ACTCATGCCTTTCAGTGTATGAGCGGCTCTGAATATATCATTCACTAGCTGCAAGTCTGTTGGGTTCTTTTCTAATTCAAGAAGTTTTTCATTACAAGTTTGTAAGTGTTCTCTGCTTTCATCTAAAAAGATATCTAAGTATTGGTTTACATCCAACGTGTTCACGCCCTCTCTTTTTTCATGGAGCTTATAATTGCATGTGCGATGTCATCCACATGCCTTGTTTCATGTGCAAGGCCTGCTTTAATGACTGATTTAGGCATTCCGAAAACAACACATGATTCTTCTTTTTCTGCAATGACTTTTGTATGACCGCTTGCGACCATTTTTTTGACACCTTCTGTGCCATCACTACCCATTCCTGTCATAATGACAGCGATTTTCTCGTAACCTTTTATGTTGCTGATGGATTCAAATAAATAGTTAACAGAAGGTTTGTGACGGCTGTCAGTGTCTTCTGGGGACAGCCTGATCACTAAAGCTGCCCCTTGTTCATGAAGTGACATATTCAATCCACCAGGAGCTATGTAAGCCACTCCATTTTTAGCGATGTCTCCATCTTGAGCTTCTTTGATCGTAATTTGTGATAAATGATCTAATCTAGTAGCCAGCGATGCCGTAAATCCTGCCGGCATATGCTGCACAATCAAAATCGGCGCCTCTATGTCTTTTGGCAACTTCGTGACGACTCGTTGAAGCGCCCTAGGCCCTCCCGTAGAAGTTCCGATTGAAATAATCTTTCGGAGTGATGAACCGCTTCTTACTTCTTGCAGGCGGGGAGCGACCGCTGGAATTGGACTTGGCGGCTTCATGAACGGCTTAGGAGAAACTTGTTTCTCAGTACGTTTTCTCGACAGGCCTGCCGCAAGTACCCGCTCTACAATTTGACCTCTTACTTTGTGTAAATCGAGCGAAATACTTCCTGAAGGCTTTGTCACAAAGTCAAAAGCACCGAGTTCTAAGCAATGGATGGTTAATTCCTTCCCTTGCTTCGTCTGGCTTGACACCATAATTACAGCAAGGTCGTGTTCAGCCAGAATTTGTTTTAATGCTTCTGTTCCATTTAGAACAGGCATTTCCACATCAAGTGTGACAACATCTGGATTCAATTCCTTAATCCGCTTTAAGGCATCTTCTCCATTTCGCGCCGTTCCGACGACTTCAATTTCTTGCTCGGCACTTAGGAAATCACTGATGAGTTTTCTCATAAAAGCCGAGTCATCTACTACAAGCACTCTAATCATGAGTCCACCTTCCTCCTTTTAAAAAAAGAGGACAACTTATCTATAAACGTATGCTGCTCTCTCCGTGCCTCTCTTATCTGCTGATGATACAGTGTTTCAGCCAGCATTTTAATGGTTTTACTTAGCCTTGAATGAGGCTGCTTCATATAAAATGGAATTTGTTCAGTGACTGCTTTAGGAACAGCAGGATCATCAGGCACCGCCCCAGCAAACACAAGCTTTCGGTGTAGAAAGGATGTCACCACTCCTGCTAATTTCCGGTACGTTTCAGACCCTTCTGACGGGGTTTTACACCGGTTGACGATGATTTGAACAGACTGTTCAAACTGATGAATGGCTAAGTGCTTAATTGCGCTGTAGGCATCCATGATGGATGTTGGTTCTGGCGTTGTCACAACGACCACCTCTCCTGCCGATAAGACAAAGGGGAGTTGATCTTTTGACAAGCCTGCACCCATATCAAAGAATATACAATCAAAGTCATTCAATATTTTCTCCATCTCTTCTAAAAAGAACGACCATTGATCTTTTTCTAAAGAAAACAGCTGTTCAAGCCCGCTTCCGCCAGAAATGTAATACAGATTGTCCGTTCCTTTTGTCATAGCCGCTTGGAAGGATTTTTTTCTAACAAGCACGTCTAATATAGAGCTGGTCGATGTTTTCCCTAGTAAAATATCAATATTCCCCATGCCAAAGTCGAGGTCGATGATGAGCACTTGCTTGCCCGTACTTGCGATAGACAGTGCCATATTCAGCGTCAAATTCGATTTACCTACTCCGCCTTTACCGCTCATGACAGCAATGGTTTTCGCCTGTCCATTCGCATGAAGAGAGCTCGGTACAATCAGTTGATTCTGCTGAACAAGCTTTCTTAAACCTTCGGCTTGGTCAGGCTTCATCATTGTAAGACCATCCTTGTCAAATCAAGGGGAGAACTCTCAAGAATATCCTCAGGTACATTTTGACCATTTGTTAAAAACCCGAGCCCGATTTGAGATTCTGCAATGATTTGAAAGATCGTTCCCATCGTGTCTGTTTCATCAACTTTAGTAAAAATAAATTGATCGATTGGAACGTGTTCAAAACGTTTGACCATGGCTTTCATATCTTGATATTTCGATGTCGCACTCATGACGAGAAAACTTTGAATGCTTTCATCAAATGGAATGATATCTGTCAGCTCTTTGATGTACGCCTCTTCTTTAAAGTTACGGCCTGCTGTATCGATGAAAATATGATCATAGTCTTTAAAGGTCTGCTGTGCTTTCACAAAGTCCTCTCTTGAATAACAAACCTCAAGAGGTGCATTCAGCAGTTCAGCATATGTTTTTAGTTGTTCAATCGCTGCAATCCGGTACGTATCTGTTGTGATAAAAGCAATTTTCTTTTGCTGCTGAATAGCTGTTTTCGCAGCCAGCTTTGCAATTGTTGTCGTTTTACCAGCACCAGTTGAACCAAACAACACAATGTATTTCGAACGAATCATCGGCTCATCAGAAGTGTGAGCCGGCAGCATCCCTGTGAGTAGTTTTTCAAGTTCTTTTTCAATCTGCTCTTCTTTCACAGCACCTTTTGTTAAAAGACCCTTTAAGCACTCATCTCGAATCTCAGCATCAAGACCTTGATCCTTTAGCTTTTGATCCATTTTCATGAGAGAATCCGGTAAGATCCCGGCATGGCGTTCGTTTCTTGCATATTCTATAGGCTGAGAATGAGAAGGCGCTGCTTTGACTGCTTGAGCAGCAGCCGGCAGCTCTTGTGTAAGGTGTTGAGTCTGCTCCTTTTTCGGTAACACCGGGATAGGCGCAGCTGCTGGTTGTAATCCTTTACCGGCTCTTTCTTCAAAATCTTGATCCAGCACTGCAATCACTTCGACCATTTGCTGTTTCTTTAAACCGAACAGCTTTCGTTTGACAACGGTTTTCGAATTTAATATGACGGCATCCTTCCCAAGCTGCTGCCTGATTTGGATCGTTGCCTCCTGCATAGAATTCGCTGTGATTTTTTTCATTTTCATTAGATATCCACCACTCCGATGCTCTGTACTTCCACATTTGCTTCTAGTTCGTTATAAGATAGTACCGGTAAATCTGGGAAATATCTTTCTAACAACTGTTTGACGTACATTCTTATAGGAGGTGAGCATAATAGAACCGGCGTTTCCTGACGAAGCGAAAGCTGTTCAATTTCTCTCGCCACTGATTGAATCACACTTTCAGAGGATTCTGGATCTAACGATAAGTAGTTCCCATGCTCTGTTTGCTGCACGCTGTCTGCAATCACCTTTTCGACTCGGCCAGAGCATGTCACGACTTTCAGTGATTCATTTTCTCTTGCATACTGTGCAGTAATCTGTCTTGCAAGTGCCTGTCTAACATACTCTGTTAGCAAGTCTGTATCAGTCGTTAATTTTCCGTAGTCTGCAAGGGTCTCAAAAATGGTCACAAGGTTTCGAATGGAGACCTTTTCTTTCAGAAGTTTTGCAAGTACTTTTTGGATATCCCCGACTGCTAGTGGATTCGGTGTTACCTCATCTACTAGAACTGGATAACTTTCTTTCAGATGATCGATTAATTGCTTCGTTTCTTGGCGTCCAAGCAGTTCATGGGTGTTTTGTCTAATCTTCTCTGTGATGTGGGTAGACACAACAGATGCTGGATCGACCACTGTATACCCAAGCATTTCAGCCTGATCTTTTTCTGCTTCTGATATCCATTTTGCCGGCAGACCAAAGGATGGTTCGATTGTTTCAATTCCTTCAATCGGATCATCATCAGGCGTTGGAGACATCGCTAAGTAATGATCGAGCAGCAGCTCTCCTTTTGCCACTTCGTTCCCTTTTATTTTGAGCCTGTATTCATTCGGGTTCAGCGCAATGTTGTCTCGAATACGGACAACTGGAATGACAAGACCTAGTTCAAGAGCAAGCTGCCTTCTGATCATGACAATTCGGTCTAGCAGGTCTCCGCCTTGATTGGCATCTGCAAGCGGGATCAACCCGTAGCCAAATTCAAATTCAATGGCATCCATTTGCAGGAGATGAATGACGCTTTCTGGACTTTTCATCTCTTCTACCTCTGCCTGTTCTTCCAGTACTTCTTCAATCTCTTCTTGATCCTGTTTGTTTTTCGACATCATGTACGCACCGAGTGCAAGTAAACCTGCGATCGGCCCTGTCAAAAGTACGCCAATTGGCGTAAACAATCCAAGCAGGAAGATCGTACCTGCTGTGACGTAAAGCATGGCAGGGAAGGCAAAGAGCTGACCCGTAATGTCTGAACCAAGGTTTCCGTTAGAAGCCGCTCTCGTGACAACAATCCCTGTCGCTGTTGAAATAAGAAGTGCAGGGATCTGCGAAACAATTCCGTCCCCTACTGTTAAAAGAGTAAAGTGGGAAGCTGATTCTTGAATTGACATTCCTTGCTGAATCATCCCAATAATGATGCCAAAAATAATATTGATAATAACGATGATAATACCTGCGATGGCATCCCCTTTAACGAACTTACTTGCACCATCCATCGCACCATAAAAGTCTGCTTCTCTGGCTACTTTTTCACGGCGGTTTCTAGCTTCACTTTCTGTCAGCATTCCTGCATTCAAATCTGCGTCAATACTCATCTGTTTACCTGGCATCGCATCGAGTGTAAATCTGGCCGCAACCTCTGATACACGCTCTGCCCCTTTGGTGATGACAATAAACTGAATGATGATCAGAATAAGGAAGACAACCAGACCAACGAGTATATTGCCCCCAACAACAAATGATCCAAACGTTTCTACAACCTTACCAGCATCTCCAGTTGATAAAATAGAACGGGTTGTAGAGATGTTAAGCCCTAAACGAAACAGTGTTAAGAGCAAAAGTAACGATGGAAAAATGGAAAATTGCAGTGGTTCTTGCATGTTCATTGTGGTGAGAAGCACGATAAGCGCAAGAGAAATATTAATAATGATTAAAATACTTAATAGGATGGGCGGAAACGGTATGACCAGCATCGCCACGATTAAAATAACACTGAATAAAACAGATAAATCTCTTGCTGACATGCCTGTTCTCTCCTTTTAAAACCAAAAATTCATAAAATCTTTTGTTTCGTTTTATATACGTAAGCCAAAATTTCTGCGATCGCCTTAAAATACTCTTCCGGCACCGCTTGGTCGATATCCACTTGATCATAGAGGGCGCGGGCGAGTGGCCGGTTCTCTACAGTCATGACATCATGTTCTTTCGCAATTGTTCTAATTTTCAAAGCCAAAATATCTGTTCCCTTTGCTACAACATAGGGCGCGTCCATCTTTTCTTCGTCATATTTCAAGGCAATTGCGTAGTGGGTCGGGTTTGTAATGATGACGTCCGCTTTTGGGACTTCCTGCATCATCCGTCTCATGGCCATTTCCCTTTGCCGCTGTTTAATTTTTGATTTTATGAGCGGGTCACCCTCTGATTTTTTATACTCATCTTTGATGTCTTGTTTAGACATCCGTAAGTTTTTTTCATAATCAAATTTCTGATACATGTAATCAAGCCCTGCTAAGATCATGAGAGCACCTGCTGCATATAGACCCATAATCAAGGTCATATTTGCCACGAAATGAAGAGTTTCCTCTGCTGTTAATAAAGGAAGCCTCAGGATATCGTCAAAGTGCATCCAAAGTGCAATAAATGTCGCAAAACCAATTAAACCAATTTTCAAAATGGATTTTAATAGCTCTACGAGGGCTCGAATACTGTATATTCGTTTAAACCCTTTGATTGGATCGAGTTTTTCTAATTTCGGTTTGATTACTTCTGTCGAAAAGAGAAAGCCAACCTGCAAATAGTTACTAATGATCCCTGCCAGCATACCAACACCAAGGATTGGCATGAGGAGGAGTCCTGTTTCCTGAAGCAATTCCACAAATAGTTGATGAATATTAGATGTGCTAACCTTCATTAGCATCGTTGTTGAATAAAAACGTTCAATGAGCGCAATAATACGCTCTTTCATAAAAGGCCCAATAAAAAAGAATGATAAAAAGATTAGTAGAAATGAGATGGCTGTATTGACGTCGGTACTTTTGGCAACCTGCCCTTTTTTACGTGAATCCCGTCTCTTTTTCGGTGTTGCTTTTTCTGTTTTTTCACCTGCGAAAAATTGCAAGTCGAGTCTAAGTCTTGTCGTCATGACGAACCACCGACCAATGCTAAGAAATTCCTCATGGTGAGCACAATCGTTTCAAATGTATTTTGGACGACCCCGAAGATGACACCCATACAAATGATGATCATAATAAAACTCACGCCCATTTTAATGGGCAGTCCAACGACAAATACGTTCATTTGCGGAACTGTACGTGCCACAATTCCTAATGCCAAATCGACTAAAAACAAACTAGCCACAACAGGTGCTGAGATTTGAAAGGCTATGATGAACATTTGGTTGAAACTCTTTGCAATAAAGTAAGCAAAGGATTCACTGCCGAAGTTCAGCGCATACTGATCAACTTGAATATATTGAAAACTGTAATAGATTCCATCAAGCAGCAAATGATGTGCATTTGTTGCCAGCATCAGTAGCAAGGTCACCGTATAAAAAAACTGCCCCATCAGCGGCGTTTGCGCCCCTGTTTGTGGATCAATAATATTGGCAATCGCAAAACCCATTTGAAAATCGATGAATGAGCCGGCAATTTGAACTGCGGACACCATGATATATGCAATCAGTCCAAGCAGAAGTCCGACCATTGCTTCTTTCACGGCAAGCATCATGTAAAGACCGTCGATATCGAGTGCTGGCGGTTCTTTAATTGTGCTAAAACTAATGACAGCCAAAAACAGTGAAAAACCAACTCTGTGAACTGCTGGTATCGTTCGATGCGCTAATAGCGGCACTGTCACGAAAAAAGCGGTGATCCGAATGAAAACGAGAAGAAAGGCAGGAAATAATTCTATGATTGACATCTCTGATTAACCTGCAAATCGATCTAAATTCGAGAACAGCTCTGTTGTAAATGACACAATTGTTGAAAGCATCCACGGACCAAACACAACAAGTCCAATGAGCACTGCAACAATTTTTGGAATGAACGCAAGCGTCTGTTCTTGGATTTGGGTTGTCGCCTGAAACACACTGACAATTAGTCCCACGATTAGTGCGAGCGCTAGAAGCGGCCCGCTGACAAGTAATACAACATACACTGATCTTTCAGCCATCGTAATGACAAATTCTGAACTCATGTTTTAAGCACCTACTCTAAAAGCTTTGCAGCAAAGATTTAACAATCAAATACCATCCATCAACTAATACAAATAACAATATTTTGAAAGGGAGCGATATCATAACCGGCGGAAGCATCATCATCCCCATCGACATCAGGACACTTGCGACCACCATGTCAATAATTAAAAATGGAATAAAAATCATAAAACCAATTTGAAATGCCGTCTTTAATTCTGAAATTGCAAATGCTGGTACCATCGCCGTTAAGGGAATATCTTTAATCGATTCAGGGGTATCCATTTTTGCGTAACTAAGAAATAAAGCCAAATCTTTCTGTCTCGTATGTTTACTCATAAACTCTTTAATTGGCACTTCGGCTTTTTCATAGGCCTGATTTAACGTAATATCATCATTTAAAAGCGGCGTGAGTGCCTCTTTATTAATCTCTGAGAACGTGGGTGCCATAATAAAAAATGTGAGAAACAAAGCAAGTCCTACAAGCACTTGGTTTGGCGGCATTGAGTTGGTTGCAAGTGATGTTCTGACGAACGAAAGAACAATCACAATCCGTGTAAAACAGGTCATTAAAATAAGAATGCCTGGTGCAACTGAAAATACAGTTAACAATAAAAGAAGACGGACAGATGTGCTAATATTCCCTGCGCCACTGGAATTAAATAAATCGATAAACTCATTCATTTTGTTTCGGGCCTTTCTTTCTGACTTCTGATTGGGTCTTTTTCAATTCGGCTAGCTGCGCCTTTAAATTGGCTGAAAAAGAAGAAGTGGTCGGCTGATCGTGTTTCTTCACTTGCGATGTTAATTTTTGCATCATTTTCGGTAAGTCAGTCTTACTTTCCATCGCTTCTTCGTATTGTTTCACAATCGCTTCGCATTCTTGTTCATCATCGATTTCTTTTAGTAGCTGGATTGAGTCTGCTACGCCGACAACTAATACTCGTTTGCCCACTTTGATCAGCTGAACTGAACGATTTTGACCAACCGTCGTTCCGCCAATATTTTCAACATAGCGAAATGGCTTGAGTAAGCGGTTTTGCTTTCCAACAAATCTCACCAATCCGTAAATGAGCAGGATGACAAAAAGTAAGGCACCAATCATTTTGACAAAATCCATAATGGAGACAGAAGAAGAGGGAACTTCTTCTGCCGGATTCGTTTGATTGTCAGTGGTTTTCTTTTCTGTATCCTTTTTGCTTTCTTTCTCATCTTTGAGCCAGTCATTCACTGTGCCATTTTCAGGATCTTTTGTTTCAGCAAACAGTGAGGCTGGCTGCGCTGTCAAGAAAAGCATAAAACTGATCATTGCTATACATATCAAACGTTTTTTCAACAAGTCTTACACCCTTTTTTAGCCTAACGTTTTATTAATTGCTTCAAGTACACGGTCTGCCTGGAATGGCTTCACGATAAAGTCTTTTGCACCTGCTTGAATGGCATCAATAACCATTGATTGTTGTCCCATCGCTGAGCACATAATGATTTTTGCAGAAGCATCGATTTGTTTAATTTCTTTTAATGCTGTGATCCCGTCCATTTCTGGCATTGTGATATCCATTGTGACTAGATCAGGAGATGTTTCTTTATATTTTTCAACAGCTTGTGCGCCGTTTTCTGCTTCTCCTACTACATCAAATCCGTTTTTTACAAGAATATCCTTAATCATCATTCTCATGAATGCTGCATCATCTACGATTAATACCTTAGTAGCCATTTACTTATTCTCTCCCTATATGTTTGTTTATTTTAAATTAGAAAGTCTTTCAGACTGACTTAAAATGTCAGTCACACGTACACCAAAGTTCTCATCAATGACAACAACTTCTCCTTTGGCGACGATTCGTTTGTTGACCAGAATGTCGACTGGCTCACCTGCAAGTTTGTCCAGTTCAATGATACTTCCAGCGGAAAGTTCAAGTACTTCTTTCACACTGCGCTGCGTTCTTCCAAGCTCCACTGTTATGGAAAGTGGAATATCCATCAGCATATCAAGATTACCGAGCTGACTTGTTGTATGCTGAGGCTCACTAAATGCCTCAAATTCAACTGGCGCCACATTGACAGGTTCTGCCGGCTTTGGCTTCGCCTGTCTTTTCGGCGGTGCCGATTGCTGCATAGGAGCAGATTGTGCTTGCGGAGCAGCCTGCTGTGGTTCAGGTGCACTCTGAGGTGCTTCTTGAACCGGCTCTTCTTCCGCTGGGTCTGTTAATTCTGCAATCAAATCTTTCGCAAACGTAATAGGGTAAAGCTGCATAATATTTGAATCTATGAGTTCACCTATTGTTAATCTAAAGGACACTTTGACAAGCATCTCTTCAGCTGGAATGCGGTCTGTGCCTTCTCCTTCTTTCACATCAAGCAACTCAACGCGAGGCGGAGAAATATCAATCTTTTTATTAAAGACTGTTGACATGGACGTCGCTGCTGAACCCATCATTTGGTTCATCGCTTCTTGTACTGCACTTAAGTGAATTTCACTTAACGACGGGTCAGCATTTGTTCCATCTCCGCCCATCATTAAATCTGCAATGACTGCCGCATCGGTTTGCTGGATGACAAGCAGGTTACTAGCGCTGAAGCCTTCCGTATAATTCACTTCAATCGCGACATACGGATGAGGAAATTCCTCATTCAGCTTGCTTTTTTGAATCACTGTGACAGTTGGAGTTGTAATCTCCACTTTTTGACTTAATAGGGTTGAAAGTGCTGTTGCAGAGCTTCCAAATGATATATTTCCGATTTCTCCAATGGCATCTTGTTCCATTGCAGAAAGGAGTGTATCAGGCTCTATATCGTCATTGCTGCCTCCTTTAAGGAGCGCATCGATTTCATCTTGTGATAATTTACTTCCGTTATTCTCCATCTTCTTCACCTCTTATGTCGTGATCTAGAATTTGAATCGCCTGTTTCCGATTCACGCGGCCGGCCTGTCCCAAGAATTTCGGTTTATTTCCGACCATAACAGTAAGAGGCGCATTTACTGGTTTGTCCAAGGCAATACAATCACCAATTTCCAAATTCAAAAACTCTTCCACCGTCATTTCCGATTGTCCAAGCTCTGCGACTACCGGTATTTTCGCCGTCATAATCCGTTTTTCAATGGCCTTTGTTTCTTCTTGTTTCGGTTCATTTCGTTCAGATTGCATCCAGTAGTGTACAGACAGCTTCGGAATAATGGGCTCTAATACTACGTGAGGAATACAGAGGTTAATAACCCCGCTGACCTCACCAATTTGTGTATTAAGAGAAATGACGACAACTGTTTCGTTTGGTGACACCATTTGAACAAACTGGGGATTTACCTCGAAATCTGCCATTTCTGGCTCGATGTCGGTTATGGACTGCCACGCTTCTCTGTAGTTTTCCAAAGCTCCCTCAAACATGTTTGAGATAATCTTTGTTTCGATTTCTGTCAGTGATTCTGTCTTATTATGACTAATGCCAATCCCGCCCATCAGCCTATCCATCATGGCATAGCCAATCGTTGGGTTCACTTCAAGCATGATTCTTCCTTCAAGCGGGCTGACATAAAATAAGTTTAATAATGTCATATTAGGAATCGAACGAATAAATTCTTCATATGGCACTTGGTCAACCGAGCTGACAGAAATTTGAATATATGATCTTAGCTGCGCTGAAAAGTGTGTGGTAAGCAGTCTAGCGAAGTTATCATGAATTCTTGTTAAACTTCGAATCTGGTCTTTTGAAAAGCGCAGTGCACGTTTAAAGTCGTACACTTTCACTTTTTTCGTCGTTTCTTCTTTTTTCAGCTCTTCTGCATCCATTTCGCCTGTTGATATGGCGGATAATAATGCGTCGATCTCATTCTGGGAAAGCACTTCTCCTGACATTTCTTCACCTCCATCGTGTCAATTAATCGCCTCTATTGCAGATTAAAGGAGGTTATATAAACTTCTTTCACCTTGCCATCTTGCAAATAGTTATTCACTTTGTTTTTGACCTGTGTTTTAAAATGTTCTCTGCCTTTTTTGCCATCAAGTTCATCTGCATTCGTGTCTGATAAAATGTCAATCACGGCATCTTTCACTTGGAAGCTTCTTTTTTCAAGCTCTTCTTTGGCTTTTTCTGAATCAGTTTCAATATTTAGTACAAGTTTAACCGCATTTCCTTCAGATTTTAAATTGGTCACAATCTCAGGAATTTCAACAGAAGCTTTTACGACTTCATCTGCTGTTGGCTCTTTTTCTGCTTTTGCTTCGTCTGACCCATTCACCAGAAAGAAAATACCTGCTCCAATTCCGACGATAGCAATAATCATGATTAGCATTACTACGACTAATTTCTTCTTCATTCAAACTCCTCTATTCCTTGATTCAATGAAATGACTTGGATTTTTCTATAAAAAGAAATGATTTTCTCCTGAAGCTGCTCTTCATCTTCTTTCACAACGAATTTCTTTCCATTGGCGAGTGTAATGGTCGTGTCTGGAAAGCTTTCGATTTGCTCGATATGGAGAGCGTTGAGCATAAATCCTTTGCCATTTAATCTTGTCACTTCAATCATATTAAGCAGAGAAGCGATAAACCGCTCCCCCTACCTCCTATCGTTTCAGATTCACAAGTTCTTGCAGAATTTCATCAGATGTTGTGATCGTCTTTGCATTCGATTGGAATCCACGCTGTGCGATAATCATTTCTGTAAACTCGTCTGTTAAATCAACGTTTGACATTTCAAGTTTACCTGTTTGAAGTTCACCTGTTCCTTGAGTTCCAGGAGCCATGGCATTACTTGGTGCACCGGAACTGAGTGTTTGGCGATATAAGTTATCCCCAACTTTATCTAGTCCTCCTGCATTACTGAAAGACACAAGTGATACTTGTCCAACAGTACGAGAAACGTTGTTCTCAACAACAGAAACGGTCCCATCTGGCCCAACACTAACACTTGACACATTGTCTCGTGGAATGTTGATTCTTTGCCCATCCATACCAAGAAGATAGTTTCCATCAGATGTTACCAAATCCCCATTTGAATCAGGTTTGAAGTTCCCTGTTCTTGTAAAAAGGATTTCACCTTGCTTTTCAATACGGAAAAATCCATCTCCATTAATATAGAAATCATATGGTTCGTCTGTATTTTGAGAAGAACCTGATGTCATGATTTTATCAATAGAAGATAAAGCTGATCCTAATCCAACTTGTTTTGAGTTGATTGAACCAGAGTTATTCGTCGGTCCACCAGAACTTGCAATGGTTTGACTGACCATATCTTTAAAAGTGATACGGCTTTTTTTGTATCCATGTGTATTGACGTTGGCCACGTTATTGGCTACAACATCTAATTTTGTTTGGAAGTTTTTCATTCCGCTAATTCCTGAGTAAAGTGAGCGTAACATTTATTTTCCTCCTCGATTTGCTTACGATTTTTCTCCAACAGTTGTAACATCCCATGGGCTGATTTTCGTTCCATCTTCTAAATATAGGAAGTATTCATTGTTTATGTTTTTCACAGACTTCACAGTGCCAGATATGTCTTTATCATCTTGTTTGCCCGCTACTTCTTTACCAATCCAGCCTACATATGTCGTAAATGGATCTTGGTGTGCAACAAATGTAGACATGATCTGATTCATTTGAGTGATAGATTCGTTCATATTCATTTGCTGTTCTAAAGAAGAAAATGTTGCAAGCTGTGTGACAAACTCACGGTCATCAATCGGGTTTGTCGGATCTTGGTTTTGAAGCTGCGTAAGCAAGATTTTCAAGAACTGATCTCGGCCAAGTGTATCTGTTTTCTTTGCTGCGTTTGAAGAAGTGTCCGCTTGTGCGGCTGTTCTATTCGTCGCATCAACCGTTGCCATTAGATCTCCTCCTCTTCTTCTTCTGATCCAACAAGCGCATCTAGTACATCTTGGAATTCAGCTTCCTGTTCATCAGGCTGCTGGAAACTTTGTCCTTTTGATGGCTGCTGCTTGCCTTCCTCATTAAATTGTCCAAAAGACGGCTGCTCATTTGACTGAAGCGGTATATGGAAACGGTCAACTTGAACCGACATATTCGGTAGCGCCTGCTTGAGCTGCGGCAGATGATGCTCGAGCAGCTCTTTTGCTGCTTGCGTTGAAGCTGTAATTTTACTCGCATACATCCCGTTTTGTTTCGTTAGCTGGATGGTAATAAACCCTAGATTTTCTGGATTTAATCGTACGGTAAACCGTCCGCTTGAATTGCCAAATGGTGTGAACTTCATTTGTTTCCACGTATTTAAAATCTGCTGATCAACCGTGCCTGGCTTTTCGTCAGTTGTTTGCGTCTGCTGCACAGGAGCAGCTGATTGCAGTTGGAAGAACTGTTTATGCCCTGGAAGCAGCGTATGGGTGATTGTTTTTTCAGAAGCAGGTGCCGTAGTGCCTTGACCTTTGGTGACTTCTTTTTTCAGAAGCCATTCAAGTGAGGCAACACCTTTTGCTGGAGATGAGAAGGAAGATTCTTGCCTTGGAGCAACCATTTCTTTTAACTCTCCTAAGGAAATTTTCCACTCTTTATCTGACCCTTTCGCATTCGCCATCATATGATCGATTAACTGATTAAAGTGTTTCAGCTCGCTTTGTGACATATTATTCAGCTTAGGTGCCGATCCTTGCGAGAAGAACTGCTCTTTTACTTGTTGAATGAGCTTTTCATCTGCTCCGTTTTTCGTTAGAAACTTGATGAACTCTTCACCTTTTGCTTGAATATCCTGTACAAATTTTGCATCAAAGCTCACCGGCTGCTGATTCAGTATTTGATATAAGAAAAAGTGGACTTGTATGAGCTGTTCACTATGTTCAGCAACTGGCTTCTTATCCTGATCGCCATAGATAACCGATTCCATCTTTTGAAATAGCTCTTCAAGTGACTTTAAGTCAGCCCCTTCAAGCTTTTGCCCTTGCAGCGCCTGAAGTGCCGCAAGAAGATCTCCATCTATTCCTTCTTCAGGTGATTGCATCCATTTTTCAATGATTTGCATCGCATCATTCATGGATAGATTGGTTTCCGCTGGCTGAGAAATAGCTGGACCACTTTGAATACCTGCGCCATTTAACAATTGTTTAAACAGGCCGCGAGCAGATACTGCCCCCTCTCCCTTTAGCCCCGAGAGACCTTGGGAAGATTGCTGTAAGGCTCCAATTTCCAATAGCTTCACTTATTGTCCACCTCCATTTTCACTTTCTTCTTTTTTGGCAAGCTCCTTCGTGAACGTTGCTGCCTTCTGAGGTGTCAGTTTTGCTAATATGTCCGTCAGCTTATTTTTACTCAGCTCTTCAAGGATCTTCAAAGCCTCTTTATCACTTAGCTCTGATAGAATTTTGGCAGATTTTCCTGCATCCATGCTTTCATAAATGCTGGCGACCTTTCCTTTTGATTGCTGATTAGAAGATGCTGACGAATCAGTTGAAGATCCTGATCCGTTATTACTTGATGATGTACTGTTTGATGAACTGTCACTTGCTGACGTGTTCTCTTTATCAGATGTTTTTTCAAGTGAATTGATTTTTTGATTCAATCGTTTAATCTCTTCATCACTTGTCTTCAAGTCTTTTTGAGCAATTTCAAGTTCATTCTCTTGTTCTTTAATCGTCTTTTTCAACGCTTTCAACTCTGTATCACGTTGATCGTTATTTGAAGATGACGTTTTTGATGTGTCATCTGATCCAACCAAGCTGCTAATCCCTGGAATGTTTTGGAGCGGTTTCTTTAGATCATAACCTGCCATATAAAGGATTGTGCCCGTTACAATCACAAGCACAACCAATGGGATAATGACAATAAACAAGATCCATTGAAATTTACCGCCGCCGCTTGATTCCTTTGTTTTTTCCTTCTTAGGCATTCATCTCGACTCCTAATGTCCTTGAAACATGAATTGGCTGATAGAGATATCATCCATTTCTTTCATTTCAATTGCCTTATGTTCAAGGGAGAACTTTTCAAATTGCTTTTCTTTCATTTTTTCAAACTTTTTAAACTCAATATTTTTTTCAGTTAAATCAGATTGTTTTTCATTCATTTGATGGCGTTTCATGATCACAAGCTGCTGATAATGATGAATGGTGTTATCTAAATTCGTCACAAATTGCTGATAATGACGCATTTCTTGAACACTCATCCCACTTCTCAGCTTTTCTTCTTTGCTCTTTTCCATTAGCTCTTTTTTACTCATATTTTCATAGAGTTTTTCAGCGGCTTGCTCAAATGCCGAAACGGATTGTTGATACGCTGCGAGTGATTTGTCTTTTTCACTTTCTTTCAATTCTAAGAGCTTTTGAAATTTGTATTGATATCTCACTGTTTTTGTCAATCCTCTCTATTCATCAAACTGAGCAATATCCTCACGCTGTCTTCAATCGATACAGCCTCTTCAACATCCTGCTTCAAAAATGAAATCAGTTGTGGGTAAGCTTGCATGGCCTCATCAATATCTTTAGAGGAGCCTTTTTTATATGCTCCAATGTTAATGAGGTCTTCAGCGTTTTGATATGTGGATAAAAGCTGGCGGAACCGGTTAGCCGCTTCCTTGTGATCATGACTTGCGATATTACTCATGACACGACTGATACTTTTCAGAATATTGACAGCTGGAAACTGTCCTTTGTTGGCCAGTGCACGATCAAGTACTATGTGGCCATCTAAAATCCCCCGCACTGTATCAGCGATCGGCTCATTCATATCGTCACCATCAACAAGCACTGTGTAAAACGCTGTGATGGAACCAAGTTGATTTGTACCAGTTCGTTCTAGCAATTTTGGCAGTATAGCGAACACTGAAGGCGTATATCCTTTTGTTGTTGGCGGTTCACCGGTTGCAAGTCCTATTTCCCGCTGTGCCATGGCGACCCTTGTGACAGAATCCATCATAAACATGACATTTTTGCCTCTGTCTCTGAAATATTCGGCAATAGCTGTTGCAGTATAGGCTGCTTTTAGTCTTGTCAGTGCGGGCTGATCTGAAGTTGCGACAACAACAATCGAACGCTTCAGTCCTTCAGCTCCTAAATCTTTTTCGATAAACTCGCGAACTTCACGTCCACGCTCTCCAACAAGTGCAATGACATTGAGATCCGCTTCTGTCTGCTTGGCAATCATCCCCATCAAGGTACTTTTACCAACACCGCTTCCCGCGAATATGCCAATTCTTTGACCAGTGCCGACTGTGAGCAAGCTGTCAATCACTCTGACACCAACGCCCATTTTTTCACGAATAGGCGGTCTGTCCATCGGGTTTGGAGGAGATTGTTCTGTTGAGACAGGTGCAAGTCCTTTAGGAAGCATGCTGCCGTCCAGTGGATCACCGAAGGCATCAACAACCTGCCCGATTAAACCAGTTCCTACTTTGACCTTTAACGATTCACCTGTTGCTTCAACAAGACTGCCTGGTGAGATGTTAGAGGCTTCTACGTAGGGCATGAGTAGAATGTTTTCATCTTTAAAGCCAACGACTTCTGCTTTTATCGGATGGTTCTTACTCCCTTTTTTGTGAATAAGACATACATCACCGATTGAGCTTTCTGGCCCCTTGGACTCGATCATCAGTCCAACAACTCGATTGACTTTACCAAAACGTTTGTAAGGATCGGCGGTTTCAATCGTTTCTTTTAGCACATCTATGTTCATTTGTGATCACCTGAATCAATGACTTCTAATAACTTTTCTTTTAACTGATTCATTTGGGTATCAACACTCGCTTCCACTTTTCCAAAGCTTGTTTCGACGTAACAAGTACCTTTTGGTGCTTTTTCATCCGAGTAAATGGCAAGATGTGTATTCTTTTGAAGGATTCTATTTAATTCGTCTTTATATTCCATCACATGTTCGTAATGTGCAGGGTCTACATAGATGGAAATATCGTCATATTCCTTCACTTCTGAAACGACCTGCTTCACTAGCGTTAAAAATTGTTCTTTTGTGTCCTCAGCTGCATTCCATACTCGTTTAGCGAGCTCAAACGCAAGTTCGACAATTTCTTCAGCAGAGCTTTCGATTTTTGCTTCATAGTCCTGCTTTGCAAGGCTGACAATGTCATTCGCTTGATCAAGAATCGATTGATACTGTAAATTCGCATCTGCTTCGCCCTTTTGAAAACCATCTTGATATCCTGTTTGTTTCGCTTCTTCAATGAGCTGTACTCTTTCTGCTTCAAAATCAGCTCGCCGCTGATTGATTTCAGCCATTGTTTGTTCCAGCTCACGATTTGCTTGTTCTAAAATACGGCTTGCTTCATCTTGTGCATCACTTAATACAAGCTGAGATGCTTCTGTCTCGTTGACAAGCTCTTCTTCGTGATGTTCTCTTTTGAATTCCACTTGCTGCAAGGGAATGGTTTGACGGCCTTGTTCAGGAATAACAGATGTTTCATGTTTGATAATCCTAGACAATGATATCGTCTCCTCCACCTCGAGCTATGACGATTTCTCCAGCCTCTTCAAGTCGTCTTACGATGCTGACAATACGAGTCTGTGCTTCCTCGACATCTCTAAGCCGGACAGGTCCCATAAACTCCATTTCTTCTTTGAACGTTTCGACCATACGTTGCGACATGTTGCGGAAGACAATTTCTTTGACTTCTTCGCTTGCCACTTTGAGTGCAAGTAGTAAATCGTCATTTTCAACATCTCGAATCACGCGCTGAATGGCTCTGCTATCAAGAGTAACAATGTCTTCAAAGACAAACATACGTTTCTTAATTTCATCAGCAAGCTCAGGATCTTGAATTTCCAGTGTATCTAAAATGGTTTTCTCCGTTGCACGGTCTACACCATTCAGTACTTCGACTACCGCTTCGACTCCGCCCGTTTGGGTATAATCTTGCGTAAAGGTTGAAGAAAGCTTTTGTTCAAGAATACGTTCCACCTCATTGATGATCTCTGGAGATGTGCGATCCATTAAAGCAATTCTTCTTGCAACCTCAGTTTGTACTTCCTCGCCTAACTCAGATAAAATCTGTCCAGCCTGTACTGGATCTAAGTAGGAAAGAATGAGCGCAATGGTTTGTGGATGCTCGTGCTGGATAAAGTTTAAAATTTGCTCTGGGTCAGCCTTTCTAGCAAAATCAAATGGTTTCACTTGAAGTGAGGATGTTAAGCGATTTAAGATACTGTCCGCTTTGTCCTCACCAAGCGCTTTTTCAAGCACTTGTCTTGCGTACATAAGGCCGCCTTGTGATATGTAGTCCTGCGCGATGGCAATGCTGTGAAACTCTTCGATGACTTCATCTTTTTTAGCAGTATCTACACTTCGTACATTTGAAATTTCTAATGTTAATTTTTCTATTTCGTCTTCAGACAGATGTTTGTATACAGATGCTGACACGTCTAGCCCTAAGGAAATCATTAGGATTGCTGCTTTTTGTCTGCCTGTTAGTCGATTTGGATCTTTTCTCGACATGTGTATTCCTCCTAATCCTCGGACAGCCAGCTGCGTAGCAATTTAGCAAAGTCTTCTGGTTTATCTTTTGCCATTTTTTCAAGCTGATTTTTTCTCACCATTTCTTCTGTTTCTGGCTCAGTATCGATATCAGGAACATGAATTGGTGTACGTTCATCAAACTCAAACTCTTCTTCCTCTTCTTTTCTTCGCTTACGTACGAGAAGAATGATGAGAGCGATAATGGCGAGTAGTAGCACACCGCCAACAATATAAACCCAAATTGGAATATTGTTTGAAGGGTTTTCTGCTGCCGTTTGCTGTTTACCGTCTAATTTTGATACAGATAAAACGATTTTGTTATCTAAGTCAGCTTGAGTGAGCGCTTGACCGTTTGTGTATTCTTTATCAATCGATGTACTGATGATGGTTGAAAGAATTTTTTTGATATCATCCTGCCTTTCAGCAGTTAATGAATTCGGATCGTTTGCAGTAGGCGGTTCAACCAGTGCCTGAATGCCAACGTCTCTGATTTTATAAGGACTTTCTTTGATATCTTTATGAATGCGGTTGACTTCATAATTGATACGATCTTCGCTCTTTTCGTAATCTCCGCTTCCGTTCGTTCCATCGGCGCCTTGATAATTTGTGACATCATCGTCACCTGTTCCAGCGGTGCCTCCAGCTGCTGCGCCATTGCCTGAATAAGTTTCAGCAATCTTTTCAGCGCTGACAGCAATTCCTTGCATGTTTTCTTGATCAACTGGTTCGACAAGATCTTCTTTTCTTTTTTCTTCAGTAAAATCAATGTCTGTAGTGACCGATACGGCAACTTTCTCTTGACCCATCATCGTTCCAAGCAGCTGTTGAATTTTTCGTTGAAGATTCTTTTCAATCTCCTCTTTTTTCTGCTGCTGTGCATCCATTCCACTTGCATAGGAATCTGAGCTGCTGTTTAAGTCATAGTAGTTGGAATCTTGGTCCATAATGACAATGTTTTCTGTTTTTAAATTCGGCACACTTTTTGAAATAAGATGATAAAGGCCTTTTACTTGTTGCTGAGTAAGCGTGTAGCCTGGTTGAACTTGCAGCACAATTGATGCTGATGCATTACTTTGCTCTTCTCCAACAAAAACGGAATCTTTTGGCAGGTTAATCATAACCTTTGAATCTTTAATCCCATCAATCGTGTTGATCAGATTGGATAGTTCTGTCTGAGTTGCGTCTACTTTCAGAACATCAAATTCATTATCTGTTAAACCGAAGCCGGAATTGTTCGCAAAGAAGGAGTAATCAATATTCCCTGTTTTAGGAAGTCCTTCTGATGCAAGTGTTACTTTTAAAGTGTCTGCTTGCTTTTCTGGAACTAAAATCGTCGTTCCGTTATTTGCAAGTTCCGATTTAACGTTTTTGCCATCCAGTTCCTGTTTGATTTGCCCTGCTTCTGCCTCAGACAAATCTCTAAACAACGGAACCATTTTTTCAGAAGAAGCAAAGATGCTAACAACCGTAATAATGATTGCTAGGGCAGCTACGCCGCCAATCATGAGTATTTTTTGTAATTTTGATCGATTTCGCCAAAACTCAACTGTTTTTGTTCTTAATTGCATTAAAGTACGATTCATCTTAACCCCCGGTCATTCCATTCAGTCTATTTTTTGTCCACCAGCACCTCCTACATCTGCATTCTCATAATCTCTTGGTACGCTTCGACTGCTTTATTCCGAAACTCGGTTGCAGCTGTGAGTGTCACACTCGCTTTTTGTGAAGCAATCATGACTTCATCGAGATTGACATCTTTCCCTTGTGCGAGAGCATTCGTATACTGGTCTGATTTCAGCTGTGATTGATTTAATGCCTCAATGGAATTCTTCAGCACATCAGAGAAATTCGTTTGACTTTTAGGTGCAGCCGCCTGCACAGACGATGCATTCGTCAATTCACTTGCTTGCTGAGCGGTTTGAAGCTGGAAAGGAGATATTGCGTTAACCAATTCTTTTCACCTTACTTTCCTATTTCTAAAGCTTTCATCAGCATGCTTTTATTCGCATTCAGCGCAGTCACGTTTGCTTCATATGATCTTGAGCTGCTGATGAGATCAACCATTTCCTTTAATGGATCAACGTTTGGTGTTTGAACATATCCATTTTCATTGGCATCGGGATTTGTAGGATCATATTGAAGGTTGAATGGAGTTTCGTCTTCAGTAATTTTTGTTACTTTGACGCCGTTTCCTAATTTGCCGCTCGAATTCATGCTTGAGTTCAATATAGATGAAAATGATTCACCTGACGGCTGTAATGTGACGAGCTTGCGTCTATAAGGCTCCCACTTGCCATCAACCTGTTTAGCTCTTGTTGTATCCATATTCGCAAGGTTAGAGGATACAACGTCCATTCTGAGCCTCTGTGCTGTTAATGCTGAGGCCGAAGCGTTCACGCCTGAAAAAATCGACATCACTTACCTCCTGTCAAAACTGTTTTAAGAGAATTGAACTTTCCGCTCATTCTTTCAACCAACGCATTATACTGAATTTGGTTTTTAGCGAGTTCACTCATCTCTTGATCAATATCGACATTATTTCCGTTTTCTTGATAAGAAGTACGGTTACTCGAAACAACTGAATAATTAGACCCTGTTTTAGAGAAATCAATGTGACCTTGGTATGTTTTTTTAGCATCTAATTTGATTGACGCATCATTTAGCATGTCGTGGAATGCAACTTTTTTAGACTTGTAGTTCGGTGTGTCTATATTCGCGATATTATTGCTTATGACTTTTTGCTTAACGTTCGCTCTGCCCAAGGCATTCTCAAGGTTACTTATCGTTCCAGAAAATATATCCAAAACCATATACCTCCAATCATATGTATTTCATTCCATTTAATCATGTCGAGATTTGTAAAACCATATGTTCATTGTAAGAAATAATAGGATTAAAGTCTATGATGTAATTGTAAAAAAAACTCGTAATATATATCTATTTTACAAATAGGTATAAAGACCTAGATTCAAAGCACTACAGAATTGTAAGGGGTTTCTTGGAAAAAAGAGTGTCATTTTTCGGACAAATCCTCATTTTTTATACAAAAAAACCCTTTTCAGCGTTTATTTCGGCCGAAAAGGGTTTTTTTGATTAGTGAGATTTTAAATTTTCAAGTTCAATTAAAAATTTGTTGTTTAACACTTTGATGTATGTTCCCTTCATTCCAAGAGAACGAGATTCAATAACGCCTGCACTTTCTAATTTACGAAGTGCGTTTACGATCACTGAACGAGTGATTCCTACACGGTCAGCAATCTTACTTGCCACAAGCAGCCCTTCGTTTCCATCAAGTTCTTCAAAGATATGCTCAATCGCTTCAAGCTCACTATATGAAAGAGAGCTGATTGCCATTTGAACAACCGCTTTACTTCTTGCTTCTTCTTCAATTTCTTCCGCTTTCTCGCGAAGAATCTCCATTCCAACAACTGTTGCGCCGTATTCAGCAAGAATTAAATCATCATCTGTGAATGTATCTTGCAAACGAGAAAGGATTAACGTCCCTAAGCGGTCTCCGCCTCCGATGATTGGTACAATCGTTGTCAAACCTGATTGGAATAAATCACGGTTCTCAATCGGGAAAGCTGTGTACTCACTATTGATGTCAAGGTTTGAAGATGTTTCAGGGACATTGAATAAGCTTTTTGTATATTCTTCAGGGAACTGACGATCTTCCAGCATTTTTTTCATACGTGCATTTTCAATCTGCTGGTTAATAGAGTAGCCAAGAAGCTTCCCTCTTCTGCTTAATACGAAAATGTTTGAATCAATGACATCTCTCAATGTTTCTGCCATTTCTTTAAAATTAACCGGCTTCCCCGCTGCATCTTGCAGCATCGAGTTAATAATCCTTGTTTTTTGTAGTAACGCCATAATAATGATCCTCCTAGATTACTTTATTCATTTGTTAAAGTATAAATTGACTTAAGTCTTTATTATTTGCAATCTTTCCTAGCTTCTCTTCTACATACTGAGGGGTAATGGTCACTGTTTCCATTGTAATATCAGGCGCCTCAAATGAGAGCTCTTCAAGCAGCTTCTCAAGTATGGTGTGAAGCCTTCTTGCACCGATGTTATCCGTCTCCTGATTGACGTGATAAGCCACTTCGGCAATCTTATGAATAGCATCGTCAGAAAATTCAAGAGATATACCTTCTGTTTCAAGTAGAGCCTTATATTGCTTTAATAACGCGTTATCTGGTTCCGTTAAGATTTTCACAAAGTCTTCTATACTTAATTTATCTAATTCTACACGGATTGGGAAGCGCCCTTGAAGCTCTGGAATCAAATCCGAGGGTTTCGCCATATGAAAAGCGCCTGCTGCTACAAATAGAACATGATCTGTTTTCACAGCCCCATACTTCGTCATCACAGTGGAACCTTCTACAATCGGTAAAATATCACGTTGAACCCCTTCACGAGAAACATCTGCAGACGATGCACCACCGCTTTTGGCAATTTTATCGATCTCATCGATAAAGATTATTCCTTGCTGCTCTGCTTTTTGCACGGCTTCCTGACCGACTTCATCCATATCAATCAGTTTTGAAGCTTCCTCAGCAGTTAACGCTTTTCTCGCTTCTCTGACGGTCAGCTTTCTGCGTTTTTTCTTTTTAGGCATGAGATTGCTAAGCGCATCCTGCATGTTCATACCCATTTGCTCCATACCCGAGCCTTGAAGCATATCAAACATGGAAGGCTGCTGCTCTTCGACTTCAATCGTGACGTAATGGTCTTCAAGTTCACCCATCGCCAGCTGGTGCGCAATGCGTTTTCTCGTCGACTCAAGCTCTACTTCTTCACTTGAGTGATCTCGATCACTTTCATCAGCATCAGAACCACCAAACAGCATCTCAAAAGGATTTTTCACAGACTGACTTTTTTTCTTTCCAGGAACAAGTAGATGAACAAGCCGTTTGTTTGCTTGTTTTTCCGCTTCTTCTTGAACATCCTTCATTTTTTCTTCTTTGACTAGTCTGATTGCTGTTTCCACTAAATCTCTGACCATTGATTCTACGTCACGTCCGACATATCCAACTTCAGTAAACTTCGTCGCTTCCACTTTAATGAAAGGTGCACCAGAAATCCTTGCAATTCTGCGGGCAATTTCTGTTTTCCCCACACCTGTCGGACCAATCATTAAGATGTTTTTAGGAACGACTTCATCCTTTAGCTTATCATGTAAAAGACTTCTTCTGTAACGGTTTCTTAAAGCCACCGCCACTGCTTTTTTCGCATCAAGCTGACCAATAATGTACTGATCGAGCTTTTCAACTATCTCTCTTGGGGTGAACGGCTTTTTCTCCATACGTCTCATGTCCTTTCTATTCAAGCTCTTCTAAAGTGATTTGATCGTTCGTGTAGACACAGATTTCTCCGGCCGTTTCAAGAGCCGCCTTTGCAATCTCTCGAGCTGAGAGATGGTCACCTGCATGTTTTTTGAGTGCTCTCCCGGCGCTAAGCGCGTAGTTACCGCCTGACCCGATAGCCAAAATGCCATCGTCTGGCTCGATGACCTCTCCTGTTCCAGATACGAGCAGGATGCTTTCTTTATTCATGACGATCAGCATGGCCTCAAGCTGTCTGAGCATCTTGTCACTTCGCCATTCTTTCGCCAGTTCTACAGCTGCTCGTTTTAGGTTACCACCGTATTCTTCAAGCTTCGTTTCAAACTTCTCAAAGAGTGTAAATGCATCTGCAACTGAACCAGCAAAACCTGCGAGTACTTTGCCTCCGAAAAGACGGCGCACTTTTTTTGCTGTGTGTTTCATGACGACAGCCTGCCCAAAAGTGACTTGACCGTCTCCAGCCATCGCACTTTTTCCTTTATGTTGAACGGCAAAGATTGTGGTTGCATGAAATGATGACATGAAAAAACCTCCTTTTAGGATCGTTTAAAAGCCCTTGGGTGATGAGACATGTACGTTTTTCTTAAAGAATCTTTTGATACATGCGTGTACACCTGTGTTGATGATAAATTTGAGTGACCAAGAAGTTCTTGAACACTTCTTAAATCTGCTCCCTCGTTTAAAAGATGCGTAGCAAAGGTGTGCCTTAACATGTGAGGATGGATATGTAATGTGCCAGACGCCTTTTTCATTAATTCAGTTAGAATGAATCGAACGCCTCTGTCTGTAAGAGGAGCTCCGCGCTGATTCAAAAACACATGTGAATCAGCACGATCCTTTCCCTTCACTTTCAGCTTCTGCCTTCCATCCTCTAAATATGTGGAGAGCGCTTCATGTGCATAAGAGCCGAAAGGTACATACCGCTGTTTGCTGCCTTTCCCATGAACAAGCACTGTATCCATCGATAAATCAAGATCAGATTCTTTTAATGAACATAACTCACTGACCCTCATACCTGTTGCATAAAGAAGTTCTAAAATGGCTTGATTTCTTTGACCAAGCGGTGTATTTACATCAGAAACTGTAAATAGCTCTTTTAGTTCCTCTTCATACAAAAATGAAGGAATTCGCTTATCCTGCTTTGGTAAGCTAACGAGTAAAAAAGGATTTTCTTTCACAAGCTGTTCTCTTAATAAAAATTTATAAAAGCTGCGAAGTGCAGAGACTTTCTTACTAATCGTTCTTCTTGTAAGGCCTTTTTCATAAGCTTCTGTTAAATAAATTCTCGTATCTTGATAGGATACCTCTTCAAAACCGTCTATTCCTTGAATGTTCATAAATCTGACAAACTCTTCAATCGCCTCAGTATAACCCGAGATCGTTAAAGCTGAATAGTTCTTTTCAATCTGCAAATATTCAATGAATAAGTGGACAAGACGCTGTTTATCTGTCATTTTTACACCTCTTTAAGGCTTTTAAATGGTATCACATATCTTGCTTCCCGTGCAATGTTTTACTACAGAGATTTCGAAATAGTTTGAATAGTTTCGATTGCGCGTTTAGCGTACTCTGCATAGCGCTCTTGTTTGTTTTTAATTCGAACGCCAAGATCTTTCAGCAAGCCAAAGTTTGCATTCATCGGCTGGAAGCTTTTCTTGTTTGTTGATGTGATGTAGTAAGCCATACTGCCAATCGCTGTTTCTTCTGGAAGTGTCACAAGCTCTTCTCCTTTAACAAAACGAGCTGCGTTGATTCCAGCCACTAGTCCTGAAGCCGCGGACTCAACATATCCTTCAACACCAGTCATTTGTCCGGCAAAGAATAAGTCGTCTCTATTTTTAAATTGATATGTCGGTTTTAGAAGGCTTGGCGAGTTAATAAATGTATTACGGTGCATCACACCATAGCGAACAATCTCTGCCTCTTCAAGACCTGGGATCAAACGGAATACTTCCTTTTGATCGCCCCATTTTAGATGTGTTTGGAAACCAACAATATTATATAAAGTACCTGCTGCATCATCCTGTCTTAATTGAACAACAGCGTAAGGTCTTTTCCCTGTTTTTGGATCTTCAAGTCCAACTGGTTTCATCGGGCCAAACAACATGGTTTTTTTCCCTCTTTTGGCCATGACTTCAATGGGCATACAGCCTTCGAAGAAGATTTCTTTTTCGAACTCTTTTAACGGCACAGTTTCAGCAGAAATGAGCGCCTCATAAAAACGATCGAATTCTTCTTCTGTCATCGGACAGTTTAAATAAGCCGCTTCCCCTTTATCATAACGTGATTTCAAGTACACTTTATCCATATCGATGCTGTCTTTCTCGAGGATCGGCGCTGCTGCATCGTAGAAATATAAATACTCTTCACCTGTTAAGGATTTTAATTCTTTTGAAAGTGCTTCTGATGTTAGAGGACCCGTTGCGATAATCGTCGGACCTTCTGGAATGCTTTGCACTTCTTCTTGAAAGACCGTCACATTCGGGTGATTTTTCACGCGGTCTGTGACGTTAGCTGCAAATTCATGACGATCTACTGCAAGCGCTCCACCAGCAGGAACCGAGCTTTCATCTGCTGCTGCGATGATTGCTGAGTCTAAATGACGCATTTCTTCCTTTAGTACACCTACTGCGTTTGTTAAAGCGTTCGCACGCAATGAGTTACTGCATACGAGCTCCGCAAATTTATCAGTGTGGTGAGCTGGTGTTTGTTTAACAGGTCTCATTTCATACAGATGAACTTTAATTCCGCGCTTGGCAATTTGCCATGCCGCTTCACTTCCTGCTAAACCTGCTCCGATCACATTTACAAATTGACTCATTGTACAACTCTCCTATTTCGTAAGTTCTATTTGATGACATAAAAAAGCAGGTGAACAAGGCTGCTCACCGCTATTTTTGTTGTTCCTCTTTATAATCACAGTTCACACATTGAACTTGAATGCCTTTTTTCAGCTTTTTCTCTACAAGCATATTTTCGCATTTTGGACACTTTCTTTCAATTGGTTTGTCCCAAGAGACGAATTCACACTCTGGAAAACGATCGCAACCGTAAAAAATGCGGCGCTTCTTAGATTTCCGTTCAACGATATTTCCTTCGTGACAAGTCGGGCATTTGACACCAATATCTTTGACAATTGGTTTTGTGTTACGGCAGTCAGGGAAATTAGAGCATGCCATGAACTTACCGTATCTCCCCATTTTGTACACCATTGGATGACCACACTCTTCGCAATCAACTCCGGCGTATTCAGGCTCGATCTCAACTTCCTGCATCTCTGCTTCTGCTTTTTCTACCCGTTTTGCAAAATCTTGATAGAAACTGTCGATAATGCGTACCCATTCAATCGTACCTTCTTCAACGCTATCAAGTTCTTTTTCCATTTTCGCAGTAAATTCTACGTTAATGATTTCAGGGAAGAATTCAATAATTAAGTTGAGCACAATCTCTCCAAGCTCTGTTGGAATAAACCGTTTGTTATCAAGTGCCACGTAGCCGCGCTTTTGAATGGTATCTAATGTTGGTGCATACGTCGATGGGCGGCCGATACCCAGCTCTTCAAGGGTTTTGACAAGTCTTGCCTCAGTGTAGCGTGGAGGCGGCTGCGTGAAGTGCTGCTCTGGTTCAATATCTTTTGAAAGAACGGTATCTCCCTCTTTCAGATCAGGAAGCATTTTGTCCTTTTCTTCTAACTGGTCGTCCTTCCCTTCAACATATACTTTCATAAATCCAGGGAATTTCACCTTACTCCCATTTGCACGGAAAGTAAGCCCGTTATTTTCAAGATCCACACTCATTGTATCAAGAACAGCTGGTGCCATTTGGCTTGCCACAAAACGTTCCCAAATCAATTTATAAAGACGAAGCTGATCTCTGCTTAGCACGTGTTTGACATCTGCTGGTTTTCTTAGCGTAGAAGTCGGACGGATGGCTTCGTGAGCATCCTGTGCATTTTCATTCTTTTTGGCAGTACGTTTTGTTGTATTCAAGAAATTCTTGCCATACGTTTGATCAATGAAAGCAGATACTTCTTCAATTGCCGTATTGGAAATACGTGTCGAGTCCGTTCTCATATATGTAATGAGACCTACTGTACCTTCTTTACCAAGATCAATTCCTTCATATAATTGCTGTGCAATCATCATCGTTTTCTTCGCACGGAAGTTTAGTTTTCTCGCTGCCTCTTGTTGTAAGGTAGATGTTGTAAACGGAACAGCTGGGTTGCGTTTACGTTCTTTTTTCGTCACTTTTTCAACAGAAAACTTGCTTCCTTTTAATTTCGAAAGGATTTCTTTTACATCTTCTTTTGTTTTTAGCGGATGTTTTTTGCCATTTACGCCAAAGAAACTCGCTTCAAAGCTTTCTTTCCCTTTTAGGAAGGTACCATCAATTGTCCAGTATTCTTCTGGTTTGAATTCATTAATTTCATTCTCGCGGTCAATAATCAGGCGGAGTGCAACTGATTGAACACGACCGGCGCTTAAGCCCTTTTTGACTTTCTTCCATAAAATTGGGCTGATTTTATATCCAACGAGACGATCTAAGATTCGTCTTGCCTGCTGCGCATCAACCAAGTCCATATCGATCATACGTGGATGTTTAAAGGAATCTTTAATTGCATCTTTTGTAATCTCGTTAAAGACAACGCGGCAATCTGAAGAGAGGTCAAGGTCAAGGCTGTGGGCTAAATGCCAAGCAATCGCTTCTCCCTCTCTGTCGGGGTCAGCTGCGAGATATACTTTTTTTGCTTTCTTCGCTGCTGTTTTTAATTCTTTTAAGACTGGACCTTTTCCTCGAATCGTAATATATCTCGGTTCGAAGTCATGCTCAGTGTCAACACCAAGCTGACTTTTCGGTAAATCCCTTACATGCCCCATTGAAGCCTTTACTTTATACTTTTTTCCTAAATAACGCTCAATCGTTTTCGCCTTTGCTGGCGACTCAACGATGACTAAATAATCAGCCATACTCAAAATCCCCCTTAAGAGGTGTTCTCTCTTTATCCATTTCACAAATTTATATTTATGTTAATTGCACCTATCTAACAGGCAATCGTTAAAAATTCTTTATGATGAACATCATTATAAACACGAAAAACAATGTGTAAACTTAAATCCTCACTATTATTAAATATTCCGATGTCTTTTGTCAAACGATATTTTTATGGGAGTTCAGTATATTGAACACCACTCAAGGAGAATTCCTCTAAAATATCCTTCGTTGAATGAACAAGCTTGGCACCTTGCTGAATCAGTCTAGCTGGACCTATAGAATTAGAATCAAAGATCGATCCTGCAACAGCAAACACTTCTTTTCCTTGCTCTAATGCCTGGTAGGCTGTAATAAGCGAACCGCTCTTTTCTTTGCACTGGACCACGATGGTTCCTCTTGTCAGGGCACTAATTAATCGGTTTCTCATTGGAAAATGCCATTTTTCTGGTTTGATATAAGGCGGATGCTCTGACAACAGTAAATGATGTTCTCCCATATATTGAGCCATTTGCACATGTTCTTTTGGATATACATGTTGAAAGCCGCCAGCTACAACACCAATCGTTTTTCCTTTTTTTCTTATGCACTCTTTGTGTGCAAGTCCATCAATTCCTTTTGCTAAACCACTCACAATCATCCAATCTTCCTCTACAAGTTCTCCAACAATTTTCTTCACGCACGCTTCTCCATAAGAGGATGGCACTCGTGTACCTACTACACCTAAACTTTTTTCTTCATTTAAATAGGTAACGTTTCCTTTTAGGAATAATACTGGGGGAGGATCATAAATGTGTTTTAGTGAGCTGGGATATAAAGGTGATGTGATGGGAACCATGTGAATATTTTGCTTTAAATAGGCTTGAACGATGTGTTGAAAAATGGGGAATTCATTTTCTTCAGCTTGTTGTAAGCGGGTAAAGTCGATCTTTTGTAATGATCGATCCTGTTTGAAATGATGTGTTTCTTCATTTATATATAGCTCAGGATCGACTTTCCACCATTTTGTTAACAAAGAGGGTGAGATGAGGCCTTTTAAGCGGTGAAAAATCATTCTTTCGGACACGTTGTACATACCATTCCTCCAGTTTAAGATAGAAAGAAGAAGACTTGTCAAAGAACAAGTCTTCTTGTGTCATTAATGCGTTTTACAAGCTTCGAAGAGATTCTTCTCTTTTAACACTTTAATTAAGGTTTCTCCCATGACAGATGGTGTCTCTGCCACTTCAATTCCACATTCACGCATTGTTTTTACTTTTTCATCAGCAGTTCCTTTACCACCAGAAATAATGGCACCAGCATGTCCCATACGTTTTCCTGGAGGCGCTGTTTTACCGCCAATAAAACCAACAACCGGCTTGGTCATATTTGCTTTTACCCATTCAGCTGCTTCTTCTTCAGCAGTACCACCGATTTCACCAATCATGATCACAGCATGCGTTTCAGGATCTTCATTGAAGGCTTTTAATACATCAATAAAGTTCGTGCCATTGACAGGGTCTCCGCCAATTCCTACAGCTGTTGATTGACCAACACCAGCCTCTGAAAGCTGATGTACCGCTTCATATGTAAGCGTTCCAGAACGAGACACAACACCAACATGACCTTTTTTATGAATGTAGCCAGGCATGATGCCAATTTTACATTCTTCAGGTGTAATCACGCCAGGACAGTTCGGTCCAACAAGTCTTGTCTTCTTACCTTCCATATAGCGTTTCACTTTAACCATATCCAGAACTGGAATGTGTTCTGTGATACAAATCACTAGATCCACTTCTGCATCAACAGCCTCTAAAATGGCGTCTGCTGCAAATGGTGCTGGTACATAGATAACAGAAGCATTTGCTCCAGTTGTCTGTACTGCTTCAGATACAGTATTAAATACAGGAACTCCCTCTACTTCAGTTCCACCTTTTCCAGGTGTGACACCGCCAACGATATTTGTTCCATACTCAATCATTTGTTTTGTATGGAATAATGCGGTTGAACCGGTAATCCCCTGAACAATTACTCTCGTATTTTTATTAATAAATACACTCATTTAGGTTCCCTGCCTTTCTGCTCTACTTGACTAAAGATACGATCTTTTCTGCCCCGTCAGCCATAGACTCAGCAGAAGTGATATTTAAGCCTGAATCACTCAGGATTTTCTTCCCTAATTCAACGTTTGTTCCTTCAAGACGTACAACGAGTGGTAATGTTAAGCCGACTTGTTTCGTCGCTTCAACAACACCTTCTGCGATGACATCACATTTCATGATGCCGCCAAAAATGTTCACGAAAATCCCTTTGACATTTTGATCAGATAAGATGATTTTAAATGCTTCCGTTACTTTTTCAGCAGTTGCACCGCCGCCAACATCAAGGAAGTTTGCAGGGTCCCCGCCGTAATGCTTGATGATATCCATTGTAGACATCGCAAGGCCTGCTCCATTCACCATACAGCCAATATTCCCATCTAAAGAAATGTAGCTTAGGTCATATTTAGATGCTTCAATCTCTTTTGGATCTTCTTCATCAAGGTCACGGTATTCTAATATATCTTTTTGTCTATATAAGGCATTGCTATCAAAGTTTAATTTTGCATCAAGTGCCATGACTTTTCCATCACCTGTTACAACAAGAGGATTTATCTCGGCAATTGAACAATCCTTTTCAATAAACGCATTGTAAAGGCTTGTCATAAACTTAACAGCTTGACCAACTAATTTTGTTGGAATATTAATTTTAAACGCAACTTCTCTCGCCTGATAGGCTTGGAGACCAATCGCTGGGTCGATGACCACTTTCACGATTTTTTCTGGCGTTTTTTCTGCTACTTCTTCAATTTCAGTACCGCCTTCTTCAGAAGCCATCAAAACAATTCTTGATGTCGCTCTATCCAAAACGAGTCCTACATAGTACTCTTTTTGAATATCGCAGCCTTCTTCAATAAGTAAGCGTTTTATTTCGCGCCCTTCAGGCCCTGTTTGATGTGTGACAAGTGTCTTGCCGAGCAATTCCTCTGCAAACCCTTTCACTTCATCTTTTGTTTTTGCAATTTTTACCCCACCTGCTTTACCACGGCCGCCTGCATGAATCTGTGCTTTTACGACATATACAGAGCTTCCTAGCTCTTCTGATGCTTTCACTGCTTCATCAGGTGTAAATGCTACTTTACCATTTGGAACTGAAACCCCATATTTTCTTAGGATTTCTTTTCCTTGGTACTCATGGATATTCATTTCCCATCCTCCCAACATATGTAGAAACAAAAATTATAAAATAGACTGCGCTTTCATTTTAAAGAATAAAAAAGAGAATGTCTAGGGTTCTATGTAAAATCGTAAAATCCTTCTAAACATTCAAACTTTTATTTTATTAAAAATATAAATTTTTCAGTCAAAACACTTATTTTACCTTATTTTTTCATTTTTTGATCCAACCGATAGATAAATGAAAATATTTCTGCTACAGTATCGTATAACGCTTCTGGGATTTCCTCATCGAGCGTTAAGTGGCGCATCAGTTCTACTAAATTACGGTCTTCTTGGATAGGGACGCCAGCTTTTTGAGCTTCTTCAATAATATGATCAGCCACATAGCCGCTGCCTGTTGCAACGACTTTTGGCGCCTTTTGTTTTTCTTCATCATAGTGTAGAGCGACCGCTCTTCTAAGCGGTTTTGAATCTTTCATACTCGTAAGTCCAGCCCTTTCTCGCTGATTTTATGAAAGTGTTCATCTAGAAAGTCAGACGGATCAATTGGCTCTTCTCTCTTTTTCGCTGTAATCCCCGTTAAACTATACCCTAGGGCATTTAAATTCTCTCGAACAGCTGGAACCATTGGATTAATGGTCCCTTGAAGTTCGTGAGCCGTCTCGACTGTAATTGACATCACTTTTTGCTGAATCGTACAGTCTATTAACGTTTCTTCTAAGTTCTCCATGTTTAAATAAAACATTAAACGGCACTGAGAAATATCAATAGAGCCATCTTTTTTCTTATGCCCTTTTAGAATAAAGGTTAAATCTTGAACACTATGTTTTGAGAAAAGAGGGTAAGAAACCATCATTTGACTAACTGTTTGGTTTTCCTGATGCACTAGTAACTGCCCATTTAATCTATGGAATAATTGATCCATTTCTTTTTTTACGGGTTCCGGAACATCAGCTTGCCTTGCATCATTTAAAACCATCTTTAATTGGTGAAGCTCTTGGCTTTTGACATCTTGGCTGCCCTTTTCCAGTAATTTCAGCATCCCAATTTCATCTCGTACACCTATCGCTTTTTTCATCGTCATCAGTAAATCGAGTACATCGGTTTTATTGCTTAATGCTGGTTCAGTCTGCTGAATGACCTTTGCCAATGCGTTCGCCTCTGTTTTTGAAAGAAACGGAAATTCCTTTTGAAGCACGGCTGCCTTTGCGTCAGCCTGTGGCCCTGCCTGCTGGACTGCTTGAACCAGTGATGTGAGTTGTTTTACATCAAGCTGCTGCTGTCCGTCTGTGCCTTGCTTTGTGATGCTTGTCAGAATGCGTTCTATTTGCTGAAGCGGGAGCTGTTTTGGACTTAATAATTGCTGCACGCTGTTCTGATTCACTGTATCCACCTGTCGCCCTTGTATAGCGGCGGGCTGGCTCTGCTTTGTTTGCTGAGCCGGATTGACATGAGGCTGCACCTGCTGCAAGCTTTCTCCTTGCTTCGTTTGACCTTCTTTTGCTCCTAGAAGCACCGATAAGAGCTTTTCTGCATGAACAGTTGTCTCAGCATTTACAACCGTACGAACGGCCTGTGTAAGAGCCTGTGTGGCTTCTGATTGCTTCGGAAGCTGTGTTAATCGATCTAGCAGTGCTGTCACATCCTGATGAAGTGTAGAGGGGGATTTCATCGCTAATATTGATTGGAGTACTCCTTGTTGAATCGGCAAATCTTTCTTTAAAGCAAAAAGAAGTGCTTGCAGGCCTTTTTTGATATCCGCGCCTTGAAGTTGTTCAATCCATTTTACTGCCGTTTTTAACTCTGCTTCGTTGATGACCGGTTTTTCTTTTAAAAAGGCTGTAGCTGTTAACATTTGTTCAAGTCCATTTTTAAGCGACAGACCTTCTAGTAGTTTAGCTGCGGCATCCTTTAATGTTTTAGGATCTTGGTCAAATTGCTGAACAGGTCTTAATTTACTCAGACTGCCTCCACCTTCTTGTTCTAATTGGAACCAGTAGAAAGAATCGGCTTTTAGCTGAGCCGCTAGCTGCGCTTTGATTTTGGTCGAACCTATTTGAACAAGTGCTGTATCATCCCCAAGCATTTTCAGTACTTTGCCGAGAATGAGCCGGTGAATATTTTCCTTTCCTTCCGTGTTAAGCGGAACAGATTCTGCTGTATTCAGCCGACTATTCAGTGCAGTATGTATATCTTCAACTCTTGTCATCACAGGCAGCCTCCTTGTGTCAAAATATTTATGAAATAACAGATTTCACTGGTGCAAATGATAACCGGTGGATAGGTGTGGCGCCATGTGTTTGAATGGCAGCCAGGTGCTCTTTCGTTCCATACCCTTTATGTTTTTCAAATTGATACTCAGGGTACTGGCGTCCATACTCTTCCATCATTTTGTCCCTTGTCACTTTGGCAATACATGCACCAGCTGCGATGGATGCGCTTTTAGCATCTCCTTTGATGA
Organism: Bacillus sp. JUb11; assembly: GCF_024807925.1. Lineage (NCBI taxonomy): Bacteria > Bacillati > Bacillota > Bacilli > Caryophanales > Bacillaceae > Bacillus > Bacillus sp. JUb11. The sequence continues at coordinate 182,267 of NZ_JANUEZ010000005.1, read as the reverse complement.
TATTCTCCTGTTGAGTAGGAAGCGGGAGCGTCATCGCATCTATGAGTAGATAATCAGGTGTGTGAGTGAGCTGCTTTACAGCCTTCACCATCGCCAGTCTTGATGCTTCGTATATATTTATTTCGTCAATCGTTGCCGCATCAACAATGCCGATGCCGATGTCGAGTGCTTCCTTTTGAATGAGCTCATAATAGGTCATTCTTTTTTTCTCAGATAGCTGTTTTGAATCATTTAAACCGAGTAGGACGGTATCCTCTTTTAATATCACAGCTGCCGCAACAACTGGGCCAGCAAGTGGTCCTCTTCCTGCTTCATCTATGCCTGCAATACAATTGTATCCTTGAGCTCTTGCTTTGGTTTCAAATTGCAGCATTTGCTTCCATGCTGCACGTAGTTCTTGCTGCTTTTCTCTCTCTTTGTTCCATTTGTCCATCAGCTTATGGACACTTTTTCTTGTATCGTCTTTCAATAGTTCACGAATGTATGACTCGTCGTCAGCATGTTGTTCTATTAATTCTTTTATTTGTTTGACCGTGTACATTGGCTTTTCCGCAGCCTCCTTCTTTATATCGGCAGTTTTTCGCAAAAAATAAAGACCCGCATGAGCTGCGTGTCTTTTAGCTTTCAGGCTTCTCAAAAGTGAGGGGACCAAATTTTTCCGTTCGAATATCCCGAATAATGATTTCGGTCGTTTTGTCGTAATTAATGAATCCTCCACTCATCAGACAGCCGCGTTTTGTGCCAATGGCATCAAACAGCTCAACTGTATCTTCAGGTATTTCTGCTAAATCATAGCGTTTTTTTAACCGCTCTGGATAGTGCTCTTCTAAAAAGCGGAGCGCATACACTGCGACATCCTGCAAGTTGATGATAGAGTCTTTAATCGCTCCAGTGACGGCCAGCCTAAGACCTACTTGTTCATCTTCAAATTTCGGCCAGAGAATTCCGGGGGTATCGAGCAGTTCAAGTTCTTTTCCGACCTTCACCCATTGCTGTGACGTCGTAATACCAGGTCGATCTCCTGTTTTCGCAATATTTTTCTTTGCCAACCGATTGATCAGCGTTGATTTGCCGACATTGGGAATTCCGATAATCAAAGCTCGAATGGCACGCGGCTTAACACCTTTTGCTTTCATTCGATCGAACTTTTCTTTTAAGATTTCTTTTGATGTCGTTATGATTTGATTTAACCCTTGTCCATCGACAGAATTAATGGCAAGTGACCGTACACCTTGCGCTTCAAAGTGTGCCTGCCACTCTTTTGTCATACGAGGATCTGCTTTATCTGCTTTGTTCAAAAGCATAATTTTCGGTTTGTTTTGGAGGATTTCTTCAATCATTGGGTTTCTAGAGGACATCGGAATTCTTGCATCGGTTAATTCAAATACGATGTCGATGAGCTTTAATTTTTCTGTGACTTCCCGTCTTGCTTTTGCCATATGGCCTGGAAACCATTGAATTGTCATATGTGCACCTTCTCTCTTCTAACGGTTGTCTCTATACATTGTACAAAAAAAGAGCCTGTTACAGGTAACAAGCTCTTTCCTTTGATATCATTATCGTCTGATTTCTTTGATACGAGCCGCTTTACCGCGAAGTTCACGTAGGTAGTAAAGTTTCGCACGACGTACCTTACCGTGACGTACAACTTCGATCTTAGCGATTTTTGGTGTGTGTACAGGGAATGTACGCTCAACGCCTACACCGTAAGAGATCTTACGAACTGTGAAAGTTTCGCTGATTCCACCACCACGACGCTTAATTACAACACCTTCAAAGATCTGGATACGCTCACGAGTACCCTCGACAACTTTCACGTGTACACGTAAAGTGTCACCAGGACGGAACGCAGGAAGATCAGTGCGTAATTGTTCTTTTGTGATTTCTTCAATCAATTGTTGCATCGTTTTCAACTCCTTCCAACAGATGCTCATGTCCTCTTTCTTCATTGCAGCGGAACATCGTTTTCAAACTTGAATCGGCAAGCCGTCCAAGTCACAAGTAGTATCATACCACACCTGTATACCTTGTGCAATACAATCTAGTCATTATGAAGCTGCCAAAGCCATCTTTTTTCTTCATCCGTTAATGTTTTGCAAGAATCGATCAAATCTGGCCGTCTTGTATAGGTTCGCTTCAACGATTCTTTACGCCGCCACTCTTCAATTTTGGCATGATTTCCAGAAAGAAGCACATCTGGTACTTTCAATCCTTTATAATCAGCTGGTCTTGTATAGTGCGGATGCTCAAGCAGACCTGTACTAAATGAATCTTCGATATGAGACGCTTCTTTTCCAAGCACATGAGGCAAAAGCCTGACCACACTGTCTGCAATCATCATCGCCGGCAGCTCTCCGCCTGTGAGAACGAAATCTCCGATTGAGATTTCATCTGTGACAAGATGCTCCCTGATGCGCTCATCGTAGCCTTCATAGTGGCCGCAAATGAACATAAGATGCTCTTCTTTTGCAAGCTCTTCTGCTTTCTTTTGTGTATATCTTTCTCCTTGAGGACAGACAAGAATAATGCGGGGCTTCTTGTTTGCTTTTTTCGTTAAATCTTCTACCGCATCAAATACAGGCTGTGCTTTCAGAACCATGCCAGCACCGCCGCCATACGGATAGTCATCCACTGTTTTATGTTTATGATCGGAATACTCCCTAAAATTCACGACATCAAATGAGACCGCATCTTTTTCCTGAGCTTTTTTTAAGATCGATGAGTGAAGCACTCCTTCAAACATTTCAGGAAACAGTGTTAAAAAGTCAATTTTCATTCGTCAATGAGTCCTTCCATCACTTCAATGTGTACTTTCTTGGATGAAATATCAACTGTTTTGACGACAGATGGAATATACGGGATGAGGGCATCTTTTTTGCCTTTTCTTCCAACCACCCATACATCATTTGCCCCTGGCGTTAAAACTTCTTTGATTTGACCAATCAGTTTGTCCTCTTCATCATATACTTCACAGCCGATGATTTCGTGGAAATAGAATTCCCCTTCATCTAATGAACCAAGATGTTCTTTTTCTACTTTTAAAATCGACTCTTTTAATTGCTCAGCTTCATTTAACGAGCCGACTTCTTCAAATGTCAGTAAATCAAATTGTTTGTGCTGTCTATGTGATGCGACAGTCACTTTTAGCGGTTCTTTTTGATTTTGTTTGAAAATATAAAGGACGCTGCCTTTTTTGTAGCGTTCTTCTGGGAAATCAGTCTTTGACACAACACGTACTTCTCCACGCACTCCATGTGTATTGACGATCTTTCCGACATTCAACCATTCTAGCTCCATGTTCTCAATCACCCCTGACGTATTTCCACAATGGTGCCGTCTTTCACGACGATGACATTGTCTTGCATTTTGTCATCCCATTTATCACCTATTTTCACTTCAATCAGCGCATCCACTTCTGTTTCTTTCATTTCACTGCCAAGAGGCAAGATATGCAGCTGCTCGACTTGAAAGTCAATTTGCCTCATTTTCTCTTGTCTTTTTTCAATGGCTTTTTGAAATTGAGGGATGGCTTCTTGCTGATGTGGTTCTTTTTCATGCTTTTTGAGTTGAAAATATAGTTGATTGCACTCACGTTCTAGTCTTTCTTTTTTCTCCAAAAAAGTCGTTAACAGTTTGTCCTTACTGCTTTCAGTTAATACTTGCATGACGGTGACATGTTGAATGATCTGCATCTTCCTTTTTGTCCCCCTATCCGAAGGCATTTGTCCTCTACAGTATAACGAAAAATAGATTTAAACGTGTAAAAAAAGGGGAGGTCCTAAGCCCTCTCCCTTTTTAGTCAGCAATCTCAAGTTGAACTTTCTTAGAAGACTCTGCACTTGCTGCAAACATGACTGTTCGTATCGCTTTAGCTGTACGTCCCTGCTTTCCGATCACTTTTCCGGTATCTTCAGCATTGACAGACAGTGTGTAAATGACCTGCTCATCTTTTTCTAATGAAGATACGTGAATATCTTCAGGGAAATCAACAAGTGGCTCGACGATGGACACAATCAATTCTTCCAAGGACAGCTCATTCATTATTTGCTGTTTTTCGCATTATGAAATTTTTCAAGAATTCCTTGGCTTGAGAAAAGGTTACGAACTGTATCAGATGGTTTCGCACCATTTTGAAGCCATTTAAGCGCTAATTCTTCGTTGATTTTCACCTCAGCTGGTGATAACACTGGATTGTATGTTCCAACTGTTTCGATGAAACGACCGTCACGTGGTGAACGAGAATCTGCTACAACAATACGATAGAAAGGAGATCTTTTTGATCCCATACGTTTTAAACGAATTTTTACTGCCATTTTACTAGCACCTCCGAAAATATTTCAACAAGATAGTATATTAACAATGATAAAAGGGTTTGTAAAGTGTTTTTTCTTAACAACGGTTTTATCATGTATAACCAATTACATAAATGGTAATTTAAAGCCGCCTTTTTTCTTTCCTTTGGACATATTGGTCATTTGCTTCATCATCTTTTTCATTTCGTCAAATTGTTTTAAAAGGCGATTGACTTCCTGTACAGATGTCCCGCTTCCTTTTGCAATCCGTTTTCTTCGGCTTGCATTGATGACCTCTGGCTGTTCTTTTTCTTCGGTCGTCATTGATTTAATGATCGCTTCGATGTGATTGAGCTGCTTTTCGTCTACTTGGACGTTTTTGAGCCCTTTCATTTTACCGGCTCCCGGCATCATTTGGATCAGTTCATCAAGTGGACCCATGTTGCGAACCTGCCCAAGCTGCTCGAGGAAATCATCGAGCGTGAAGCTCATTGTCCGCATTTTTTGTTCAAGCTCTTTCGCTTTATCTTGGTCAACGTTTGCTTGTGCTTTTTCAATAAGCGTGAGCACATCTCCCATGCCAAGAATTCTTGATGCCATCCGCTCCGGATGGAATGGTTCAATTGCATCAAGCTTTTCACCTAGTGCGGCGAATTTAATCGGCGTATTTGTGACTGCACGAATTGATAGTGCTGCCCCGCCTCGCGTATCACCGTCTAGTTTTGTCAGAACGACACCTGTTAAACCAAGCTGTTCATTAAAGCTTTTTGCGACATTGACAGCATCTTGACCAGTCATCGAGTCAACAACGAGGAAAATCTCTTCTGGATTTGCGACTTCTTTTACTTTCTGAAGTTCATCCATTAAGTCTTCATCAATATGAAGACGTCCTGCTGTATCTAAAATGACATAATCGTGATGTTCTTCTTTCGCTTTTTCAATTGCCTGTTTGGCAATTTCGACAGGACTGACCTGATCACCTAATGAGAATACGGGCATATCAAGCTGTTTCCCAAGCGTTTGAAGCTGCTGGATCGCTGCTGGTCTGTAAATATCAGCGGCCACCATCATCGGCTTGCGATTATGTTTTTTGCGAAGTAAGTTGGCAAGCTTTCCAGTTGTGGTCGTTTTACCTGCCCCTTGAAGACCAACCATCATAATGACAGTTGGAGACTTTTTCGCTACAGCGATTTTACTCTCTTCCCCGCCCATTAATTCAGTGAGTTCTTCTTTTACAACTTTAATGACCTGTTGTCCTGGGGTAAGACTTTGCATGACCTCTTGTCCAACTGCCCGCTCGCTTACTTTTTTCACAAAGTCTTTGACTACTTTAAAATTGACGTCAGCTTCAAGAAGGGCAAGGCGCACCTCGCGCATCATTTCTTTTACATCTTGCTCTGACACTTTTCCTTTGCCGCGGATTTTTGAAATCGTCTGCTGCAGTCGGTCGGCTAATCCTTCAAATGCCATACTGTGCCGCCTCCTAATCTAATTTCTCAAGCGATTCAATTAAAGCTTCTGCTTCTTCCTTTTGCGCGGAATCTGCTACAAGCTCTCTCATTTTTGTGAGAAGTTCTTTACGCTCTTTAAATTTCTTAAACAAGAGCAGCTTTTCTTCATATTGTTCAAGCATCGCTTCAGTCCGTTTAATATTATCATAAACAGCCTGTCTTGATACTTCATATTCATCCGCAATTTCACCGAGGGAAAAATCGTCTAGGTAGTAAAGCGACATGTAGCTCTTTTGTTTTGCGGTCAACAACGATTGATAGAAATCAAACAAGTAGTTCATTCTCGTTGTCTTTTCAAGCGTCATGGGCTCTCTCCCCTTTGTTAAGTTCATTCCCTTTACAACAACTAAGTTTACACGGTTCTGATCTATGTGTCAAGTTTTTATCTTGTCACTTCCTGCGGCGATATTTACATAAAAAAGCCGGCAGTTTTGCCGGCATTTTGATTAGTCTTCTTGATCAATCATGTCTGAGAATAATCCGTACACATACGATTCAGCATCGAACTCTTGCAGATCGTCTACTTTTTCACCTAATCCGACAAGTTTTACAGGGATGTTGAGCTCATTGCGAATGGCAAGAACAATCCCGCCTTTTGCAGTACCGTCAAGCTTTGTTAAAGCGATACCTGTCACGTTTGTCGCTTTAGAAAATTCCTTCGCTTGCGCCATCGCATTTTGACCCGTTGTCGCATCAAGAGCAAGCAGTACTTCGTGCGGTGCATCGGGCACTTCGCGTTCAATGACTCTCTTGACCTTCTCTAGCTCTTTCATCAAGTTGACTTTGTTTTGCAGTCTGCCTGCTGTATCACAGATCAAGACATCTGCTTTTTTGGCTTTAGCTGATTGAACGGCATCATAGATGACCGCTGCCGGGTCAGAGCCTGCTGTTTGTTTAACGACAGGAACACCAGAGCGCTCGCCCCATACTTCAAGCTGCTCAATCGCCCCCGCACGGAACGTATCACCTGCTGCTAAAATGACGGATTTCCCTTCATTTTTCAGCTTGTTTGCCAGCTTACCAATGGTTGTGGTTTTACCGACACCGTTCACGCCTACAAATAAAATAATATTTAAACGGCCGTCTTCAAGGTTCAGTTCAGAGATTTGTTCCTCACCGCTATTGTAAATCTCCACAAGTTTTTCAGAGATGACTGCTTGTACTTCACTTGGGTCTTGAATGTTTCTTAATTTCACTTCTTTTTTCAGCTCATCAATCAGTTCCATCACAGTCGTGAAACCAACATCCGCACCGATTAACACTTCTTCTAGTTCTTCAAAAAAGTCTTCATCCACTTTACGATAGCGAGAAATGAGTTCATTTACTTTTCCCTGGAACGAATTTCTCGTTTTTTCAAGTCCATCTTTAAACTTTTCTGATACTGAATCGGTTTGCTGCGTAAATTTTTCTTTTAATTTCTTAAAAAAGCTCATGGGTTCAAAAACCTCCTTTAATTACTGGACAAGCTCTTTCGTTTCCTCTAGTTTGACAGATACCAGTTTTGAGACACCTGACTCCTGCATCGTGACACCGTACAGAACATCTGCTTCTTCCATGGTTCCTTTTCGGTGTGTAATCACAATGAACTGTGTTTCTTGGCTGTATTTCTTTAAATACTGAGCAAAGCGGAACACATTCGCTTCATCAAGCGCCGCTTCTACCTCATCTAGCACACAGAATGGTACTGGTCTCACTTTTAAGATCGAGAATAATAAAGCGATGGCTGTTAATGCTCTTTCTCCGCCTGAAAGCAGGCTTAGATTTTGCAGCTTTTTCCCCGGCGGCTGCGCCACAATATCGACACCTGAGTTTAGTAAATCGTTTGGATCTGTCAACTTAAGGTCTGCTCTTCCTCCCCCAAATAATGCTTGGAAAACAGATTCAAAATGCCCGCGGATTTGAGAGAATGTCTCAGAGAAACGTTTCGTCATCTCCTGATCCATTTCTTCAATGACTTGGAATAACGTATTTTTCGCTTCTGTCAGATCATTGCGCTGTTCAGTTAAGAAGAGAAAACGTTCATTCACACGTTCATACTCGTCAATGCTGCCTAAGTTCACTGTTCCAAGCTCTTCAATGGCTAGTTTGATCAATTTCACGCGTTTTCTTGCTTCATCCGGCGATAGCGTCAGATGATACATTTCTTTTGCTCCTTCAAACGAAAGGGCATACTCTTCGTTTAAATAGGCGATGAGGTTATCAAGTTCAACTTCCATGCGGCCAAGCTTGATCTCTTCATCTTTTAAGCTTGTCGTGAGCTGTTTATACAGGCGTTTTTGCTCTTTCAGTTCACGTTCAGCGAATTCTAATGTTTCAGAAAGAGCCAGGCGCTGTTTGCGTCGCTCTGAGATAAGCGCTGTCGTTTTGTTTTTATGTTCCAGTTTCTCTTTTGCCGCTTCTTCCAGTTGTTCGGCGCCGCTTGAGCTGGATGACATTTCACTTGTTAAGAGGGACAAATCTTCTTTTGTTTCTGTCAGCGTCTTTTCAGCCTCTTCTAATTCAGCCGTTAAGCTCGACAGTTTTTCTTGTTCATTTGCTAAAGACTGCTCTTTTTTGGCAAGCGAGATTTTCAGCTCTGTTAATTCGGAAGAAATGGTTTCTTTCGTTGAGCTTTGGGTCTGTTTCCGTTTTGTTAACGTGTTGATCTCTTCATCAAGAGAGGTCAGTTTCTCACCTATAGATGTTTCAAGGGCTGCCTGCTCTTTATCCTTGCTCGCAAGTTCGCTAGAGCGCTGCTGCAACTCTTCTTTTTCTTGATCATAGAGCTCTAGATGAGCGTTAATATTTTTTTCAGCTACTTGCAGTTCATATAATGTCCCTTTTAACTCTTGCTGCTTTTCTCGAAGCATTTCGCCGCGCTGACGCAATTCATTTAATTGGACTTCGCTTTCGGCAATCGATTGCTTCGTTTCTTTTGTTTCTTTTTCAAGGATCGTTGTTTTTTCTTCCATTTCAACGAGCTGCTTTGTTAATGTTTCAATCTCTCGGTTTCTGGACAGGAGGGAATTGTTCTTTTTCTTTACGCCTCCCCCAGTCATTGAACCGCCTGGGTTCACGACGTCCCCATCAAGGGTCACGATACGATAACGATGTCCAAGCATTTTCGCTAGCTCGTTGGCACCTTTTAAGTCTTGAACAATCAGGACCGTTCCAAGCAAATTCCGAATGACTTTTTCATACTTTTCGTTAAAGGAAACGAGCTGACTCGCCACGCCGATAAATGCGTCATGCTGCTCAGCTGTTTGAATATCTCTGAACTGAATGGTTCGTTCTTTGATGACGTTCATCGGCAGGAAGGTCGCACGCCCAAAGGAATGCTGCTTTAAGTATCCAATGGCCTGTCTGGCAGCCGCTTCATTTTCAGTAACGACATGCTGCGTGGCTGCGCCAAGTGCAATTTCAATCGCTGTTTCATGTTGCTGCTCTGTTTGAATCAGCTCTGCAATCGCCCCGTGAATACCGCCTAACCGGTCCTTTGCCTTTAAAACCTCTTTCACTCCTTGGAAAAATCCTGAGAAGTCTTCCTGCATGGATTCAAGCATTTCTTTTTTAGATTTTGCCTGCTGTACATATTGATAGGCTTGGTAAAGAGCTGTTTCTTTTTTCTCGTATTGACGTTTCATCTGCTCTAGCTTTTGTTCCGCTTCTCTAAAGCGTTTCACCTGAGCCAAAATGTCTTCTTCTCGTTCTGAAAGTTGCTTCTCGGCTTCTGTTTTCTTTTCCTTCACAGATACCCGTTCTTCGATATGTTTCTGATTATTTTGCGTTAACCGCTCTAGCTGCAAGGCTGCTTGGCGCTGCTGTTCTTCTAGTAATTTACGTTCGTTTCGGATAGAAGCTTGCTCGTTTAATAGGTCAAAATAATCGCTTTTCAGCTGTTCAATTTGCCCTTCCACATCTTCACTATGAAGAGACAGCTGATGCTGTTTTGTTTTCACTTCATCTTTTAGCTGCTGCACTTCTGTTTGCAGGCTGTCACGTGTGACTTTCTGCTGTTCAATCTTTTCCGTTAACAACGCCTGTTTTTCGGTTAAACGCACGAGCGTATCTTCTAGCTGACCTTGGTTAGCGGCCGCATTTTTTTTCCGTTCTTTTAGAACTTCTTTTTTCCCTTCAAGTTTTTCTAGTTCTTCACTTGTGAAAAGGAGGACTTCTTGAAGGTCATGAATCGAATCGTCAAGTGCCTGAATACGGTCTCTCGATTCTTCGATTTTGGCTTCCTTCGCTTGAATGTCTGTGGACTGCTTCATTTCATCTTGTTTGAACCGCTCGACAGCTTCACCAAGTGTTGTCCATTTTTTGTGCAGTGCTTCAATATCATGGACGGTGAGAGCAATTTCTACATTTTCAAGTTCTTCTTTCTTTTGCAAATAGTCTTTTGCAATAGATGCCTGCATTCTTAGTGGTTCTACTTGATCTTCTAGTTCATGCAGAATATCTTCTACCCGGTTTAAGTTGTCCTGCGTTTCAAACAGTTTATTCTCGGCTTTTTTCTTTCTTGTTTTATATTTCAGGACACCAGCTGCTTCTTCAAAGATGCTACGTCTTTCTTCAGCTTTACTCGATAGAATCTCTTCTACCTTACCTTGGCTGATGATCGAAAAAGCTTCTTTTCCAAGACCTGAATCCATGAAAAGATCAATAATATCCTTTAAGCGGACAGATTGATTGTTAATGAGAAATTCACTTTCTCCAGAACGATAGACTCTTCTTGTCACACTGACTTCGTGAAAATCGATCGGCAAAAAGTGATCTTCGTTATCGAGCGTTAATGTCACTTCTGCTAAGTTGACTCGTTTTCTTGAGTCACTTCCTGCAAAAATGATGTCTTCCATTTTTCCTCCGCGGAGGCTTTTTGCTGATTGCTCTCCAAGTACCCAGCGGATCGCATCAGTAATATTACTTTTGCCGCTTCCGTTTGGTCCAACAACAGCTGTAACCCCTTTGACAAAGTCTACAGTCACCCGCTGTGCGAAAGATTTGAATCCTATCACGTCTAAACGTTTGAGGAACATGAGAGTGATCCTCCTTATGTATTTAAAGTACTATTATCTTACCATATGAACTGAAAAAAGATGATGGAAAACAGAGTGAAATCCCCCTGAATCACGAGGGGGATTTTATTGGTTCATATGATGTTTCTGTAATTTAGCAAGTGCTTCCTGTGCAGCATGCTGTTCCGCTTCTTTTTTTGAACGGCCATTTCCAATTCCGAGCACTTCTCCTCTAAGGGATACATTGGCTTCAAATTCCCGGTTATGTGCTGGGCCTTTTTCATGCAGGATTCGGTATTCAAGTACACCTTTTCCATCTCGCTGAACAAATTCTTGAAGCTGGCTTTTAAAGTCCATAACATGTGAGAATGCCCCGTCATTAATTTTCGGGTACACATAGGCTTCTAGGAATCGTTCAACAGGCTCAAGTCCTTGATCTAAATAAAGCGCTCCGATAAACGCCTCAAATACGTCTGCTAAGAGTGCCGGACGCTTTCTGCCGCCTGTCATTTCTTCCCCTTTTCCTAAAAGAACAAGGTCTCCGAAGGACAGCTCATGTGCTAATGACACAAGTGATGGCTCACATACGATCGCCGCTCTCAATTTTGTTAAATCTCCCTCGCTCATGGCTGGATACTTTGCAAATAAGAACTGTGAGATCGTCAATTCTAAAACAGCGTCCCCTAAAAATTCAAGTCTTTCATTATCCTCATAAGGTTTTTTCCGATGCTCATTCACATAAGAGGAATGTGTAAAGGCTTGATAGAGTAGTTTTTCATTTTTAAAGTGTACAGAAATGCGCTGCTGAAATTCTCTGAATTGCTCTAGTTTTTTGCTCTGTTTCTGTTTGTCTTTATAGTGTTTTGGCATAGCAACCTCCAGGTAGGCGTCATCGCCTTTAAGGATACTGATTATATGGAGTCTCTCTTTCTACATGCAAGGAAACCGTGCTCCTTAGCATCTGAAAAAGGCTGACAATTGATCAGCTGAATATGTTGAAACTAACATAAATTTTCAAAGTCCCGCCATGAAAATAGACGGGACTTTGTTACGCTTATTGCTGGCTATTTATGTAGTTCACAGCGTCACCGACTGTTGCAATTTTTTCAGCATCTTCGTCAGAAATTTCCATATCGAACTCATCTTCAAGTTCCATAACTAGCTCAACTACATCAAGGGAATCAGCGCCTAAATCTTCTTTAAATGAAGCTTCCATTTTCACGTCAGCCTCATCAACGCCAAGGCGGTCTACAATAATTTTTGATACACGCTCTAATACGTCTGCCATTGCCTTTCACCTCCCCTCAAAGTATTATAGTTGATTCGTTTTTAAAAAACTAGAGAAAACGTAACGAAATTTTGATATTTCTTAGGACATAACCATTCCGCCATCTACTTGGATGGTTTGGCCTGTAATATAACCTGCTCCTTCTGAAGCTAAAAAGACAACAACGTTGCTTATATCTTCAGGCGCACCAAAGCGTGCGAGCGGGATTTGCTTCAGCATTTCTGTTTGAACATTCTCATCAAGCTTGTCAGTCATATCAGTAGAAATAAAGCCTGGTGCTACGGCATTGACTGTAATATGACGGCTTGCCAGCTCTTTCGCTGTTGTTTTCGTTAAACCGATCACACCAGCTTTTGCTGCAACGTAGTTTGCTTGTCCAGGGTTTCCGCAAACGCCGACAACAGATGCTACATTGATGATTCTTCCGCTGCGCTGTTTCATCATTTGACGTGTCACAGCTTTTGTACAGTTGAAGACACCTTTTAAGTTTATGTTAATGACATCATCCCATTCATTTTCTTTCATTCTCATGAGCAGGTTGTCCTTTGTAATTCCAGCATTATTCACAAGAATGTCGATTGAACCAAATGTATCAACGGCTTGTTTCATTAATGCCTGTACTTCTTCTGCATTTGACACATCCGCTTTGACAGAAAAAGCCTGCTGGCCAAGTGCTTTGATCTCATCTACGACTTCATTTGCTTTTGCTTCGTTGCCTGAATAGTTCACCACAACATTGGCACCTTTTTTCGCCAAATCGATCGCAATCGAACGACCAATACCGCGAGATGCACCTGTGACAACGGCTGTTTTATTTGTAAGCATCAAGAATCCCCCTTGAGTGTTTGAATGGCTGCTTCAATTGTTTCTTGATCTGATACGGAAATGGTCGTCAGGCGGCGATTGACTTTTTTCACAAGACCTGAGAGCACTTTACCAGGACCAATTTCAATAAATGTTGTCACGCCTAAGTCAATCAGGCGTTCTACACTTTCTTCAAATCGAACAGGAGAATACAATTGTTCAATCAGCTTCGTTTCAATTTCATTACGTGATGTCACGATGTCTGCTGTTACGTTTGAAATCACTGGCGTCGCGGCATCAGAAATGTCTAATTTAGATAATACATCTGTGAATTTTTCAGCTGCTGGTTTCATTAATGCAGAATGGAAAGGTCCACTCACTTCAAGTGGAATTGCACGTTTTGCGCCCTTTTCTTTCGCTTTCTCTGATGCAAGTTCCACACCTTTTGCTGTACCAGAGATGACGATTTGGCCCGGACAGTTTAAGTTCGCAAGTTCTACAAGATGACCGCTTTCTGTCACTTCTTTTGTCACTTCTACAAGCGCTGCTTGGTCTAAGCCAAGAATTGCCGCCATTGCGCCTTCTCCTGCTGGAACGGCTTCATTCATTAATTCGCCGCGCTTTCTCACTGCGAAAACGGCATCTTTAAACGAAAGAGCTCCCGCTGCAACAAGGGCCGTATATTCACCCAGGCTGTGCCCTGCTGCATAATCTGCTTTGATTCCGCTCTCTTCAAATTTCTTTAAGATCGCGATGCTTGTCGTTAAAAGAGCTGGCTGTGCATTATATGTCAGCGTCAGTTCTTCTGCATCTCCTTCAAAAATCATTGAAGATAAATCAAAACCAAGGGTCTGATCTGCTTTTTCAAACACAGCTTTAGATGCTGCTTCTTGGTCAAATAAATCTTTTCCCATGCCAATTTTTTGAGAGCCTTGGCCTGGGAATAAAAAAGCAATTTTACTCATGCTGCTCTACCTCCATTACGACTCATTCGTGTCTTCTTTTTGAACTTCTTGATGAATGATAGCTGAAACGTCTTTTTTAACGATGTCGCGCGCCTGACGAATGGCATGAAAAATCGCATTTTCATCAGAGGAACCATGCGCTTTAATAACGGGTGCTTTTAAACCAAATAATGCGGCACCACCATATTCGGAGTAATCCATTTTAGATTTCATCTGCATTAATTTTGGCTTCATCATACCTGCTGCTATTTTAGCTGTGAAGCTGGATGTTAAGGTTTCTTTCAGCATTTTAAAAACAGAAAGGGCTGTGCCTTCGATCGTTTTAAGGGCGATATTCCCAGTGAAACCATCTGTGACAACGACATCAGCTACACCCTCTAATAAGTCACGCGATTCTACATTTCCTACGAAATTCAAATCTGATGCTTTTAATAATTCAAAGGTTTTTTTCGTTAAATCGTTGCCTTTTTTATCTTCTGTCCCGACATTTAAAAGTCCAACGCGTGGATTGCTCTTCGGGAAGACATGCTCTGCGTAAATAGATCCCATCATGGCATATTGCACAAGATGCTCTGGCTTTGCATCAACGTTTGCGCCGACATCCAACAATAAGAACCCGCTGCCATCAAGTGTTGGCAACGTCGGAGCAAGTGCTGGTCTGTCAATGCCATCAATTCTGCCTACGATAAACAGGCCTGCTGTCATGAGTGCCCCAGTATTTCCAGCTGAAATACAGGCATCTGCTCTTCCTTCTGAAACTTCCTGCGCCATTTTCACCATAGAAGAATCCTTTTTACGTCTCACTGCACGCACTGGTTCATCCGTTGGTTCGATGACTTCTTTTGCATCTAAGATCGTGATGCGTTCATGATTTGTTATGTATGATTTGATCTTGCTTTCATCGCCGACTAGTGTAATCTCGATATCTGAAAATGCTTCTAAGCTTTTTTGCACACCGTCAATAATGGCTTTAGGGGCATGATCTCCCCCCATTGCATCGACTGCAATTCTCATATTATGTGCCACCTTTTACTTTTGTTTTGAGCGATACATGACGAAATCGCCTGAGAAGACAACTTCCTCACCTACATAGCTGTTTACTTCAACTACGGTTCTGCCTTTTTCTTTATCATGTGAGGCAACTTTGGCTTTTGAGACGACTCTTTCGCCTTGTTTGACCTGCCTTGTAAACTTAATATTTGCTTTTGCTGTCAAAGCCAGTTCATCGTCGATGACGGCTACTGCCAGCGAATTTGCCTGGGCAAAAAGATGATGTCCCCTGGCAATTTGGTTACGGCTGAATACATGCTCTTTTCTTACTTCAAAAATGGAAATCGCTTGATCATCAAGCTCTACATCAATCATTTCTCCAATGACTTCATCCAGCGGAAGAGACTTCACTTCATCCTCTAATGTCTTTTCGGCCACGTGCTTAATTCGTTCGCGTAATTCAGGGATTGACAGCTCCAAACGGTCAAGACGAACTGTTTGAATGCTTACACCGAACTTACTTGCCAATTCTTCATCAGTAATGAACGGAGTCGAGCTGATCGTTTGCTGGAGAAGCCTTTGTCGTTCTTTTTTATTTAGTTTCATATGCAGACACCATCCGTACATTTATGACTAGGTACTAATAGTAGTATATAATCTCATAGATGATAAATCAATCCTTGTTTCAAAAAGACAAGAAAATTCCTCCAGCACTTGATCAGCTCAATTTATCTCCGCCAAGCACACCGCTGTCTACGAGTGTTTGCCTAAGTTCTTTGTATTCAGGGTCTGTCCAAAAGGCTTCAGACTGCACGAGCTCTGCCGCATCTTTTCTAGCGGTTTCAAGCGCTCTATAGTCATGAACCATATCTGCCACTTTAAATTCAGGCATTCCGCTTTGTTTTTTGCCAAAGAAGTCGCCAGGGCCTCTTAGTTCTAAGTCCTTTTCAGACAGTTCAAAGCCATCCGTTGTTTCAGACATGATCCGCATGCGCTCTTTACCGGTCTCTGATTTAGGGTCCGCCATTAAAATACAAAAAGATTGATGCTCTCCGCGTCCGACCCGGCCTCTTAACTGATGAAGCTGTGACAGCCCAAAACGGTCCGCATCATAAATGACCATGATGGTCGCATTTGGCACGTTGACTCCAACTTCAACAACTGTCGTTGACACAAGGATTTGCACTTCATTGGAAGTGAAATCTCTCATCACTTGATCTTTTTCATCACTTGCAAGTTTCCCGTGCATTAAGCCGATCGACCATTTTCCGCGATACGCCTCTGTCAGCATGCTGTGAACATCAATCGCATTTTGGACATCCAGTTTGTCTGATTCTTCTATAAGTGGACAAATAATATACGCTTGTCTGCCTTTTCTCAGCTCTTTATCAACAAAAGCAAGAATCCGCTCAAGCATGTCATGCTTCACCCAATACGTTTCAATCTGCTTTCGGCCAGCTGGCAGCTCATCAATGACAGAGACGTCCATTTCTCCAAATACTGTGATGGCAAGCGTTCTTGGAATCGGCGTTGCGGTCATAAACAAAACATCTGGGTCCTGTCCTTTGCTTCGCAGTTTTTTCCGCTGTTCCACGCCGAACCTGTGCTGTTCATCTGTAATAACAAGACCAAGCTGCTGAAATTCCACTTCGTCCTGGATAAGGGCATGCGTGCCGACTAAAATATCAATATCTCCCTCTTTCAGACGTTCAAACAGTTCTCTGCGGCGCTTTCCTTTCACTGAACTCGTCAAAAGAGCAATATTTAGCCCCCATTTTTCAAATAACTGATACAGTGAATCGGCATGCTGTTCAGCCAAAATTTCAGTTGGCACCATCAGCGCACCTTGAAAGCCGGATAAATGAGCGGCATAAAGGGCAATTGCCGCTACAGCTGTTTTCCCCGATCCAACATCCCCTTGAAGAAGCCGGTTCATTCGGTACGGGGATGCCATATCTGACATAATTTCATCCAGCACTCTTGATTGTGCTTTTGTCAGCGGGAACGGCAGGCTATGAACAAACTCAAAGACCGCCTCTTTTGAGAACGGATGCTGGATGCCTGATGTTTTTTCTCGTTCTTTTTTTCTGATCGCCTGCATCTTCAGCTGGAAGATGAGAAATTCCTCGTACACGAAGCGTCGTCTTGCTTGCTTGAGCGAGTCTCTCGTTTCAGGGAGATGAATGGTTTTTAGTGCTTCTTGATAAGACATGAGTTTATAAGCAGCTACAAGCTGCTTTGGCAGTGGATCTTCTGCATGGTCTACATAGAGTGACAACGCTTGTTTCACAAAACGCCTCATCATTTTCACGGTTACATTTTCTTTGACCGAATAAACAGGTTCTATACTGCCATCTTGTTCGTGTGTTCCTTTTTTAAATTCCTGAACCATAATGGATTGCCGGTTTTTATCCCATTTCCCTGTGACGGATACCGTATCGCCTAAAACAAGACTTCGTTTTAAATAAGGGCGATTGAAGCATATGGCTGTAATCAAAAAACGACCGACAAGCAGCCTGAATGTCAGCCTGCTTCGTTTTTTTCCATAATAGGTGAGAACGGGCTCACTGTGCACTTTTCCTTCAACTGTGACACGTTCGTCATGCCTGACTTCTTCTAAGTTGCGAAGCTCATAGTCGTCATATCGATAAGGAAAGTAGCCGAGTAAATCGGCTACTGTGTAGATTCCAAGTTCATTTAGGGTTTTTTCTGTTTCTTCTCCAATCCCTTTCAAGGCAGAGATCTTATCTTGCAATTTCTGTATCACGAGATGAGGTCACACCTCCGAAAATCTTCTTTTCAAGCTCCCTAGCTGTCGGTGTTGCAGCAAGTCCGCCTTGTGCAGTCTCACGAAGAGCGGTTGGCATCGTTTGACCAATTTTGTACATCGCATCAATGACTTCATCACAAGGGATGCGGCTTGTAATGCCGGCAAGTGCCATATCTGCTGCAATCATCGCATTAGAAGCGCCCATTGCGTTTCGTTTCACACATGGCACTTCCACAAGTCCTGCGACTGGATCGCAAACAAGACCTAGCATATTTTTTAGGGTGATGGCCATGGCTTCAGCGGATTGCTGTGGCGTACCGCCTGCCATTTCTACAATGGCTGCTGCTGCCATACCTGATGCAGATCCTACTTCTGCCTGACAGCCGCCTGCTGCACCAGAGATACTTGCGTTATTGGCGACAACAAAACCAAATGCACCAGATGTAAATAGGAATCTGACCATTTGTTCCTTTGTTGGCTTTAATGTTTCTTTCACTGCAAAGAGCGTTCCTGGCACAACACCTGCTGAGCCAGCTGTAGGCGTTGCACAGATCGTTCCCATTGCTGCGTTCACTTCATTTGTTGCCACTGCCTTACTGACAGCATCTAAAATGGTATGACCAGACAATGTTTTGCCTGATGCGATATATGCTTGAAGTTTCACCGCATCCCCGCCTGTTAAACCAGATAATGATTTCACACCTTTCAGTCCGTTTTCAACGGCCTGTTCCATCACTTCTAGGTTGCGGTACATCTGTGAGAAAATGTCTTCACGTGACTTCCCTGTCACTTCCATTTCTTGAGTAATCATAATTTCTGAAATGGAGGTATTCCGTTCTTCTGTTAGCTGCACGAGTTCTTTGACGTTTTTAAACATCATACATAACCTCCTTGTTGTTACTCTGCAATTTGTGTGACTTGAATAATGTTTGGCAGCGTCTCAAGCTCTGTTAAAACCGCTGGATCAATATTCTGATCCACTTCAATCGTCATGAGTGCTTCTTGCCCGACCTCTTTACGTGCCACTTCCATATGACCAATGTTGATGGCGAATTTCGCTAACACATTGGCAACTGCTGCAATCGTCCCGTAACGGTCGTTATGAACCACAAGAATGGCCGGGTGATTCCCTGAGAGTCTCAGTTCAAAGCCATTTAATTCTGTGATTTCAATTTTACCTCCGCCAATGGAAATCCCGATTAATTCAAGGCTTCCATTCGCATCTGAAATTTCTACTTTTGCTGTATTTGGATGCGCTGGTACCGCATCTTCTTCTTTAAACTCAATGTCGATTTCTTTGCTTTTTGCAATATCGATCGCTGTTTTAATTCGTTCATCAAATGTATCAAAGTCAAGAACACCGCCGATAATGGCTACATCTGTCCCGTGTCCTTTATACGTATCTTTAAAAGAGCCATAAAACGATACAGTAATTCGTTTCGGTTCTCTTCCGAACAAGCTGCGAGCCACTCTTCCAATACGAGCCGCACCCGCCGTGTGCGAACTTGATGGACCAATCATGACGGGTCCAATAATATCAAACACACTTCTAAATTTCATAGGTCTTCCCCTCTCATCACCAATCACAGATTGGTTTGTTACTCCCTTTAGACTAATGGATTCATTCGATTCCCGCAACTCATTTCACCGATGAACACATAGTAAAAAA
The DNA here is from genome assembly GCF_024807925.1 of Bacillus sp. JUb11. Taxonomy (NCBI): domain Bacteria; kingdom Bacillati; phylum Bacillota; class Bacilli; order Caryophanales; family Bacillaceae; genus Bacillus; species Bacillus sp. JUb11. The sequence continues at coordinate 162,984 of NZ_JANUEZ010000005.1, read as the reverse complement.
ATGCAAAAGAAGAAGAAGGGCTTCATGTGCCCTTCTTTCTTTATTCAACAGCCAAAATATATGAATAAAGCGGCTGTTTTCCATCGTGGACTTCAACTTCTACATCTTCAAATGTTTCTTCAATATATGCTTCTAAAGCTTCCATCTCATCAGATGATGCATCTTCCCCTTTGATGATTGTGACAATCTCATCATCTTCTGTCACCATTTGGGTCAAAAGCTCTTTTGCTGCATCTAATTGATTTTTAGCTGTTAAGGTGATTTTTCCATTGTATAGGCCCATATAATCGCCTTTGGCAATGTCGATCCCATCAATTTGAGTATCTCTCACTGCAAAGGTAATTTGGCCGCTTTTCACATGATCAATCGCTTCTAACATCGCTGCTTCATTGTCTTCATTTGAAGCTGCTTCATTTAGAGAAAGAAGTGCCGACATTCCTTGAGGAACGGTCTTTGTCGGAATAACAACGACCTCACGACTTGAGACAGTTGCCGCCTGTTTAGCTGCCATGACAATATTAGAATTATTAGGTAAGATAAAGACGGTTTCGGCATGAATGCTATCAATTGCTTTGACAATGTCTTCTGTGCTCGGATTCATTGTCTGTCCGCCTTCAATGACGACGGATGCTCCGATACTTTTAAACAAGTCAGCAATCCCTTCTCCCATTGCGACACTCACTACTCCAAAACGCTGTTTTTCAGCAGCTGTTGCTTTTGGTGCAGCAGGCGAGTGATCTTTTTCTTCATTGACGATCGAGCTATGCTGCTCTCTCATGTTTTCAATTTTCATATTAATCAAGCTGCCGTAGCGCTGTGCATATGATAAGACATCTCCTGGCTGCTCTGCATGAATATGAACTTTTGCAAGCGTATCATCAGATACCACAAGAAGTGAATCTCCGAATTCGCTTAATTCTTCTCTGAAGGCATTTTCGTCAAAGGACTGTTTGTCTTCTTCGAATTTCACCATAAATTCTGTACAATAGCCAAATTCAATATCTTCTGTGTTCATATGGCTTTGTGCACTTTTATGATGCTCTGCACTCACTAATTCTTTTAATGTTGGCAAAGAGGCCGTTTTAGGAGGAAGCTCTTCTCCTCTTAATGAAGCAAGGAAACCTTCATATACACAAAGAAGTCCTTTACCGCCGCTATCTACAACGCCGACTTCTTTTAAAACAGGAAGGAGATCTGGTGTGCGGTCAAGTGATGCTCTTGCTTCCTCAATCGTTAATTCAAGCACACGATCGATTTGGTCTTCTGTTGCTGAAACAGCAACCGCTTTCTTTGCTGCGTCTTTTGCAACCGTTAAGATGGTTCCTTCAATCGGTTTCATGACGGCTTTATATGCTGTATCAACACCAGCCTGCAAGGCAAGCGCAAATTCTTTTGCGTCAATTGTTTCTTTTTGTTCTATATTTTTGCTGAAACCTCTGAAGAGCTGAGACAGGATCACACCTGAGTTTCCTCTTGCCCCCATTAACAGCCCTTTCGACAGAGCCACACCGACCTTACCAATGTGATCGGTATTTGTTTCTTCAACTGCTTTTGCCCCTGAAGTCATTGACAAATTCATATTTGTCCCCGTGTCTCCGTCTGGCACTGGAAAAACATTTAACGCATCAACAATTTGTGCGTTTTGAGAAAGATGGTGAGCACCTGCAAGAATCATTTTTGCAAATGAGCGGCCACCCAGATTTCTAATAGACAATATATTTCCTCCTTACTACGGGTTCGTAACTTTTACTCCTTGTACATAAATGTTGACTGAGTCAACTGAAAGTCCAATCGTGTGATGAATCGTATATTTGACTTTCGTTTGAACATTATGTGCGACTTCTGATATTTTTGTACCGTAGCTGACGATGATGTACATATCAATATGAATGCGATCTTCTTTTTGACGCACAAGAACACCCCGGCTGAAGTTCTCTTTGCGGAGAATATCCGTCAAGCCGTCCTTTATTTGATTTTTGGACGCCATGCCAACAATACCATAGCAATCGATCGCAGCGCCTCCTGCCACCATTGCAATGACTTCATTTGATATATCAATTTGTCCGTATTTCGTTCTAAGTTCAATGGACACATTGGTTCCCCCTTTTTGAGAAATTGCCCTGAGTTATCACTATTTTACTATAAGACCCTTCTTTTTAAAAGAAATCATTCAATCCGACCCAATCCTACTTATACTATAGCCTTGATTTTTTATCAAGATGTCAAGGTATTTTTCTTGAAAGAGGAGCAAACAATCCTTGCAAACCCCTTGAAGCTGTGGTAAATTATTAAAGTATCTTGAGGCATCTCTAAGTACGTATATGAAGAATATGATGATGTTTTCGCAGTTAGGAGGGAAACAAATGGCACGTAAATGCGTTATTACAGGCAGAAAAACAAAAGCTGGGAACAACCGTTCTCACGCAATGAACTCTACAAAACGTACATGGGGCGCGAACCTTCAAAAAGTTCGTATTCTAGTGGACGGTAAGCCTAAAAGAGTATATGTATCAGCTCGAGCTTTGAAATCTGGTAAAGTTGAGCGTGTATAAGCAAGAGTAAACGCCTGCTACATTTAACTGTAGCAGGCGTTTTTATGTGGAAATAAAGGAGATTACTCATTAATCTTTCTTAAATGAACCAAGCATCGCACGGACAATGCCGCCAAGAAATCTAGGCAGTTTGATTGTATAAAATTTCATTTTGTCCCCCTCCTAAAAGTACCGCTTGCAGCACAATTGAGCTTAATCAGCCATCCACATTGATAGGTTGGTCAATCTTTGCTTCTTACCATTATTAATATGCCTTCATGAAAAGAAAAAGTACCATTTGAGTGGATGAGTTCGTTACTAATACATAGTGTGGAACCAGGCTCAATATGACAATTTTTCAGAGGATATTTGAAACCTTTTAATGTCAGCTTTTCAACCGATGTACCGAAGGGCAAAAACGACACATATTTTTTATCCGAGTCTTGTTTGATTTCGTATGTACCAGGTCCAAACATTTGAATGATATTTTGTTTATCTACAAGGGTCATGCTCTGTTTGTGCTGAATGCCTTTGTAAAGGAGATGGATATTCCCAAGAAAATGATCTGCTCTTCCGCCTGTGATGCCGTAAATTTGAATATGTGCTGGATTCTGACGCAAAGACCAGTTCAGCGCAAGTTCTAAATCCGTTTCATCTTTCTCTGCCTGAAATAGATTGAGTGCAGGCAATTTCTTTTTCAGTTCATGAAGCTCTTCTTCTGTCACACTATCAAAATCACCAAATGCTCTGTCAGGTACAATGCCATGCTCTAGTAAGAAAAGGGTCCCCCGATCTACGCCGACCCAGAGAATGTCCTCCTCAGATGCTTCATGATCAAGCGGCGGGATGTACGCAAAAGGACCGCCGGCTACGATATGTATGTGCATGATTACGCTCCTCTCCATTGAAAAAGAACCAAAGATCACAATGACTTTGGTTCTTTTTCTTATGCTTCTCGAATGGCCTGAATGGCCGCCGCGCGGTCTTCTTTCCCATATACCGCTGAGCCGGCAACAAGTAGATTAGCGCCTGCTTCTTTGCAGCTCTTTGCTGTCTCTACATTGACACCGCCATCTATTTCAATGAGTAAATCAGTTAAGCCTTTTTGTTCACTAAGTGTCTTTACTTCTTTTACCTTTGAGAGAACAGATGGAATAAACGCCTGTCCGCCAAAACCAGGGTTCACCGTCATGAATAAGACTAGGTCAACATCCTCTAATACATGCGCGATTTGAGAAACGGGTGTGTGCGGGTTTAAAACAACCCCTGCTTTGACACCTTGTTCTTTTATATGCTGAATCGTGCGATGTAAGTGTGGACACGCTTCAACATGAACAGAAATAATATCAGCGCCCGCTTTTGCAAATGCAGGGATATACTGGTCTGGCTGCTCAATCATTAAGTGAACATCGAGCGGCAGCTTTGTATGCGGCCTGATCGCCTCCACTACATTTGGTCCAAATGTCATATTCGGTACAAAATGACCGTCCATCACATCAATATGAATATAATCCGCTCCACCTTGTTCCACATCACGGATATCTTTCTCCAGATTGGCAAAATCGGCTGATAAAATGGATGGGGCAATATAAACCATGATTTAGTACCTCGGCTTTCTGTCTTTAATTTCAGTTAAAAACTCTAAATAATGCTGATAGCGATACTCTCTGATGCGATCGTCTTCTACTGCCTCTTTTACCGCACATCCAGGTTCTTTTACGTGCAAACAGCCCCTGAATTTACATTCTGCACTCTTCTCTCTGATTTCTAAGAAATAGAGCCCTAAATCTTCCGCTTCGATACCTGTAAATTCAAGTGAGCTGAATCCTGGTGTATCGGCAATGAGCCCTTCAGCCGTTCGAATGAGTTCCACATGTCTTGTTGTATGTTTCCCCCTGCCAAGATGGGAGGAAATATCATTTGTTTTCAGTGCTAAATCAGGACTCATCGCATTTAAGAGAGAAGACTTCCCTACACCTGATTGACCTGCAAATACAGTAATTTTGTGATGGAAATGCGGGGTCAGCTTTTCAATTCCATCCCCTTCGATCGTCGATGTTAAATGAACGTCGTATCCAATTTGGCGATAGTCTTCTGCATAGGCTTGAATCATTTCTCGCTCTTGCTCTGTTTTCAGCAAGTCCATTTTTGTGATGCAGATAATCGGTTCAATCTGGCTCTCTTCAACAAGCACTAGGAATCTGTCTAACAGCGATGTACTAAAGGTCGGCTCTGCTGCTGAGAAAACGAGCACCGCTTGATCAACGTTGCTAATAGGCGGGCGAATCAGCTCATTGGTCCGCTCTTTTACTTCCAGCAAATAGCCTTCCTTATCGTTATCTGCTTGATAGACGACATAATCTCCAACAAGCGGGGTTATTTTGTTTTTACGAAAAATCCCTCTTGCTCTACACTGAATTACTTTGCCACTTTCTAGAGACTCATCCAGCACATAATAAAATCCGCTTAATGCTTTAATAATTTTGCCCTCAGGCATAAAGTCCCTCCTTTATTCATCATCAGGGTATTCAATCGTTTTGGAGCTTACTACTTTATCATCCACTGTCACCTGATAGTATCCTTTTTGACCAGGTTCTATCTTAAATTTAATCGTTCGCTCAGTAGGCGCAGTGATTTTAAAGGTTTCATATAAATCAGAAATGCTATGTTCTGCATCGTCAATGGATATTTGAACATTCATTTCTTGTCCTTCTGTTTCTGGTTCATACGGGATCGCAATCTTTTCAGTCACCGTTTTAGCCGGTTTCTCTTTTGGGCCAAGAGAGAACGTAATTTTGACCGTATCACCAGGTTTAACAGCTGTCCCAGCTCCCGGTTCCTGCTTCATAACCTCACCTTTTGGCACATCGTCAGAATATGCTTCTTTTTCATCTAGCTTTAGTCCATTATCCTCTAGATAATTTGATGCAGCCTGTTTACTATACGTCGTTAAATCCCGTAAGGTAATATCGGCAGGGCCTATACTGACGGTCAATGTGACTTCTTCATCTGCTGCGACAAGTTCTGTATTCGCGGAAGGTTTCTGTTCCATGACAATGCCTGATTCTGTGTCATTATCATTCACTTCCTCTACAACAACCTGTTTAAACCCTTTTTTCTCTAATAGTTCTTTTGCTTTCTCGACCTTTTCACCAGTTACATCAGGTAATTCGGTTTTTTCTTTACCTGTACTTTGATAAAGCTGAATTTCTGTCCCTTCTTTTACCTTCGTTCCGATTTTCGGGTCTGTTTTGACAACCAGCCCTTTTTCAATCTTCTCGTCGGCAATATCAATGGGTTCAGAAGCGACGGTAAATCCGGCTTTCTTCAAGGTGTCTTCCGCTTTTTCAACCGTCATGCCAGAAACATCGGTTACCTCTACGTCTTTTGGAAAGAGTAATCCTGGGAAGACCGTGATCGCTAAAATGGTCGCAGCCGTCAAAACAAATAAGATCGATGCTACAATCCACGGCCATTTTTTCCGTTTTTTCTTCGGTTTTTGTTTCTCTTTTTTCTTTGGTTTTTGAACCGGGTGGACGGCTGTTTTTTCATTGTCTTGATCGACTTGATGATCTTTTATAATAGGAATGGCTTTTGTTGCTTCATGATCTTCTTCAATGACAAAGCGCTTTTCTTTTAGTCTTGCAGGGTCAAAAGCCGTTTTTAAGTCTTTTTGCATTTCAGATGCATCTTCGTATCGATAGAATGGATCTTTGGCCATCGATTTTAAAATGATGTTCTCCACGCTTTGCGGAACAGAAGGATTCCATCTTCTCACAGATGGCGGCTCTGATTGCAAATGCTTCAGTGCCACACTGACAGCGGATTCTCCTTCAAATGGCATGCGTCCTGAAATCAGCTCATAAAGAACAATACCAAGTGAATAAATGTCTGACTTTTTCGTTGCAAGACCGCCGCGCGCTTGCTCTGGGGACAAATAATGCACGGAGCCAAGAACAGAATTCGTATGGGTAATGGTCGCTGAGCTAAGTGCCATGGCAATGCCAAAATCAGTGACTTTGATATTCCCCAAGTTGTCTATTAATATATTGTGAGGCTTAATGTCTCTATGGACGAGCTGTTTCGCATGGGCTTCTTCCATCGCCGCAACGACTTGCTCCATGATGCGAACGGCTTCTTTTGGATGAAGCGGTCCATTGGCGTGTATGTATTCTTTCAGCGTCATCCCCTCGACATATTCCATGACAATATAATAAATGTCATCTTCTTCTCCTACATCGTAGATACTGACAATATTCGGATGATCTAAGCTGGCTGCTGATTGCGCTTCTCTCCGGAACCGTCTAATAAAATCATCATCGCTTGCAAAGTCAAACCGTAAAATTTTAATCGCCACTTCGCGATCTAAAATCATATCCTCCGCCAAATAAACGTTGGCCATTCCGCCTCCGCCTATGGCGCGAAGAATTTGATAACGGCCGCTGATCCTTTTTCCGATCAACACTTGCTGTCACCCTCCTCTGTTTGGGAGGAGATTTCTAACAGTACTGCTGTAATGTTATCTTCACCGCCGTTGTCATTCGCTGTTTGAACTAACTCTGTTACTTTTTCATCTGGTGCGGTTGTTTGCGATAAAATCTGAATCAAATGTTCTTCTTCTACTTTATTCGATAATCCGTCTGAGCAAAGCAAAATTTGATCTCCTGGATCCACTTCAAAAGTTCGTGCATCAATTTGAACGTGTTTATCCGTTCCTAACGCTTTGGTCAGCACATTTTTTCTCGGATGATATTCTGCATCCGCTTTTGAAATCTCTCCTGTTTTCACTAACTCATTCACTAGTGAGTGATCATCTGTTAATTGGGTCAGCGCGCCTTCTCTTAGCAAATAGCAGCGGCTGTCACCAATATGGGCAATTGTGACCGTTTGCAAATGAACGAGCGCACAAACGATGGTCGTCCCCATTCCTTGGCATTCCTCATTGTTTTTCGCATGTTCGTATACTTGGTCATTAATGTCGCTAATTTTTGAGATTAACCAATTTTCTTGATCGGCTGGTTTATTTGGAATTGAAGATGTTTCCTGCCAGTATTCTTTTAAAGAAGAAACTGCCATCTTGCTGGCTACATCACCAGCAAGATGACCTCCCATTCCATCTGCTACAACAGCTAGAAGTGTGTCTTCTTTTGCTTCAAAAATACCTGCATCATCTTCATTATGCTGACGGACTTTTCCTGTATCGGTTTGAAAGGCTGCCCTTATCAACATTCGTCACCTCGTCTCTTCCTGACGCTCCTTCGCTCTTAGCTGACCGCAAGCAGCATCAATATCATGGCCTTGCTCTCGTCTAATCGTTACGTTTACGCCTCGTTCTTTCAGCGTTTTTTCAAATAGGAAGATTTGTTCTCTTGGTGTTCTCACGTAATCTCTTTCTGGTACATAGTTCACCGGGATGAGGTTTACATGGCATTTGATTCCTTTTAATAAATCAGCAAGTTCTTCTGCGTGATGAACTTGATCATTGACTCCGCCAAACAAACCGTATTCAAAGCTCACGCGTCTGCCTGTTTTTTGAATGTAGTATTCGATAGCTTCCATTAATTTTGGCAGCTTGTATGCCTTATTGATTGGCATGAGGCGGCTTCGAATTTCTGTATTTGGTGCGTGCAGGGAGACAGCAAAGTTGATTTGCATTTGCTCATCCGCAAATTGATAAATCTTTGGAATGATCCCGCTCGTCGAAACCGTAATATGACGTGCTCCAATATTTAAGCCGTTATCATGGTTAATGATTTTAAGGAATGCAAGCATTTCATCAAAGTTATCAAACGGTTCGCCAATTCCCATGATGACAACTGAGCTGACGCGTTCATCTGTTTCATCAAGCGCCTGTTGTACTTTCAATACTTGGGCCACTATTTCTCCCGCCTCAAGGTTACGTTTCAAACCACCAAGTGTAGATGCACAGAATGTACAACCAATCCGGCAGCCTACCTGTGTTGTGACGCAGACAGAGTTGCCGTATTCGTGGCGCATTAGCACGGTTTCAATGGTATAGCCATCGTGTAATTCAAATAAGAACTTGATCGTTCCATCTTGAGATGTTTGTTTGATCACTGTTTTTAAAGTCGTGATGGCAAATTGATCTTTTAATTTTTCTCTTAATTCCTTTGAAAGGTTAGACATTTCATCAAAGGATGTGACGCGTTTTTCATAAAGCCACTCAAAAATTTGTGTTGCACGGAAAGGCTTTTCGCCTTGTTCCTTTAACCAGTCTTTGATTTCATTTAGTTCAAATGAGTAGATCGACGGCATGTCTGTTTTCAGTTCTTTTCTTACTTTTTGTTTTTGTTCTGTCATTTTTTATCCCTTCTTTCTCATGCTGCAAATAAAGAAACCATCTGTTCCGAAATAATGAGGAAGTATTTGTACACTTCCGTTTTGAACAAACGGAGCAACCTGCTCAGGCAGCCGTTCATTAAGAGATAGATCGGGTTCGAAGTCTTGGTGTTCTTGTAAAAACGCATGAATCACTTGTTGATTTTCTGTTGGATCCATTGTACATGTACTGTATACAAGGGTTCCGCCTGGCTTTAGCAGCTGGGCTGTTTCATGCAAGATCGATTGCTGAATTGTCGCAAGTCTTGCTGAGTCTTCCGAGGACTTTGTATATTTCATATCTGGTTTTCGTCTGATGACGCCAAAACCTGAACATGGTGCATCAATGAGAATACGGTCAAACGAAGCATCATCATAATGGTCGGATGCTTTTCTTGCATCAAGCGCTTTTGCCTCAATATGCGTTAAGTTTAGACGCTTTGCCGCCTGTTTGATCAGTTTTACTTTGTGCTCATGTAAATCAAGAGACACAATGTTCCCCTCATCGTTCATTCGCTCTGCAATATGTGTTGATTTACCACCAGGGGCGGCACAGGCATCAAGCACCATTTCTCCCGGCTGAGGGTCCAGCGCTCTTGCGACAAGCATGGAGCTTTCATCTTGGATCGTGACAAAGCCCTCTTGAAAGAAAGGAGTGGATACGATAGATCCTTTCATGAGTTTGAGTGCATCCTCAGAGAGATCGCCGAGTTCTGTCTCAATTCCTGCATCCATGAGTTCTTGCTGCAGTGCAGTGCGGTTTTTTTTCATTTGATTGACACGCAATGTCTGCTTTGGCGGGACTAAATGAATACGGCACATGCTTTCTGCTGCTTCAAAACCGTACGCCTCCACCCATTCTTGTACGAGCCACAATGGATGGCTTGTCTCAACCGATAGCCGCTTGACCGGATCTTTGATCGCATCAAATGATGGCACGCCTTCTCTTTGCACAGAACGAAGAACGCCGTTGACTAGTGAAGAAATACCTTTATGTCCGCGCTTTTTCGTGAGTTCCACTGCTTCATGGATGGCTGCACGATCTGGAATTTTTTCAAGATAAACCATCTGATAAAGAGACATCCGTAAAAGCTGCATCACCCAAGGAGCCACTTTTTGCGGTTTTTTCACAAAGGGTGTGAGCATATAATCAAGTGCCAGCTTGTTTTGCAGTGTACCGTATACAAGTTCTGTTAATAGCGGTTTGTCTTGATCGGAGAGTTCTTTCTCTTTCATCACTGACTGCAAAAGCAAGTTACTGTAGGCTTGATTTTGTTCGAGTTTGATTAAAGCGTCTAGCGCTACTTCTCTCACATTACTTTTCTTCATTGATTAGCCCTAATTTCTGTCCAATTTCGATATTTGCGCCTCTTAAGAAGTCTTCACCGCTCATTTTTTTCTTTCCAGCGGGCTGTACACTCGTTAATAAAAGGCCTTGCTGATTTCCTGTTCCAACGACTGGTCCTTCTTTTTGAAGTTCAATCACTTTCCCAGGTTCTTCTGGTGCTTGAAGCGGAACTTTTTTCGCTTCCCATACTTTTAAGTTAGCACCGTTCCATTCAGTATAGGCAACTGGCCATGGATTTAAGCCGCGAACTTGGTTGTAAAGCTCTTCTCCTGGCTTGGTCCAGTCTAGCCTTTCCTGCTCCCGCTTAATATTTGGTGCATACGTTGCTGCCTCTTCATTTTGCGGAATTGGCGAGATAGACCTGCTTAACACATTTGGAACTGTGTCTTTTAATAAGGCCGCACCAGCCACACTTAATTTATCATGCAGTGTTCCGACGTTGTCTAATTCATCAATTTCTACTTCTACTTTGCTAATCATGTCACCTGCATCAAGCTTTTCTACCATATACATGATCGTCACGCCTGTTTTCTTTTTGCCTTGCAGGATCGCATAATGGATCGGTGCACCGCCTCTTAGTTCTGGCAGCAGTGAGGCATGAACGTTGATACAGCCAAATTCAGGTTCATCAAGTAATCTTTTTGGCAAAATTTGTCCGAATGCTGCTGTTACGATCAAATCTGGCTTTAACGCAAGCACTTTATCAATTTCTTCATCAAGACGTACCTTTTCAGGCTGTAAAACTGGAATGCCGTGTTTTAAGGCTTCTACTTTTACAGGAGGCGGCGTGAGCACTCGTTTTCTGCCTTTCGGGCGATCTGGCTGTGTGACGACCCCGACAACTTCGTATCCTTCTGTTATAAGTGTTTGCAGCACAGGTACTGAGAAATCAGGGGTTCCCATAAATACGATACGTGCCATTTTCTTCACCCTTCCATTTCCGCAAGTTCTTTTTCTGTATAGGTTTGAATGATCTTCGACGTGAATAATACGCCGTCTAAGTGATCAATTTCATGCAATAAAGCTCTTGCTAAAAATCCTTCTGCTTCTATTGTAAATGGTTTGCCTTTCTTATCAAAGGCTTTCACCTTCACATAATTTGGTCTTTCAACCGTTCCGTACAAAGATGGAAAGCTCAGGCAGCCTTCAATGTCTGTCTGGCTCCCTTCCACATCAAGAATCTCAGGATTTACTAAGTCAATCCTCCCAGAATCTTCTCCGATATCGACCACGGCGATTCTTTTTGAGATGCCGATTTGTGGTGCGGCTAGGCCGACTCCATCTAGTTCAAGCATTGTATCATACATATCATCCAGCAGTTTTTTCAGTTTTTTATCGAATGTATCAACAAGCTCTGTTTGTTGTTCAAGCACGTCTGCAGGATGTAAGACTATCGGTTTGATTGCCACGAAAAGACCTCCGTTTTACATCATCATATATGGATTCATATCGATTGATATCATCAACTGTTTTTGTTCCATTTCTTTTTGATAATGATCTTGTATTTTTCGTAATAAACTTGCCAGTTCATTTTCCCTTTTGTATTTTATCACGCATTGATATCGATATCTATCTTTGATCTTAGCGATCGGAGAAGCAGCAGGACCGAGAATTCTTGTATTCGGTGCACAATTCATTTTCAGGAACTGAACAATTTTGTCTGTGACATGCGCTGCCTTTGTCACTTCTTCATGTGATACAGTCACCATCGCCAAAAAATAAAATGGCGGATAGGACTGATGACGACGGTGCAACATCTCCTGCTCATAAAAGGCTTCATAATCATGCTGTTTGGTTAATTCAATACTATAATGCGAAGGTGTATATGATTGAATAATGACTGATCCCGCTTTTTCATGACGTCCCGCACGTCCGCTTACTTGTGTAAGAAGCTGAAACGTTTTTTCACTTGAACGAAAATCAGGGATGTGAAGAGACGTATCCGCACTAAGGACACCGACAAGTGTAACATCTGGGAAGTCTAATCCTTTTGCAATCATTTGCGTCCCAAGCAGAATGTCTGCTTCTTTATTACCAAAGGACGTGAGAAGCTTTTCGTGCGCACCTTTCCGAGAGGTTGTATCTACATCCATTCGGATGACCCTTGCTTCTGGCAATACCTTCGTCAGCTCTTCTTCCACACGCTGCGTGCCTGTACCAAAATAGCGAATATGCTCACTATGGCATTCTGGACATTCTGCAGGTACAGGAGCTTCGTGACCGCAGTAATGGCACTTCAGCCGTTTTTGAAAGCGGTGATAAGTGAGAGAGATCTCACAATGAGGACATTGTTCCACATATCCGCAATCCCGGCACATCACAAAGGATGAATAACCTCTTTTATTGAGAAATAAAACTGCCTGCTCTTTCCTTTCAAGTACTTCTTTTAACCTGAGCATTAATTCTTCTGAGAACATGGAGCGGTTGCCGTTTCTTAATTCTTCTCTCATATCAATTAAAGAAACGTGCGGCAGCTGCTGCTGATTGACGCGCCGTTTGAGCGTCAGCAGTGTATACACACCCTTTTTCGCACGCGCATATGACTCAAGTGAAGGCGTTGCACTGCCTAATACAACCGGACATTGGTGCCGCCCTGCTCGTTCAATGGCCACATCTTTCGCATGATACCGAGGCATTTCTTCTTGTTTATATGACGATTCGTGTTCTTCATCTATAATGATCATTCCTAGATTCTCAAACGGGGCAAAAACAGCCGATCTTGCGCCAACGACAAGTTTGACTTCCTTGCGGTGGATTTTCCGCCATTCATCGTATTTTTCCCCAGTCGATAAGCCGCTATGAAGGACAGCCACATTGGAGCCGAAGCGCTCTTTAAAACGCTGGACCATTTGAGGCGTTAATGAAATTTCAGGAACTAGGACGATCGCTTCTTTTCCCTTTTGGAGGACATGATCAATCGTCTGTAAATAAATTTCGGTTTTACCGCTTCCTGTGACCCCGTGCAGTAAAAACGTTTCATGTTTTTCATCGCTCACTGCTTGATGAATGGGTTTTGCCGCTTCTGCTTGCTCTGTTGTGAGATCAAGAGGAGTAGACGGTGTAAACTCCCTATCCCGATAAGGATCTCGATAAATCTCTTCATAGCTTTCTGTTAACAGACCTTCTTGAATCAAGGCTTTTATCGTTTGAGAACTAGCACCTGTTTGCTGCTGCAAATCTTTTGCTAAAAACGTCGTTTCATTCGCTTGAAATAAAAAGGTAAGCAGCGCCTTCTGTTTCACCGCATTTTTCTTTAACTGTTCCTGCTTTTCTTCAAGTTTTTCTTTCGTAACTGCTATCTGAAGTGTCCGCACCTTTTTCTTTCCGGATTTTTGTGAGACGTGATATCTGACTTCTAGATGGCCTTTTTGGACATGCTTTTGAATAGGCTTCAGCTGTTCAGGCGGAATGTCAGCGTAAAGGATGCTCTCTTGCTGACCGAAAAGCTCTTTCAATGACTGCGGAAGTTCCTCAGCTGATAACACCTGAATTTCTTTTTCATATTTGGCTTTCATCGCTGCTGGAAGCATCGATTGAAGCGCCGTAATATGATAGGACAATGTTTTTTCCGTCAGCCAGTGGGAAAGCTCCAATAGCTCATCTGTCAGAACAGGAGATAAATCAAATAAATCGACAATGTCCTTGATGTTTCCTGACTGTACGTCTGTTTCTTCTTTGATTTTTGTCACAAACCCTTGAATCTTCCTTGGGCCAAAAGGAACCACTACCCTCATACCAGCCTTGACAAGGCCTTTAAAGCGGTCTGGCACACGATAGTCAAATGGCCTGTCAATGGCTTTCGTTGTGACATCGACGATCACTTCAGCAATCATGCTCGATCACGCTCTTTTGGCAGCAGCTGCTTTGCCTCCTGTAAGATTTCAAAGGCAAGGTCTTTTTTGCTCATCATTGGCAGCTCTTTTTTTGTTCCGTCTGCTTTGATCAATGCTGCGACATTCGTATCTGTGCCAAAGCCCGCGCCCTCTGCTGCAACATTGTTCGCGACAATCATATCTAAATGCTTGGATTCGATTTTCTTTTTCGCATAGTATTCTACATCCTGCGTCTCAGCTGCAAAGCCGACTAGCACCTGATGTTCTTTTCTCTTCCCAAGCTCTTTTAAAATATCTTTCGTCCGCTTAAATTCAACCGCTAGTTCACCGTCTTGTTTTTTCATTTTATGAGAATACGTCGTGACAGGCGTATAATCGGCAACGGCTGCTGATTTAATCACTATATCTGCTGTCTCGTACACCTCTAACGCTGCTTGATACATCTCCTCAGCCGATTCCACTTGCACCACATTCACATGCTCAGGCGCAGTTAACGAAACAGGTCCTGAAATGAGCGTGACATCAGCCCCCATTTGCTCGGCAGCTTCTGCAATGGCATAGCCCATTTTCCCAGAAGATCGATTTGAAAGAAAACGAACAGGGTCGATCACTTCTCGTGTAGGACCAGCTGTGACCACAACTTTTTTGCCTGAAAGCGGCAAGCTGGTTGGCTCATCAAAAAACGCACGGATGTGTTCAACAATTTTTTCAGGCTCCTCTAAGCGTCCTTTTCCAATGTAGCCGCATGCTAAATAGCCTTCACTTGGCTCTATAAACCGGTAGCCGTCTTCATATAAAGTGCGGATGTTCCGCTTGACAGCTGGATGGTCATACATGTGCACATTCATAGCCGGTGCAACCCATACAGGAGCTGTTGAAGCAAGCAAGGTCGTTGTGAGCATATCATCAGCAAGTCCTGCGGCCATTTTACCAATGGTATGTGCTGTTGCAGGGGCAACAAGAATGAGATCGGCCCAGTCAGCTACATCAATATGCGCTATGACTTTTGGATTATTTTCTTTAAATGTATCCACATACACCTCATGCCGAGATAGGGCTTGAAAGGTGAGCGGAGACACAAACTCACGGGCAGATTCTGTCATAATCACTCTTACGTTTGCGCCTGCCTGTACGAGTTTACTAGTGAGTGCAGCTGCTTTATATACGGCGATTCCTCCGCTGACGCCGAGCAAAATATTTTTTGACTGTAACATTTGTTTGTCCCCCTTAACGGCCTTTTTCACAAATTCGTCTACAATTCAAAAAAGTCAAAACCAATCATAGTTTTGACTTTTTTGAACGTATCGTATCTGCATAGCAGAAGCGATGTTATTCTTGCTCTTCTTTTTCAAATGTCAAAAGACCAGCATCGATTTCTTCAAGAGCTTTCCCTACAAATTTGTAGGATTTTGTGTTTTCGATTTGTTGATCTTGATGGATTTGCATTTCACGTGCACGGCGTGCAGACACTGTGACAAGTGTATATTTTGAGTCAAGTTTGTTCATCAATGAGTCAATTGAAGGATCTAACATGGTTTATTCTACCCCCAGCATTTTTTTATATCTTGGTGCGACTCTGTCTCTTCGCAGGTGCTCTGCAAGGACGATCGCTTTAATTCTTTCACATGCAAGCTCGACATCGTCGTTTTCAACGACATAGTCATAAGCATCCATCATTTCAATTTCTTCTTTTGCAGCAGCCATTCGGTTACGGATGAGATCCTCAGATTCTGTCCCGCGTGTAATAATGCGGTTTTGAAGTTCTGAAAGACTTGGCGGTGCAAGGAAAATAAAGAGACCTTCCGGGAATGCTTCTCTTACTTGAAGTGCACCTTGCACTTCGATTTCAAGGAAAACATCTTTTCCTTCGCTCAATGTTTGTTCTACATAGTCAACAGGCGTGCCGTAGTAATTCCCGACATATTCTGCCCATTCTAACAGCTTTTTGTTTTCAATCATATGTTCAAATTCTTCCCTGGTTTTAAAGAAATAATCAACACCATTTCTTTCACCTTCACGCGGTTTGCGGGTTGTCACAGAAATAGAGTATTCAAATTTCGTATCTTCCTGGGAGAAAATGGCTTGTCTGACCGTTCCTTTTCCAACTCCCGAAGGTCCAGAGAGAACGATTAAAAGTCCTCTTTCTTTCATAATGGCGTATTACCCCTGCCCTTCATCTATGATTTCTTCTTTTACAGAAAGTCTTTGCGCGACAGTCTCAGGCTGAACGGCAGATAAGATGACATGGTCACTGTCCATAATGACAACAGCACGGGTTCTTCTTCCGTATGTCGCATCAATGAGCATGCCTCGATCTCTTGCGTCTTGTATCATTCGTTTAATCGGTGCTGATTCCGGACTGACGATCGAAATCATCCGATTCGCTGAAATGATGTTTCCAAATCCGATATTGATCAACTTTATGGTCATCTTCTTTCGTCCCCCTGTAATATAAACGTCTCTAGTCTCGCCGAAAGAGACGCACTGTAAACAGCATACACAATGACTATTCTATATTTTGCACTTGTTCTTTTATTTTTTCAATAGCGCTTTTCATTTCAACCACCAGCTTTGTTAAATGGTGATGGTTTGCTTTTGATCCAATCGTGTTCACTTCACGGTTGAGCTCCTGTACAAGAAAGTCAAGCTTTCGTCCGGCAGCGCCGCCTTGCGTCAAAATTTGCTGGAACTGCTGAAAATGACTTTTCAGCCTCGTAATCTCTTCTGTAATGTCACAGCGATCAGCAAAGATGGCCGCTTCTGTGGTCAGCCTGCTCTCTTCAAGCGCCTCTCCGATCCATTCTTGCAATCTTTGATTCAATCGTTCTTTGTACTGACTCACAACCTCTGGTGCAAACACTTTGATTTCTTCTGTAAATGCCTCGAGTTCTGACAGCCTGAGTTCACAGTCTTTTTGAAGTGATGTTCCCTCCTGCTCTCTCATAAAGCAAAGCTCCTTGACAGCTTCTTCACAAGTGTCTATCAGCAAATGCTCCAGCTGCTCATTTCGGCTGACTGACTCTTCCACCTGAACAGCCTGTTCCAGCTTCAGTAAGTCATGTGCATGCTGAATACCTGAAATATGATAGCGGTCCTCAAGGTCTTTTGCGGCTTTCATATATTCATCAAGCAGCGGCCAGTCAATCTGTAAAGACCGGCTTGCAAGTTTACCGCCTTCAATCGTAACAAACAGCTCAATTCGACCGCGCTGCACGTGACGAAGAATGATTTTTTTTAATGTATCTTCGAAATATAAAAGCGGCCTCGGCAAACGGGCATGAACCTCTTTAAAACGGTGATTGACCGATTTTAGCTCAACTGACACTGTCAGTTCACCATCCGTTTTACTCGCTTGGCCGAATCCCGTCATACTGCGTATCATGTGAAAACACCCAATTCTTTCATATTAATAAAATGAAAAAGGTAATAGCAGACACTATTACCTCAAAATTATACCATAACCAATTATTTTTTTCTTGTCAAAAGTGATCCCGCCAGTAAAAAAGTTGGCAATGCAGACATACCGATGATCAGAAGCCAATCGACTGGTGCGACCGCCACCGTTTTGAAAATCGGCTGAAGCGGCGGATAATAAATGACCACAAGCATCAGCAGCAGTGAAGACACAACGGCGCCGATCAAGTACATATTCCCGAATGGATTGCGTTCAAAAATAGACCGTTCACTGCGGCAGTCAAACACATGAATGAGCTGCGCAAAAACGAGTGTGCTGAATGCAACCGTCTGCGCATATTGAAGATTGTTCGGATCACGGTGATACACAAACATAAAGGCTAACAAAGTGGCAATCCCGATCAGAAACCCTCTTGATATGACCTTCCAACCAAGCCCTCTTGCAAAAATCCCCTCTTTCATGTTCCGCGGCTTTCTCTTCATGACATCGCCTTCTGGTTTATCCATTCCAAGTGCCATAGCCGGCAAGCCGTCTGTGACAAGGTTTACCCACAAAATTTGAATTGGAACGAGAGGCAATGGAAGCGCAAGAAGCATCGCAAACAGCATGACCAAAATTTCTCCCACATTCGATGCCAGCAAATAGCGGACAAATTTGCGAATGTTTTCATAAATATTCCGGCCCTCTTTAATAGCGGATTTAATGGTCGCAAAGTTGTCATCAAGCAAAATAAGAGAAGAAGCTTCTTTGGCAACGTCTGTTCCGGTAATCCCCATGGATATGCCGATATCCGCCTGTTTAATCGCTGGCGCATCATTCACCCCATCACCTGTCATCGCGACAATATGGCCATTTTTTTGATAGGCCTTCACAATTCTCAGTTTATGCTCAGGTGATACACGGGCAAAGACGTACACATCTTCTGCTGTTTGCTCCAGCTCTTTGTCACTTAGCTGATCCAGAGCTTTTCCATCAAGCACCTTTCCTTGCTTCGGTAAGAGACTTAAATCTTTAGCGATCGCTTTGGCCGTTTCTACGTGATCGCCTGTAATCATCACTGTTTTAATGCCAGCATCCCGGCATTCTTTAATCGCTCGTCTCACTTCAGGACGAGGTGGATCAATCATGCCCTCTAGACCGATAAATGTGAGGCCAGTTTCTGCCTGCTGAACAGAGGTAATTTTTTCTGTCAGGCTTACTTTTTTATATGCAATCGCAATGGTTCTAAGCGCTTGTCTTGCTAAACCTTGAATGGCAGCTTCTGTTTCTTGCCGGTGGGCCTTTGAAAATGAGGCGGTGCGTCCGCCGTGCATCATATGACTTGAACGGTTCATCAGCACATCTGGCGCCCCTTTGGCAATGACATACCGCTCCTTCTGATTCGTTTCCACGACGACTGACATCATTTTTCTTTCAGAGTCAAAAGGGAATTCCTCCACCACACGAAATCCCGCTTCGATGAATTGCTCTGTAAAACCCGCTTTACGCGCAGCGGTTAGAAGTGCTCCTTCTGTCGGATCGCCATCAAGTCTCATCTCTCCGTCTTTTTCAACGATGGTCGATGTATTACAAAGTGCTCCGTATAATAGCACCTTTTGCAGGCTTGGATGTTTGTCTACATGGACAAGTTCTCCGTTTAAGGTAAAATCACCTGACGGCTCGTACCCAGTGCCAGAAATATTCCATGTTTTCCCCTCTGCCCATACATGTGTCACTGTCATTTTATTTTGTGTCATTGTGCCTGTTTTATCTGAGCAAATAATCGAGGCGCAGCCGAGTGTTTCCACAGCCGGCAGCTTTCTGACAATGGATTTTTGTTTAATCATCCGCTGCACACCTAGGGAAAGTGCGACAGTGACGATCGCCGGCAGTCCTTCTGGAATCGCAGCAACAGCGAGAGATACACCCGCTAAGAACATATGATACAAATCATGACCTTGCACCACACCAAGAACAACCACAAGAACAGTTAAAAATAATGCAGCAACAATTAAAATTTTCCCCAGCTGCTCAAGGCGTCTTTGCAGCGGTGTTTCCATATTACCTGCTGAATCCAGCATACCGGCAATTTGTCCCATCGCCGTATTCATCCCTGTACCAATGACAACCCCTACACCGCTTCCTCTTGTAACAAGCGTCCCCATAAAGGCCATATTCGTCAAATCTCCAAGCGAGACATGATCTCGTGAGAGCGGACTCGCATGTTTGACCGCTGGGATGGACTCTCCGGTGAGGGCAGATTCTTCAATTTCCAAACTCTTTGTTTCTAGTAATCTGATATCTGCCCCAATTCGGTCCCCGCTTGAAAACTTCACAATATCTCCCGGCACGAGGTGCTTGGATGGGATCTTGACCCATTCATTGTTTCTCCTTGCATAGACATGCGGCGTTGATAATTCCTTTAGTGCTTGGAGGGACTTTTCTGCACGGCGTTCCTGATAAAAGCCAAGCACACCATTTATCAGCACAATCGCCACAATCGCCACAGCATCAATGTATTCACCTAAAAAAGCAGAAATAATCGTTGCCGCAAGCAGGATTAACACCATAAAGTCTTTAAATTGCGCCAAAAAAATAACGAACGCCGACACCTTTTTCCCTTCCTGTAATTCATTTGGCCCATGCTTTTCAAGCCGCTTTTGCACATCTTTTTCTGACAGTCCGTCACCTATCGATGTATTCATTGTTTTTAATAAATCGGTTTGGTTCAGTTCATGCCAATTCATTTGACCTCGTCCACTCCTCTTTTGTTCTCTCTCTTATGCAGTGTTCTATAAGCCAGTTTATTCAGACTCGTCCTAAATCATGCTATAATAATAAGACTGCCTAAAGAACGAGAAAACGTAAGGTTCTTTCAGTAGATTTGTGTGAAAGAAGAGGGTGTATCCAACATGTCATTTGACGGCATTTTTACATACGGTATGACAAATGAATTGCAAGAAACATTAACTGGCGGAAGAATTTCGAAAATACATCAGCCCTACAAGCATGAGCTGATTTTTCATATCCGGTCAAAGGGGAAGAATCATAAGCTTCTTTTATCCGCTCACCCGAGCTATGCAAGGGTACAGCTCACTGAGCACCATGATGATAATCCGAGCGAACCGCCAATGTTTTGTATGCTTCTCAGAAAACATCTTGAGGGTGGGTTCATTGAACGTTTTGAACAAATTGGGTTAGATCGGGTGATCGTGCTGCACGTGCGAAGCCGAAATGAAATTGGCGATGAACAAACCCGTAAGCTGTATATTGAAATTATGGGCCGGCACAGCAACTTAATTCTCGTGGAGGACGAAACGGAGCAGATCATTGACGGACTGAAACATCTTTCTCCATCTGTGAACAGCTATCGAACGGTGCTACCAGGACATCAATATCTTCTGCCGCCGGCACAGCAAAAGCTGAATCCTTTTAACGTGACGAAGGAAGATATTTTAAAGCATTTACGTTTTCAAGAAGGGAAAATCGCCAATCAAATTGTCGATACATTCTCTGGGGTTTCTCCGCTGTTTGCTAAGGAAGCTGTCCACAGGGCCGGTCTTGCCAATCAGGAAACGATTCCAAGTACATTGCTCGAGATGTTTCAGCTCATTCAGGCGCATTCTTTTACCCCTCAGCTCACGAGAAAAGACGGGAAAGAGTATTTTTATTTATTAGAACTTCAGCACGTCGATGGTGACATGAAGACGTTTGATTCTCTTAGCGAGCTACTTGACCGTTTTTATTTCGGAAAAGCTGAAAGAGACAGAGTCAAACAGCAGGCGGCTGATCTTGAACGTTTTGTTACCAATGAAAAAAAGAAAAATGAAAACAAGCTGAAAAAACTAACAAGAACACTTGAAGAATCTCAAAATGCGCATAAGTATCAGCTTTATGGTGAATTGCTTACTGCCAATATATATGCGATTAAAAAAGGGGATAAAGAAGCAACTGTCATCAATTATTATGATGAAGAAGGCGGAGAGATCACGATCCCGCTCAAAACAAACAAAACCCCTTCTGAAAATGCACAAGCGTATTTTACAAAATACCAAAAGGCAAAAAATGCAGTAGAGGCCGTAAATGAACAAATCAAGCGAACACATGAAGAAATTGTTTATTTTGACGAGCTGATCCAGCAGCTGTCCTCTGCCTCACCAAAAGATTTAGAGGAAATAAGAGAAGAACTGGTGGAAGGAAAATATTTGCGTCCCAAACAAAAACGCAACGCCAAAAAGAAAAAACCATCGGCCATTCAGCTTGAAGCATATGAATCTTCTCAAGGTGTTCCGATTCTCGTTGGAAAAAACAACAAGCAAAACGAATATTTGACCACAAAGGCGGCAGCTCGTGATGACATTTGGCTGCACACAAAGGATATTCCTGGATCACATGTTGTCATTCGTCACAAAGCGCCTGATGAACAAACCTTGCTTGAAGCGGCACAAATTGCTGCCTACTTCTCGAAGGCAAAAGAATCAAGCTCCGTCCCTGTCGATTATACGAAAATCCGGCATGTGAAAAAACCAAACGGAGCAAAACCGGGCTTTGTCACATATGATCAACAGCAAACATTATTTGTGACGCCTGATGAGGATGTTGTCCTAAAGCTGAGAAAATAAAAAAGAGCCGATTAAATCTTTAGATGAGATTTTATCGGCTTTTTCTTTGTCTTTTTTTTCTTTCTATATAGAGCTCATCCAGTGCATCTACATCCTCTTGTTCAAGCAAGGTCTCAATGGCCGCAGCCAGCTGTTTAGTACGGGCTGGGCTTGCACCACTCGTAGATATGGAGATTGTCACTTTTCCTGCCCTTACAACCTTTGGCACAATCACATTGCCTAGCTCTGACTGACTCACACAGTTGACGAGCTGATGCGGAAGCGCTGATTGCGTCATCCACTCGTTTACTGAAGGATCATCTGTAGCGGCGACAATTAAAAATGCATCCTTTACATCTTCCGCATCAACTTTCTTTTTCTTCCAAGTCAGCTGATATGTCTCAATGAGATTCGCCATTTCATCACAAATGTCAGGGCTCACAATGGTTATGCTGCATGGCTCCATGCATAGCGCACTCGTCCTTCTAGCCGCAATCCTTCCACCGCCGGCAATTAGCACATGTTTATTGGTTAGATCAAGATGAACTGGAAGCATGGCTTTCTCCTTGAAAACGAAACGCATCCTCTTTGTTTAAGATGGTTTCCTGCACACGTTCAATATAAGCTGCTTTTACATGGGGATGAAACCCAATATATCGGCAGACACGGACATCTCGCAGCCGCTCTCTCGCCTGATTCGCTTCACTCTCAATCTCTTTCATTAAAATGCCGGTAAATAAAAGATAAGGCACGAGATAGACAGGCGTATCATTATCTACTGTTAACTGTGCTAAGACGTCACGATAATTCGGTTCACACGCTGTAATAAAACACGGAAAAACCTCTGCACAAGGCAACATGCTTCGGACATCATCTGCAATGCCAAACACATCCCGCTTTACATCTGGATCAGAGCTTCCGCGGCCAATTAAGAGAATTTTTGCACGCTCTCCCTTGTATCCTGCTTCTTCAATCCTTGCGATAACCGCTTTCGTGACTTCTTGGTTCACGCCTATAGGTCTTCCATATGTTACCTTCACTTGTGGGAAACGTTTTTGTACTTTCACAATCTCATCTGGAATATCTGATTTGGCGTGCATGGCAGTTAAAAGGAGGAGCGGGACGATCGCAATGTGGGTTGCTCCTTTTTGTACACAAGTCTCAAACCCTTCTTCGATTGAAGGGTCCGTCAACTCTAAAAAACAAATTTCTTGGATATCTGCTTCGACTAACGGCATACAGCTTTTCATAAAAGAAATGGCTTTATCCTGTGCTTCTTTTACCCTGCTTCCATGCCCAACATAAAGGACAGCTTGTTTCATTTGACTCCTCCTTGCAACCCTAGTTTTATTCAGACGAAAAGACACGATGTCCACACGTGTCTTTTCACCTTTGTTCTCATTTCTCAATCAGTGCTGGTTCAAACCAGTTCAACTTTTGATGAAAGTGAACGACATCTCCTACCACGATTAAACTTGGGTGCTCGATCCCTTCTTTTTCAACCGTTTCAGATAGTGTCGCCACCGTGCAGCAAGTCGTCTTTTGCCTTGTGGTCGTTCCCCAGTGAATAAACGCAGCTGGGGTTTCAGGATTCCGCCCATTTTTCAAAAGCAGCCGCTGAACTCTTTCCACGTTTTTGACGCCCATGTAAATGACAAGGGTATCAATCCCCGTCGCCAGCGCTTCCCACTTTTCTTCAAAATGTTCATCCTTTTGATAATGCCCTGTCACAAACGCAACATTTGAGCTGAATTCTCGGTGCGTGACTGGAATGCCTGCATAAGCAGCGGCTGCAATGCCAGAAGTAATCCCCGGGACAACTTCATACGGAATACCATGCTGAGCTAAGCATTCGATTTCTTCACCGCCACGGCCAAATACAAAGGGATCACCGCCTTTTAGACGAACGACTATGTTCCCTTCCTTCGCATGAGCAACAAGTGCTTCGTTAATCGCTTCCTGTCTCATCGTATGATGATTCGGCAGTTTGCCGCAATAGATCAACTCCGCCTCCGGTTTGGCATGGGCAAGAATCTCTTGATTGACAAGACGATCATATAAAATGACATCTGCCTGCTGTATTGCCTTATGGGCCTTTAGTGTAATTAAGTCTGGGTCACCCGGTCCGGCACCAACAATGTATACTTTCCCCATCTTGCTTTCTCCCCCTGCCATCAGGCGATTATTTCGTTTTATCCTTTACATAATCAACAAGGCGCTGTTTTGACTCCTCGCGTGATAATTCACCTGTATCTAGGACGAGCTCAGGCGCAGCTGGCTCTTCGTATGGTGAATCGATTCCCGTGAAAAATGGAATTTCGCCGTTTCTTGCTTTTTTATATAATCCCTTTGGATCACGCTCTTCACACACGTTCAGATCACATTTCACAAACACTTCGTGAAATTCTCCGTCTTCGACTAACTGTCTTACGATTTGGCGGTCTTCTTGAAATGGTGAAATAAAAGCAGTAATAACAATCGTTCCTTGCTCAACAAATAATTTCGCCACTTCACCGATGCGCCGAATGTTCTCTTTTCTGTCGTCATCTGAAAAGCCTAAGTCTTTATTGAGTCCATGGCGTACGTTATCGCCGTCAAGAACTGTCACTTGGTACCCCTGTTCAAACAGCTCTCGAGCCGCTGCGTTGGCGATCGTCGATTTACCTGAACCGCTTAGACCTGTCAGCCAAATGATCCCGCTTGTATGGTTGTTTTTCTGTTGATATTCTTTTTTAGTAATAGATGAATCATGCCACACGATATGTTCGTTGCTCATGTCATATCCTCCTTTAAGATACCGTCGTTTTTAATCCTTCGATTAATGTTTCAATGACTTCTTTTCGGCTGAACGTGCTCGGTGGTAATTCACCATTTCTCAGCATCGTTCTGACCTTTGTACCTGAGAGAATGACATGTTCGCTTTTATCATGTGGGCATGTTTTCGGTGTTGCCATGGCTTCACATGTATTGCAGTAAAAGCTGTGCTCAAATTTTAATGGTGTGATCCCAATTTCTTCGCTTGTAAATTGTTCAAATAGCTCCTGCGCTTCGTATGTGCCGTAATAATCACCAACACCTGCATGATCTCTGCCGACAATAAAATGTGTACAGCCATAATTTTTACGCACAAGCGCATGAAAAATGGCTTCTTTTGGTCCAGCATAACGCATGGCAGCAGGAAAAACACCTAAAAAGACGCGGTCTTTCGGGTAATAACCGTTCAGTAACACTTGATAGCTTTTCATTCTTACATCTGCTGGAATATCATCAGATTTTGTTTCACCAACAAGTGGATTTAGAAATAGACCATCCACTGTTTCCAGTGCTGTCTTTTGAATGTATTCATGCGCACGATGGACTGGGTTTCTCGTTTGGAAACCGACAATGGTTTTCCAGCCGTTTTCTTTAAACTGTTTTCTTGTTTCTTCTGGCTCATACGTAAATTGCGGGAAAGGTTTTTCGCTGCGTTTCGTCAGTGTAATTTTACCACCAATATACGTATCACCGCGTTCAAATAATTTTTTCACGCCTGGGTGA
Source organism: Bacillus sp. JUb11 (assembly GCF_024807925.1). Taxonomy (NCBI): domain Bacteria; kingdom Bacillati; phylum Bacillota; class Bacilli; order Caryophanales; family Bacillaceae; genus Bacillus; species Bacillus sp. JUb11. Next base: position 137,401 of record NZ_JANUEZ010000005.1, on the reverse strand, counting down.
TTGCGGTCATCTGTTTTATACACATTCACTGCTTCTTTTTCCTTATCAGGTGTGTATTGATCTTCCACCTCAATGACCCCGTATACTGTTCCATTATACGATAGACGAACAATGTCACCTTGATTGATCTCCGCTGCTTTTTCCTTTGTGACAGGCAAAGTAATCGGAAGAGACCAAACGACACCACTTGCTAGTCGCATACTGCTGACAACTGCTTCATAATCAGCTTTCGTTAAAAACCCTTCAATTGGACTATACCCGCCAATTGCGATGAGTTCAAGGTCTGCAAAAGAGATGGCATCCAGCTCAATTTCTTTCGCAGCTGTGCTTAGATCAAATTCTTCATTTACTCGATTAATTAATACGCCACCATGTGGTGTTAAACTCATTTGTTCATCTTCCTCTCAATGTTCATATTTATTAGATGTTAATAGTCGGATTTATATTTAAATCCCGCCGCCCTGTTCATGAATCGAGCTGCTCTCATTTTTAACTGCCTTCATAAGACTCAGTGCACCTAGTGAAGCAAGCAGTACACTCATCATGATAAAGATAGAGTAATAGTCTCCTTTTAAGAAAAGGCTTACCAACAAATAAGATAGACTAAGTGATAAGAAAGGTGACACAACCCATACCTTCAGCATTTTTTTCACAACATGTTTATGAAAAATGTTCGGTCCACCCTTTGCCATACCAAGCCCAATAATGGACGAGGAGGTAATTTGAGTAAGGGGAACAGGGAGTCCGAATATAGAGCTGACGATGACAAGTCCTGCACCGGTGCTCGATAATAGAATGCCTTCACCCGTTTGATAGCGTGTAATTTTCTTTCCGTTTGTTTCTAGTACCCTTCTTCCTAGAAGCAGCGCCCCAATGGCCACAAAGATTCCGCCGTAAAGGGTTCCTTGCCCGACTGATAAAACACCTGATGCGACAAGCGGGCCGACCGCATTGGCGACATTGTTCATGCCGGCTGAAAATGCTTCTAAAAACCCACTGATAATCAAAACAACAGATAAGATCAATGTACCTTTTTTGGATAATGTCCGTTTAGGGAACAATCTGATGATTTTGACAACAGCAAAGGTAAAAACAAAGGCAACAATCGGAATAATCACCCAAAAAGAGACAATGACTAAGATCGATTTCACATACAGCACTTTATATGCGGCTGCCACACCGACCACAGCTCCTACTGTGACCTCACTTGTGGATAAAGGAATGGCCAAGAGGTTCGCTATGAAAAGTGATAATGCGGCCGAGCCAATGATGATACACACAATTTCAAGTGTGATGACAGATTCAGGCATAATCCCGGAGCTGATCGTTTTGACGACCTCGCCGCCGCCAATCACTGAACCTGCTAATATTCCAACCGCACAAACGCTGAGCGCGTATATTGGCTTTTTGATCGCACCTGAACCATATGCGATGCCCATCGAAGCGGCTGCTCCGCTTGCGCCAATATTTAAAGCAAAGAATAAGCTAAATAAAATTGCGGCGATTTCCATACATTATGCTCCCTTACTCATGTAATCCGCACTCAGTCTTTGCTGTCCCTGACCATCTTCCAGAACGCAAATCATCAGCAGTAAATGCCGGCTGTGTACAAGGTGCACACCCGATGCTTGGATATCCTTGGTCATGTAGCGGATTATAAGTAAGATCCTCTCTAGACGCATATCTCCATATGTCCTTCCACGTCCAGTGGATGAGCGGACATACTTTGACTGATTGGAATTTTTCATCCTTATTTAAGAAGTTCGTACCTGCTCGTTTAGGCGACTGCTCTCTTCTTAAACCAGACAGCCATGCCGGATAGCCAGATAGTGCCTCTTGCAATGGAATGACCTTTCTCATATGGCAGCAGCTTTGAGGATTCGTTTCCCATAATTTATCACCATGCTGCTCATTCTGCTCTTCCACCGTCAGCTCAGGTGTTTTCAGCACGATGTCTAACCCAGGATATCTTTCCTTAACTGCATCAATGGTGTCGTATGTTTCCTTGAAATGCAGACCTGTATCTAAAAAGACAATTCTTGCATCTTTTTTTACTTTCGCAATAAGATCGATCAGGACAATGCCTTCAATGCCAAAACTGCATGCATAAACGAGCTGATCACCATAGTGGCCGTACGCCCATTTCAGCACAGATAGGGCCCCTTTATACAAATCGTCCTCTTGAAATGTAATGGACGGCTCTTGCCAATTTTCATAAGTTAACATTGTTTCTCCCCTTCCGGAGTACTGCTTCTATTGCTATTCTCCGCACTACTTTAATCTGATTTTTTCATTTTTTTCCACTTGAATCACTTGACCGTCCTGAACGATCAACGTAATTGAACCGAATTTCATATCCCCAATCAGCTCTTGCATATGCTTCACTAAGTCCTCATCCTGGTTTTGTTTCAGTTCCATCTCCTCTTCCTCCTCACCGTTAAAATAAAAAAACTTTCTTTCAGTCCGAAAGAAAGATGAGGAAGCTCACGATTTCCTTATCTTTCAAAATAGAATCATTTTGCAGGAAGTAGCACCTTGCAAATCGCAGGTTGCCGGGCTTCATCGGGCCAGTCCCTCCACCTCTCTGGATAAGAGTTTTAATTTGTATTAAATATTAACACAATTCAAACAAAAGTCAACCCGACTTTATTGATAGGATTAGTTTTTATTTAAATTTGAGTCTATTTTACTATTTTTAACCAAATAAAAAGCTGTGCAGTGCAGCACAGCTTTTTTAAAACAAGACAAGCTTTTTAGACCGTTTCTTCCATCCAAGATTCAGACGAAGGATCCTGTCTCCAGCGTTTTAGTTTATTCATAGCAGAAGGCTCAATTGCTTTTAGCTCAAGTGCCACTTCTGTCAGTGTGTCATAGTCTGTCAGCGTGACATAGGGAATGTTTTTCTCTTGAAAAGCCGCAGCTGCTTTTGGCAGTCCATAAGTAAAGATCGCAACAACTCCGAGTACGTCACAGCCTTCTTCTTCTAGAGCAGCCACAACTTCAAGAACGCTGCCTCCAGTTGAGATGAGGTCTTCTACGACAACCACCTTTTGTCCAGGTGATACGGCTCCTTCAATTTGATTTCCTTTTCCGTGTGCTTTTGGTTTACTTCTTACATAACACATCGGTACATTCAGACGATCAGCTGCTAATGCCGCATGAGGAATGCCAGCTGTAGCTGTACCTGCGACAACTTCCGCTCCTTCAAAATGAGTGAGAATCAAGTCTTTTAAACCTTCCGCAATGTCCCCTCTGACCTCAGGATAAGACAAGGTGAGGCGATTGTCACAGTAAATCGGTGATTTGATACCGCTCGCCCATGTAAATGGTTCGTCTGGTTTTAAAGAGACAGCTTTGATTTGTAATAAATGCTTCGCGATTTTCGTTTTCATCCGGCAGTCACTCCCACTCTTTCAAAATTTGTTGATAAGCTTCCACTGGGTTTGTGGCTTTTGTGATCGATCTTCCCACAACAATCTGTGAAACACCCTGTTCTTTGGCAAAGGCAGGTGTCGCCACACGCTTTTGGTCATCCGTTTGATCATTTGGTAAGCGAATTCCTGGCGTCACAGTGAGAAAGGAAGGAGAGATTTGTTCATGAAGCTGTTTTGATTCATGAACAGAGCACACCACACCATCAAGTCCACTTTCATATGCCAATTGTCCATAATGAAGCACAGCCTCTTGCAATGGGCGGTCAATTAGTAATTCTTTTTTCATCATATCTTCTGACGTGCTTGTCAGCTGGGTCACTGCAATAATGCCTGGGCGATTTTGCCCGGCAGGGGTTCCGCTTTCAAGCCCCTCTATGGCCGCCTGCATCATTCTTTTCCCGCCGGCTGCATGCACATTCACCAAATCAACACCAAGTGCAGCAAGTCTGTTCATCGCTTTTTGCACAGTTGTTGGAATGTCATGAAGCTTCAGATCAAGGAAAATACGGCAATTTTTTTCTTTCAGTGCATCAATAATGGCAGGACCTTCTTGGTAAAACAGCTCCATGCCGACCTTTACGAATAATGGAGTGCCTTCAAAACGATCTATAAAGGCGTGCGCCTCCTGTCCTGATGGAAAATCAAGCGCGATGATGGGCAAGTGCTTCATGTTTCCAGCTCCTTCCGATGCATTCCTCTACAGATGAATACCCATAAGCCGCTAACACATTCGGTAGTTCATCAATGATTTCCGGGCAAATAAATGGGTTCACAAAATTGGCTGTCCCAACAGCTACCGCACTTGCGCCAGCTAGTAAAAATTCAAGTACATCTTCAGCGCTTTGCACCCCGCCCATCCCAATAATCGGAATAGAAACGGCCTGACTGACCTCATGCACCATTCGGATGGCTACAGGTTTTACAGCAGGACCTGATAATCCGCCTGTTTTATTAGCAAGAATGGGTTTGCCTGTTTTTAAATCTAAACGCATCCCAATCAAGGTATTGATCATGGTGAGTCCATCCGCTCCAGCCGATTCAATCGCTTTAGCAATCTCAACGATATTGGCTACATTAGGTGACAGTTTCACATAAACAGGAACGGAGGAAACTTCCTTAACAGCTTTTGTCAATGTAGCCGCCATTTCTGGATCGGTCCCAAAGGCAATTCCGCCTGTTTTCACATTCGGACACGAGATATTCAGTTCAAGGGCGTGAACATTGCTTGCTTGACTAATTTGCTTTGCTACTTCAACATAATCATCAACTTGTGATCCAGCAACATTGGCAATAATAGGGGTATCGAACTGCTCAAGCCAAGGTAATTCATGTTCAAGCACGCCTTTTAGACCTGGATTTTGGAGACCAATCGCATTCAACATACCGGCTCCTGTCTCAGCTACCCTCGGTGTCGGGTTGCCAAATCTCGGTTCAAGGGTCGTGGCTTTAATCATGATGCCGCCCAGCAAGGAAAGGTCATATAATGATGCGAATTCTTTTCCAAATCCAAAACAGCCTGATGCAGGAATGATTGGATTTTTTAAAGATAAGCCGGGTAATTCGATGTTTAGCATGATAGCGCCACCTCCTCCGCTTTAAAAACAGGTCCATCCAGACAAACTTTAACGTACGGTTTCTCGTGCTGATCGGTATGACAGACACAAGCAAAGCATGCACCGATTCCGCAGCCCATTCGTTCTTCCATTGAAATATAGACAGGCTTATCGGGATAAGAGTCTTTTAGTGCTTTTAACATAGGTGTCGGTCCACAGGAAAGCAAGACATCAAAGTCCAGCTCATTCTCTTCAATGACATTTGTCACGAAACCTTTCGAACCATATGTCCCATCAACGGTTGCGATAAACGTATCTCCGAGTGCTTGAAATTTCTCCTCATAAAATACATCCTTTTTCGATTGAAAACCGAGAACATGTTTTACGATGACGCCTTTTTTCGTTAACCGCTTAGACAGTTCATATAGCGGAGGCACACCGATTCCTCCACCGACTAATAATGCGGTCTGTCCAGCCTGAACGACTGAAGGGTCATAGCCGTTTCCAAGCGGACCTAACACATCGACTGACTCTCCCGCCCGCTTTTGGGAAAGGAGCTTTGTGCCCTCTCCCTCTGCGCGGTAAATGATGGTTGCTTCTTGCTTTTCGGCATGAATGTTGGCAATACTGATCGGTCTTCTCAGCAGCGGTGTCATGGATTCACTGACCTTTATATGAAGAAACTGTCCAGCTGTTTGAAAGGATTCAACAAGATCACCCTTTAATGTCATTTCGTAAATATGATCAGCGATCTCTCGGTTCGAGACGACCGTCAAGTATGCTTTTTTCATATCGTTACTGTCACCTCAGCATTCGTTTTCACTTCTGGCATTTCATCTGCTCTAAATGTCATGCTCTCTAGCACTCTTAAAATCGCTTCCGCTGTATCTAGTGACGTTAAGCAAGCGACACCATTTTCAACAGATTCACGTCTAATTCTAAAGCCGTCTCTTGCTGGCTGTTTTCCTTTTGTTAAGGTGTTGATGACAAATTGGGCTTCACCATTTCGAATGACATCCAGCAGATTCTTTCCTTCTTCTCCTATTTTGCCGACAACACTTGATGGAATGGAAGCTTGTTTTAAGTAATTCGCTGTTCCTTCTGTTGCTAAAATATGATAGCCGATGGAATGGAATCTTCTTGCAATCTCAAGTCCTTCTTCTTTATCTTTATCAGCCACTGTCAGGAGAACCGTTCCGTCTTTTGGAATTTGAATGCCTGATGCAATCAATCCTTTGTAGAGGGCTTTTTCGATTGTGACATCTTTCCCCATGACTTCACCTGTTGATTTCATTTCAGGCCCTAGTGTAATATCTACTCTTCTTAGTTTTGCAAAAGAGAAGACTGGAACTTTAACATATACGCCTTCTTGCTCAACATGAAGCCCTTCTTGGTAGCCATAGTTTTTCAGTTTTTCTCCTAAAATAACCTTTGTAGCTAAGTTCGCCATTGGAATGCCTGTAATTTTACTTAAGAATGGGACAGTCCGGCTTGAACGCGGATTCACTTCAAGTACGTACACTTCACCTTTTGATAGAACAAATTGAATGTTCAAAAGCCCAATGATGTTAAGGCCTTTTGCGAGTTTAATCGTGTATTCTGCGATTTTCGCTTTGATGTCCTCAGACAAAGTTTGCGGCGGGTAGACCGCAATGGAGTCTCCAGAGTGAACGCCGGCTCTTTCAATGTGTTCCATAATGCCTGGTATGACAACCGTTTCTCCGTCAGACACAGCATCTACTTCAATTTCTTTTCCTGTCAAATACTTGTCAATGAGCACTGGATGCTGCGGATTGACTTTCACCGCATTCTCCATGTAGTGAAGGAGTTCAGCTTCTTGATACACAATTTCCATTGCACGGCCGCCTAATACATAGGAAGGACGGACAAGCACGGGGTAACCGATTTGATTCGCAATCGCTACTGCCTCTGGCACAGACGTTGCTGTCTTACCATTTGGCTGCGGCACGCCGAGTGTTTCTAATGTTTGTTCAAACTTGTCACGGTTTTCCGCACGGTCAAGGTCTTCAAGCGAAGTTCCAAGAATCTTAACCCCTCTATTTGATAATTCATCTGCTAAGTTAATCGCTGTTTGTCCGCCAAACTGAACGACGACACCTTCTGGTTGTTCAAGGTCGATGATGTGCATCACATCTTCTACAGTGAGTGGTTCAAAGTAGAGCTTATCTGAAATACTAAAGTCTGTTGAGACGGTTTCAGGGTTGTTGTTAATAATAATGGCTTCATAGCCTGCTTGTTTGATTGCCCACACTGAATGAACGGTCGCATAATCGAATTCAACCCCTTGTCCGATTCTGATTGGACCTGAGCCTAGCACGATGACACTTTTCTTATCTGTTCGTTCGGATTCATTTTCATCTTCATATGTGCTGTAGAAATACGGTGTTTCTGATTCAAATTCTGCCGCACATGTGTCCACCATCTTATACACAGGAACGATGCCTGCTTCTGTTCTTAGGTTATAGACATCTGCCTCATTCATATTCCATTCGCGGCTAATATAAATATCTGAGAAACCTTTTTCTTTCGCTTCTTTTAAAACGTCTACATTGCCTTTGTTTTCTTTTAGTGTCTTTTCAAAAGCGATGATGCCTTCCAGTTTATGAAGGAAGAAATAATCAATTTTCGAGAATTCATGAATCTGTTCGACAGTATAGCCTCTTCTTAGCGCCTCAGCGATATAAAACAGACGCTCATCTCCTGCTTTGATAATCCGCTTTTCAAGCACTTCGTTTGTAATGTCCGCTTCGTCTTTTAATTCAATGTGATGCACATCCGCTTCAAGTGAACGCACAGCCTTTAAAAGAGACTCTTCTAATGTGCGGCCAATCGCCATGACTTCACCCGTTGCTTTCATTTGTGTTCCAAGTCGTCTGTTGGCAGATTCAAATTTATCGAAAGGCCAGCGCGGGATTTTTGAAACAATATAGTCAAGTGCTGGCTCGAACGCTGCATATGTTTTGCCTGTGACTGGGTTCATCATTTCATCAAGTGTTAGGCCGACTGCGATTTTCGCTGCAAGTTTTGCAATTGGATATCCAGTTGCTTTAGACGCAAGAGCAGAAGAACGGCTCACGCGCGGGTTTACTTCGATAATATAGTATTGGAAGCTGTCTGGGTCAATCGCCAGCTGTACGTTACATCCGCCTTCAATGCCAAGTGCACGGATCAGCTTGAGTGACACATTACGAAGCAGCTGATATTCACGATCACTTAGCGTTTGACTTGGTGCCACAACGATACTGTCGCCTGTGTGGATGCCGACAGGATCAAAGTTTTCCATGTTACAAACCACAATGGCATGATCTCCGCTGTCACGCATGACCTCATATTCAATTTCTTTAAAGCCTGCGATACTTTTTTCAAGCAAACATTGTGTCACCGGACTTAACTTCAGTCCATTCTCGACGATTTCTTTTAATTCTTGCTCATTTGTACAAATTCCGCCGCCTGTTCCGCCTAGTGTATAGGCTGGTCTAACAATGACCGGGAAACCGATTTGATCTGTGAATGCCATCGCTTCTTCAAGGTTATGGATGATTTCACTTTCTGGTACAGGTTCATTTAATTCATTCATTAGATTACGGAATAAATCTCTGTCCTCTGCTTTTTGAATAGCTGACAGCTTGGTGCCTAGTACTTCAACACCGCATTCAGCGAGTACACCAAGATCTGATAATTCAACAGCAAGGTTCAATCCAGTTTGTCCGCCAAGTGTCGGCAAAATCGCATCAGGACGTTCTTTTCGAATGATTCGTGTTAAAAATTCTGGTGTCAGTGGTTCGATGTATACCTTATCGGCCATTTCTGTATCCGTCATGATCGTCGCAGGGTTAGAGTTCACAAGAACGACTTCATAGCCCTCTTCTTTTAGCGCTAAGCAAGCCTGTGTGCCTGCATAGTCAAACTCCGCTGCCTGACCGATGATGATTGGACCTGAACCGATCACTAAAATCTTTTTGATATCTACGCGTTTTGGCATACTTCTTCCCCTTCTTTCTCAGTTGTATGAATCATGTCCATGAACTCGTCAAATAAGTAGTTCGCATCTTCTGGACCCGGTGATGCTTCTGGGTGATACTGGACAGTGAATGCTGGTGCTTCTTTATGTTTTAATCCTTCAATCGTATTATCATTTAGCGCAATATGTGTGACTTCAAGCACGTCTTCATTAATGGCGCTAACCGTGTAGCCATGGTTTTGAGACGTCAAGGTTACCTTGCCAGTTGCTAGTTCTTTGACTGGATGATTGGATCCTCTATGCCCAAATTTCATTTTTTCTGTACTTGCGCCGCACGCAAGCGCGAATAACTGGTGTCCTAGGCAGATACCAAAGAGTGGTACCTTTCCAATCAGCTGCTGAATCATTTCAACCGCTTCTGGCACATCGACTGGATCCCCAGGTCCGTTTGAAAGCATGATGCCATCTGGTTTTAACTGTAATACTTCATCTGCCGTGATATTGTATGGCACCACAATGACATCACAATCTCGCTTATTGAGTTCGCGCAAAATGCCATGCTTCATGCCGAAATCGACAAGCACAATTCTTTTGCCTCTTCCTGGACTTGGATACGCATTTTTCACAGATACTTGGCTTACTTGATCTGTTGGTAGCTGCATCGTTTGAAGGCGGCTCACAACGTCTTCTACTTGTTCATCCGGTCCTGCAAAAGCTCCTCTTAATGTACCTGCACTTCGAATCATGCGCGTGAGCTTGCGTGTATCAATGCCGCTAAGACCCGGGATATTTTTCATTTTTAAATACTCATCAAGTGAGTATGAAGAGCGCCAGTTTGAAGGCTTTTCACAAAGCTCTTTCACGATCAGCCCTTTCACAAACGGTGTGATCGATTCAAAATCATCACGGTTAATGCCATAGTTGCCGATCAGCGGGTAAGTGAGTGTGACAATTTGTCCGCAGTACGACGGGTCAGACAAAATTTCTTGATAGCCTGTCATCCCTGTGTTAAAGACGACTTCTCCGACTGACGGTTCTAAGCTGCCAAAGCCTGTTCCTTCGAATACTGTTCCGTTTTCTAGCACTAAGCGTCTCTTCATTTTACTAGTCTCCCCTCTTCATAAACGACTTTCCCAGATGCAAGTGTCATGACCGGCCATCCTGATACAGTCAATTTGTCAAACGGTGTATTTTGCCCTTTAGATAAGAAGCTTTTTTTGTCAATTGCCATTTCTTTGTTTAAATCAATCAGTGTGATATCAGCGATTTGACCTTCTTCCAGCTTTCCGTATGGAAGAGCAAAGGCTTCTGCTGGTTTGATGGTCATATAATCAACTAGTTCTTTTAATGTCCATTCCCCTGTTTTCACAAAACGTGTGTACAGAAGCGGGAACGCTGTTTCAAGTCCGACAATCCCAAATGGTGCCCTCTGCATCGTTTCGTTCTTTTCTTCTTCTGTATGCGGTGCATGGTCTGTGGCAATAAAATCAATCGTGCCATCTAAAAGTCCCTCGATCAGTGCCTCGCGATCTTCTGCTCCTCTGAGCGGCGGATTCATTTTATAGTTTGTGTCAAGACCTGGAATGTCTGCATCACATAAGAGAAGGTGATGTGGAGAGACCTCAGCCGTCACACGAATGCCTGCTTTTTTTGCATCGCGTACCACTCGGACGGATTCCTTTGTACTGATATGACATACATGATAATGACAATTCGCTGCTTCTGCTAAGAGGACATCTCTTGCAATATGCACCGATTCACAAATTGATGGTATTCCGTTTAACCCATTTGCTTTTGAAAAGTCTCCTTCATGAACGCATCCTCCATAAATGAGTGAGTTATCTTCACAGTGCGCCACTATGGCTTGATCAAGGCTTGCTGCCTTTTTCATTGCTTCGTACATCATGCCCGCGGTTTGAATACCAACACCGTCATCCGTAAAGGCAAATGCGCCCGCTTCTTTTAACGCTGCAAAGTCTGTCATCTCTTCGCCAATTTGTCTCGTCGTGATGGAAGCGTATGGCAGTACTCTTACAGAGGAGGTCTCTTTGATTCGATTCATCAGCCATTCCATTTGTTCTTTTGTATCTGGAACTGGTCGTGTATTCGGCATTGCTGCAATGGTCGTATACCCGCCTCTTGCTGCTGCCTTAGAACCTGTTTCAATGGTTTCTTTTTTCTCGCCGCCTGGCTCTCTTAAATGCACATGCAGATCAATCAAACCTGGTGATACAAATAGCCCTGCTGCATCAATGACTTCTTCTCCGTCTTCTCTTTCTAAGTGACCCATTGCTTGGATTACTTTTCCTTCTACCCTAATATCCTGCTGCACTCTTTCCCCTGTGCTTGTTAAGATAAAACCGTTTTTAATGAGATATGACATAGACAGAATCTCTCCCTTTTTGATGTAGTCTGCTATTTTGAAAAGCTCTTTTTAACACAGCCATTCGGATATACACACCATTTTCCATTTGTTTAAAAATCCTTGACTGTTTTGACTCTACTAATGAATCATCTATTTCAACACCTCTATTTACTGGTGCTGGATGCATAATAATTGCTCTTTCTTTCATTTTGCTTGCCCTGTCTACTGTTAATCCATAAGTCGATAAGTAACCCTCGTTGCCCATCTTTTCTGAGTGTCTTTCATGCTGAATTCTCAGCAGCATCACCACGTCAGACCGCTTCATGGCTTCGTCCACTTCGACATACGTTCCATGAGGATTTTGTTCATCTTGGAAAGAAGCTGGTCCTGAAAAGAGCACTGTCGCTCCTAGTCTTGCGAGGACTTCAGCATTGGACCTTGCCACCCTGCTATGTTTGATATCACCATGAATCGAGATCGTTAATCCTTCAAAGCCGCCAAACTCTTCGAAGATCGTCATCAAATCCAGCAATGATTGGGTAGGATGCTGACCGCAGCCATCTCCCGCATTAATGATTGGAATCCCGACCTTCCCAATCAGCTCTTTGTAATATTCGTCTGTACTGTCTCTGATGACACATGCCTTAACTCCGATGGATTCAAGTGTTTTCACTGTATCGTAAAGGGTCTCTCCCTTTTGAACAGAGGTACTTGCTGCGTCTAGGTTCAGCACATTCATTCCAAGTTTCTTCTCTGCCACCTCAAAGCTAAAACGCGTTCTTGTACTTGGTTCAAAGAAGAGGTTCGCTACAAATTCACCTGCTAAACCATGTTCCTGTTTCCCTTTTTTCAATGCACATGCTTCTTCAATCAGCTGTAAAATTTCTTCCTTTGACAAGCTGCTCATTGTCGATAAATCATTCATTTTTTCTGCCCCCTCTAGTTTTTCATCACTTTCAGGTTCAAAAAAACCCTAAGCCTCGGCAGCTTAGGGTTCTCCAAAAGAAGCAGGGGTGCTTTCGCACGTTCTGCTCCGTTTAGAACCCTTGTCAGCCTCACTGGACTTCTTTTAAAAGGTTTTCAGTATTCGATTCATTTGACTCATCATCTTCTGCCTTCTGATGCGGCAGAATCAGGTTTAACAGGACGCCAGTAATGGCAGCGAGTGCCATTCCTGACAGCGTCAGATTGATTTGTTTCACCTCAATGAATGCCCCGCCAATTCCAATGACTAAGATGACTGATGCGATAATGAGATTGCGCTTTTCTTCAAAGTTCACTTTATGATCAATCAGGATTCGCAGTCCGCTTGAGGCTATGATTCCAAAGAGCAGGAACGAAACGCCCCCCATAACCGCGGACGGTACTGTACTGATTAATGCTGAAATTTTCCCAACAAAGCCGAAGCAGATCGCAAACACCGCTGCTCCGCCGATGACGAAGATACTGAACACTCTTGTGATCGCAAGGACGCCAATGTTCTCTCCATAAGTCGTTGTTGGAGGTCCGCCGATGAGTGAAGCGAAGATTGTCGCCGCACTGTCTCCTAAAATGGAGCGATGAAGACCTGGCTTTTTAATAAAATCTTGTCCAACAACTTTGCTTAACACGACTTGATGGCCGATGTGCTCAGACATGGTCACAAAGGCAACCGGCACCATCACTGTGAGAATGCTTAAGGTCACAGCAGGTGTATAGTCGACAAATGGCACAACAAAGTCTGGTACAGCAAACCATTTTGCGTCAATGACCGGCTGGAAGTTCACAATGCCTTGTGTTAAAGCAAAAAGGTAGCCGCTGATAATGCCGATTAAGACTGGAATCAAGCTAAGGAATCCTCTTAGGAAGATCATACTAATAATGGTGACAGCGAGCGTGAAGCCTGCAACCATTAAATGCTTCAGGCTGTAAACAAGCTCCTTTGCATTTGGATCCACGTACATCGCCATGTTAACAGCTGTTCCAGCGAGTCCGAGTCCGATGACCATAATAACGGGTCCTACAACGACAGGCGGCAGAAGCTTCATTAGCCAGCCTGTGCCGAGCCATTTGATAAATAATGCGATGAGTGCATATGCCACACCCGCCATAAAGGCACCTACCATTGCGGCTCCTGGGCCGCCGGTGGCTTTTACATTCAAGATAGGGGCGATAAAGGCAAAGGACGATCCAAGATACGCCGGAATTTGCCCTCTTGTGATGATTAAGTACACAATGGTTCCAACCCCGCTTGATATGAGCGCAACGGCTGGGCTCATATCAATGATCTTTGGTACAAGAATGGTTGCACCAAACATGGCAAACAAGTGCTGCAGGCTGAGTGACAGCCATGTGAACGGTTTTGGGATATCTCGAATGCCTAAATTGGCTTTTTGCTGACTCATGATTTTCCTCCTAGATGTGTCCTTTTTCATTAAAAAAGCCTCTTTGCGAGTATGCGCAAAGAGGCCTAGAAAAACCGTACACGTCACTTTAGCCGTGTGCTCGGTGTCTCTTGTTAATGCCCTCTTTGCAAACTCTCTGGAATGCATTTAAAAAGGTTATTTTTCATATATAGCGACAAGGTCGTTTTGATCTACTTCATTGAGCTGAACCATGACTGTCTCTGCTTTTGATGTCGGGATGTTTTTTCCGATATAATCTGCCCGAATCGGCAGCTCCCGGTGTCCCCGGTCGACTAAAACAGCCAGCTGAATGGAAGATGGTCTTCCTACATCCACAAGCGCATCCATAGCTGCTCTCACCGTTCTGCCTGTGAACAGCACATCATCCACGACAATGAGTGTTTTGTCATTAATGTCAGCTGGAATGTCTGCACCCTTGACAAGTGGGTCTTGATTCTCTGTCTTTTTTGTCAGGTCATCACGGTATAGCGTAATATCCAGTTCACCCACAGTCACGGGGTTTCCTTCAATTTGCTCGATGCGCTCTGCAAGGCGCTTTGCAAGATGAATACCTCTTGTCTTGATCCCGGCCAGGATGACATCCTTCATCCCTTTGTTGCGCTCAATCATTTCATGTGCAATACGGGTAAGCGCTCGTCTTATCGCTTGTTCATCAAGAATGACTGCTTTTTGTTCCATCTTTTACACCTCTTTTTGACAAATAAAAAGCCCCTTCTGCAAAGGGCAGAGAGGGGCGCTCATTTGTGCATACTCGTGCACAAATTGATCCGTTATCCTTCTCAGCCTCTCTGGACTGTTTTAAAGAATCTCAATTTCTTCGTTTATTATTTCAAAAAAAGAACGGCCTGTCAATCGTTATTTCTTAATGAATCGATAAAAGCTTGCATATCAGCTGGAATTGGAGCTGTAAACTCCATATATTCTCCTGTTCTAGGGTGATCAAATCCTAACACGCCTGCATGCAGCAGTTGTCCATTGAAATCAACAGTTTTTCTCGGGCCATATTTTGGATCTCCGGCAAGAGGATAGCCAATGTATTTCATATGAACACGAATTTGGTGGGTTCTTCCTGTTTCAAGGCGGCATTCTACAACGGTAAAGTCTTTAAAGCGCTCCATCACATCAAAATGAGTGACTGCCTGCTTTGCATTTTCTTTTGTGACCGTCATGCTTTGGCGATCTTTTTTGTCTCGACCAATTGGTGCATCAATCGTTCCAGTATCATGCTGAATGATGCCATGAACAACGGCCGTGTATTTTCTAGTGACCGTTTTCGCCACCAGCTGATTGACGAGTGATTCATGCGCCATATCATTTTTTGCGACCATTAAAAGCCCTGAAGTATCTTTATCAATCCGGTGGACAATTCCTGGTCTCATCACACCATTAATGCCTGACAAATCATTGCAATGAGCCATGAGGCCATTGACAAGAGTACCTGTCACATGTCCTGGTGCTGGATGAACGACCATTCCTCTTGGTTTATTAACCACTAGTACATCTTCATCCTCATAATAAATATCAAGATCCATTGATTCCGCTTCTACATCTAGTGCTTCTGGATCTGGAATCTCTACTTTGATTTGATCTCCAGCTTGTACTTTATAATTGGCCTTCACTTGTTTTCCATTTACTTCGATGAGCCCATCTTTCACCCACTGCTGGACTTGGGTTCTTGACCATTCTGGTTCAGTTGTGCTTAAAAATTTATCAAGCCGTTCACTCGTTTGTTCTTCTGAAACGGCAATGTTTACTTGATTCATGTAGTTGACTCCTTATTTTTCTTTCCATCTAACAGCATTTGAATAAAGAGCAGAATGACCCCCACACATAGAGAGGAATCTGCGATATTAAAGATTGGATAATGATAATCCCCAAATACGAAATGAGCAAAATCAACCACTTCTTGACGGAAAATACGGTCAATAAAGTTTCCAATCGCTCCGCCAAGCATTAAGGCAAGCGCTACGCCAAGTAGCTTGTCCTTTTGTCCATGTTTTTGCAAATAATAAACAATTCCTGCAATAACAACGAGTGTGATCACATAGAAAAACCACATTTGTCCTTGGAGAATCCCCCATGCGGCTCCTGAATTTCGGTGGGATGTGATGTAAAAGAAGCCATCAATCACAGGAATAGAATCACCGAGCATCATATGTTTGACAATGAGCCATTTTGTTAATTGATCTAAACAAATTATCACGAATGCGATTATGTAATAGAACACACACGTTCCTCCATCTTCATACTTTGGTCTTTATGCATTTTATCAAGAAAACAGGATGGAGTAAAGAAACTTTAGTTGACAGACAAAAACCTCCCTACATGTGGAAGGCTTCAAAATGAGAATCGTTTGATTCATAAGGATAAGGGGTGAATGCTTTTTTCTCGTATTGCTTATGATATAAAAAGTCGTCAGTCGTACGAGCTGTCGGAAGAATACTCATTTGTTCAATGGGCATTGTATGCCCTGTCGCCTCACATATGCCATAAGTTCCTTGTTCAATTTTTGCAATCGCGAGCGAAACATCTTGCAGTTCTTCTTTGATGTGATAAAGAAGCGTGGTCGTTTTTGCTTGATCGAACGTGACATGTTCAGCGGGTGAACGCAATGATGCATATTCAAACAGTTTCGATTGCAGTTCTTCTCTCATTTGAAGGAGTTCCATGTAAATCGTCTCTAGATCGCCATTCATGTCGCTGTTTCAACTCCTGCCCTGTCGTGATAATCATATTGTTGCCCCGCCTGTTCACTTTAAAGCCATAAGATTTTTCCTTTCGTTCTAAACGCTGTCATTTTCTCTATATCAAAAACGCCCCGCTATATGCGGGGCGCTAGTTGGTGATATCACGCTGTTAATTCTGGTAATATTTCTCCACGATTTCAGCATTTTTGAGCGACAATGTTGGGTATTTTGGATTTGCGCCAACATCTTTTGAAATAATGCGGGAGCGTTCGCACAGTTCGCCTTCTGCTTTTTGAACAACAATACGTCCTGATGTGTATTCAGGCGCTGATGCGTCTGCATGCTTCTCATCTTCTACTGTTAACTCAGAAATGATAAAGAGCTGCTTCACATCTTCTTTAATGGATGCAAGAAGGTTTTTCACTTCCTCTGTTGCATAAAGGGTCACACTCGCTTCAAGTGAACGTCCGATGACTTTCTCATTACGCGCAATTTCCAGCGCTTTTAGCACATCGTCACGTACTTCCATAAAGCGGTCAAACTTCACTTCTGTCGCTTCTGCTTGAGGAACAGCTACACCTTCTGGCATATCTGTTAACTGAACACTTGGCTCTTCAACAAAGCTTAAGTGGCTCCATAGTTCATCTGCTGTATGCGGAAGAATTGGTGCTGTTAGCTTCACTAACGCCATTAATGTTTCATAGAAAACCGTTTGCATGCTGCGGCGGTCTGGATGATCCGCATGCTCAATGTATACCACATCTTTTGCAAAATCGAGATAGAAAGAGCTAAGCTCAATCGTACAGAAGTTGTGGATGGCATGATAGACAACCGCAAATTCGTAATCATCATAAGCTTTTTTCACTTTATCAATCAATTTGTTTAATTTGATTAAGATATACTGATCCACTTCGCGAAGCTCTTCGACTGGTACTGCATTGACTGCTGGATCAAAGTCAAACAGGTTACCATGCAAGAAGCGGAACGTGTTACGAATTTTACGATAAACTTCTGCGACTTGTTTTAAAATGTCGTCAGACACTGGATGATCGGCTTGATAGTTGACAGAAGATACCCAAAGTCTAAGAATTTCCGCACCAAGCTGCTTCGCCACTTTCGTCGGATCAATCGTATTGCCTAATGATTTACTCATCTTGCGTCCTTCTTTATCAAGCGTAAAGCCATGGCTGAGAACACCTTTATATGGCGCTTTTCCAGTGACTGCAACTGCTGTAGATAAAGATGAGTTAAACCAGCCGCGATATTGATCAGAACCTTCAAGGTAAAGGTCTGCCGGACGAACCAGATCATCTCGTTCTTCTAATACCGCTTGGTGAGAAGAACCAGAATCAAACCATACATCCATGATATCTTGCTCTTTTGTAAATTCACCGTTCGGGCTGCCTGGATGTGTAAAGCCTTCAGGCAATAATTCTTTTGCTTCTTTTTCAAACCAAATATTCGAGCCATGTTCTCTAAATAATTGAGAGACGTGCTGAATCGTTTCATCTGTGATGATTGGCTCACCATTTTCAGCATAGAAGACTGGGATTGGAACGCCCCATACACGCTGTCTTGAAATGCACCAGTCACCTCTGTCACGCACCATATTGAACAGGCGCGTTTCGCCCCAAGCTGGAACCCATTTCGTTTCTTTAATATTATCTAATAGTGCTTCTCTGAAATCTTTAATGGAAGCAAACCACTGAGCAGTTGCACGATAAATTGTTGGTTTTTTCGTTCTCCAGTCATGCGGATAGGAGTGCGTGATAAAGTCGAGCTTTTTCAATGCGCCTTTTGCTTCAAGCTGTTCTGTGATGGCTTTATTGGCATCCTCATAGAATAGTCCTTCAAAACCAGGTGCTTCTTCTGTCATCACACCTTTTTCATCTACTGGACATAACACATCAAGACCGTACTTCATACTTACGATAAAGTCATCTTCCCCGTGACCTGGCGCTGTGTGAACACAGCCTGTTCCTGCATCTGTTGTGACGTGATCGCCAAGCATCACTAGAGAATCTCTATCGTAAATTGGATGTGCTGCAACGACCTTATCTAATTCTTTACCTTTTAAGGTTTTCACAACTTCGTACTCTTCAAATCCAAGTGTTTTTGCCACTTGTTCAACTAGCTCAGATGCGATGACATATCGCTCAGCACCCACTTGAAGCACGCTGTACTCTAGGTTTGGATGAACACAAATGCCAAGGTTTGCAGGAAGTGTCCAAGGTGTTGTTGTCCAGATGATGAACTGCTCGCCGTTTTCAAGTACGCCTTTGCCATCTTTCACTTTAAATGATACGTAAATCGATGGTGAACGTTTGTCCTTGTATTCAATTTCTGCTTCAGCAAGTGCTGATTCACTTGAAGGAGACCAGTTAACAGGCTTAAGACCTTTGTAAATATAGCCTCTTTTCGCCATTTCACCAAAGACAAGAATTTGCTGCGCTTCGTATTCAGGCTTCAATGTCACATATGGATTATCCCAGTCTGCTCTTACGCCCAAACGTTTAAACTGATTGCGCTGACCTTCGATTTGTTTCCAAGCATACTCCTCACATAGTTTACGGAATTCTGCTGTCGACATTTCTTTGCGTTTGACTTTTTTATTTTTCGTAAGGGCTGTTTCAATCGGTAAGCCATGTGTATCCCAGCCCGGTACGTACGGTGCATGGAATCCATTCATTGATTTAAAACGGACAATAAAATCTTTGAGGATTTTATTGAGTGCGTGCCCCATATGAATGTCACCATTCGCATATGGAGGTCCATCATGCAAAATAAAGGTTGGGCGTCCTTTTGTCCGCTCTAAAACCATTTGATAGATGTCTTTTTCTGCCCACTCCTCTTGGATTTCAGGCTCTTTGTTCGGCAAGTTCCCTCTCATCGGGAATTCTGTTTTTGGCATTAATAAGGTGTCTTTGTAGTTCATACCTATTCCTCCACATGCAAATTCGTATTAAAAAACAATAAAAAAAGCCCTCTCATCCCATAAGGGACGAGAAGGCTTGTCTCGCGGTACCACCCTTTTAGACAAGCGCTTTGAAATTGCCGCTTATCCACTCTAAAATCGTAACGTGATCTGACGCCTTTTCTTACTCATTCATTTCAGAAAAGGAACTAAAGGGGTGATCTCATTGCAGCGTTTCGTAATGTCAGGCTTCCACCGTCCCTGATTCGCTTTATTACGCATGTAACCGCTGCGAGTGTCCCTTTCAAACGTTTATCTCTTGTTAATTTATGATGGTATTATATGCAACATGAGCACGTCATGTCAAGGTGATGCGCTTATTCTTTTTCGTCAAAGACAGCGTCAACTTCATATTCCAGCAAATGATCCCAATCATCATTTTTCAGAAGATCAAGCTGAGCTTCGATGAGCATTTGGAAACGAGTTCTAAAGACTTTCGACTGTTTCTTGAGCTCTTCGATTTCCATTGCAATCTTTCTTGATTTTGATAACGCTTCGTTGATAATACGGTCTGCATTTTTCTCAGCTTCACGAATGATCAATTTCGCTTCTTTATCAGAATGACGCTTCACGTCTTCTGCTGCTTCTTGCGCCACAAGAATGGATTTGTTTAATGTTTCTTCAATTGTTGCAAAATGGCCTAGTCTTTCATCAAGCTCGTTGACTTTGTCTTCAAGCTCGTTCTTTTTGCGAAGTACGATCTCGTAATCTTTACGTACTTGGCTTAAAAACTCATTTACTTCATCTTCGTCATAGCCGCGAAAACTTTTTGTGAACGTTTTATTATGAATATCATTAGGTGTTAATGGCACTCTTGCCACCTCCAGATTCAAATTCGTTATGTCAGAAGCTCAAATGTTACTTTGAATTTATCTTTTTTCGTCTTCCCATCAATTGTTTTTAAGCTAAAGCGGCCAAATCCCCTGACAGAGAGCTGATCACCTTCACCAATTGTAAAGGAAGGGTCTTCAGTGACTTTCCAGTTTACTTTGACAAGACCATTTTTGACCAAAAGCTGTGCTTTTTGCCGAGACTGACGGCTGACAGCAGCACATACAGCGTCAAGCCGCAGTGAAGCAATCGTATCTTCTTTGATATCGGTTTTGCTGATGACTGGCTGAAGATCTGCCTTGCTGATTTCCTCTAATGAAACAGATGCTCTGCCGACATGCGTCAGCTGAGCCCGAACAAAATCGGCAACATCGCTTGTACAAATAAATTGCACGCTGTCCTCTGAAAACAACAAATCACCGAATTTTTGACGCTTCAGGCCTGTCCCAATGAGCGAACCGAGAAGGTTGGGGTGTTCTATCGAAATAAACTTTTTCGCATAGTTCACCTGAAAATAAGTCAGTTCAAAATCCTGTATGGTCGGTGCTAAATAGTCAGGATAGATCAAAGCCCTTTTCCGCTCTGCTTCCTCATACCCGCCAAAAAACATGAGACCCAGTTCATCAGAATGCTGAATCACGGACTGGGTAATGAACTGCTCACGCGGATCAAGAAAGTCTGTTAATTTCATTCGATATTGTTCGAGTGCGATGTTTTTCCAGCCTAATACTTGGTCGACAAATGGCTGTTCGTCTTTTCTAAAATGTTGATAAATATCGCTCATTTTGTTCCCCTTTTATGTAAAAGAGCCTGGCAGATGCCAAGCCCGGCAGCCTGTTTACATGAATCGTACAATCATATTATAAAGACCCGTTAGTCCATACGATGATGCGAAACGAATCACAAGCAATGCCACAATCGGCGAGATGTCAATCATGCCAATTGGCGGAATAATTTTACGGAATGGTTCTAAATACGGTTCGCAAATGTTTGTCAAGAAGCGGCCAATCGCTGTTTCTCTTGCAGATGGCACCCATGACATAAAGATGTAAATAATGATCGCGAATGAGTAAATCGTTAATACCGTACCCAAAATATTAAAAATGAAATTTAGAATAACTATGATTTACCACCTCTGAGGTTCTTCCTCTGTCAATAGCTCTGATATTGTGCCAGATACATCCACATTATCAGGAGTGCAGAGGAATATATTCGAGCCAATACGCTGAATGTCTCCACCGATTGCATAAACCGTTCCGCTTAAGAAGTCGATGATTCGCTTTGCTTGATCGTGCTGAATGCGCTGCAAATTGACGACGACTGCACGCCGATTTTTAATATGATCTGCAATCTCCTGTGCCTCTGCATAAACACGTGGCTCACTTAACACCACTTTAGAGGATTTTTGCACGCTTTGCAAGCTGACGACATTTTGTTTTCCTGCCTGAGGACGCTCTTGAAATGCCGCTTTATCTTTTGTGTTTTTTTCTTCTTGTGCTGGTTCTCTTTCTTCATCAATATATTCGTACTCATACTCTTCATCATCGAGTGTGAAGAAGCTTTTAAACTTATTTTTTATGCTCATGTCACGCACCTCCTGTTTCATTTCCAACAAGTGAAGAGCCAATCCGAACAAATGTCGCACCTTCTTCAATTGCAATTTCAAAATCGTTTGACATGCCCATCGATAAATGCTGACAAGGTGCATTTACTTGGTTCAGTTGTTTTACCTCTTGTTGAAGGCTTTTTAATGTTTTAAAACAGTTTCGTATCACCGTGTGATCATCTGTAAATGGAGCCATCGTCATGAGTCCAGCAATTTCAATATGTTTGAAATCAGCCAGCTGTTTGACAAATGGAATCACGTCTTCGCTTTGTAAGCCGTGTTTTGACTCCTCAAGTGATGTGTTCACCTGTACAAAACAGCGAACCGTGTGATCCGCTCTTTTTTCAATTTCATTCGCAAGAGACATTCTGTCTAGCGAATGTAAGTAGTCAATGGTCTGAATGACAGATTTCACTTTTCGCGTCTGTAAACTGCCGATGAAGTGCCAGCTAATGTTTTCATCGGTTATGGCTGCCTGTTTTTCAAGTAACCCTTGGTCACGATTTTCACCAAAGTGCAAAATTCCGGCATCCTTGGCTTCTAATGCTCGTTCAATCGAGACATACTTTGTGACAGCGACAACCGATACATCGTCTGGATGTCTACCTGCTCTTTTACATGCTTCGTTTATTTGTTCATTTATTTGTCTGAGATTCTCTCGTACATTCAATTGCACTTATGCCTCCTTAAACCCGACAAAAGACATCATACGTCCTGTTTTCCCTTGATCACGCCGGTGTGAGAAGAAATGTTGCTCATTGCAACTTGTGCACATCGAACTGACATGTATGTTTTCTTCTTTTAATCCTGCATGAAGTAATACGTTTTTGTTTAGTGTTTTTAAGTCAATTTTGTATTGTCCTTGTGACATCTCGGAATACACATCCTCTGTTGAAAAAGGAAGCTGTTTCACTTGATCTATGACAACATCATCTACTATGTAGCAGCAGCTGCCAATGGATGGTCCAATGACGACTTGTATATGATCGGCATCAGCGCCTTCTTGGCGAACCCATGCATCAACCATGTTGGCGCCAATTTGTTTGACGGTTCCTTTCCAGCCGGCATGAGCCGTTCCAATCAGCCCAGATTGCGGCGCTAGAAAATAAAGCGGAACACAGTCAGCGAAACAAAGAGCGAGCATGATGTTTGGTTCAGAGGTGTATAAACCATCTGTTCTAGAGAGCGCTTCATCATACTGAAGACTTCCTCTTCCCTTTTGTTCCTTCGTGACTTTCATGATGCGATCCTCGTGTGTTTGGTCAGCAAACACCCAATTAGAGAGCGGCACAGCAGTAGCATCTGCAATGACTTGACGATTCATTTGGACACTAGAAGCATCATCTCCTACATGGAGTCCAGTGTTCATTGATTGATATGGAGAAAGACTAAAGCCGCCATTTTTTGTCGTAAAACCGGCCAATATCTCTTTTCCAGAACATGTCATGTTCGTCCAATCATGAATCAGCATTGCATAAGGTGATTTCTGCTGAAAGGGGTCATATTTGTCTATCAAAGCTGCCTCCCACCTTTCATTCATCTCTCTTTATATCGCTCCTATTTTACCACAAGACCTGCTAAGACAGTTAGTGGGATTCATTAAATATTACACTCAAATGTGCCCTTTCTACAGGTTTTTTTTCAAATTGATATGAAAACGTAATCTTTTTACCCGAAAAAGACATTGATTGCTGAGAATGGAGAGCTTGTTTTAAGGAAAATTTGATCTATTAGTTGAGGAATTTACACAAATTAAGAAGACAAACGGACAAGTATCACATCTTCGCCAATTTTTACTATATTTCGCCACGGGACAATCATTTCCTCTTCTTTTCCGAAAAATCCCATCATTTTACCTGTACCGCCAATGATAATCGCTTGTATTTTACCGCTCGTGACATTGATATCGATGTCTCCAATAGTACCTAATTTTTTTCCGCTGGACACATCGACGACATCTTTGATTTGGAATTCAGAAATACTGATCATCTGTCCTTCCCCGCCTTTCGTTTTCTACTATAATATGTATGATGGAAAAGCAGGGAAGCAGACCAATAGTTTCTCTTATCTACAATTTACTTAAGTGAGGGCGGCCGTTTTGCCACATGACTTCGACTGGACATTCAAAAAAGGAAGAAAGCAAGTCACTTGTCATCATCTGCTTTGTCTCCCCTTTATGAAAAACAGTACCTTCTTTTAATAATAAGGTGTGCTGAAAAATCGGGAGAATCTCTTCTGCATGGTGGGTCGTATAGAGCAATGTGGGCACATCTGGTTTTGATGCAATCAATGAGATCGTCTCTAGCACCTGTTCTCTTGCTAAAAAATCAAGACCCGTCACAGGTTCATCTAAGATCAGAAGCTTCGGATCATTCATTAAAGCTCTTGCGATGAGCACTTTTTGTTTCTCTCCTTGCGACAGGGTTTCATACGTGCGATTGGCATATTGAAACGAGCCAAATGTTTTTAATAAATCAATCGCCTTCTCTCTTATCTCATCTGTCGGTGTTTCATAAAGTCCGATGGAAGCAAATGCCCCGCTCAAAACAATTTCAAATGCATTGTCATCTCTGTGCAGCTTCTTTTCAAGACCAGCAGAGATGAGACCAATTTTCTTCCTTAGTTTTTCACCAAGCGCTTCCTTGCCAAACACATGGCCTAACACCGTCATCTCACCTGACGTTGGAAAATAATATGAGCAAAGCATATTTAATAAAGCCGTTTTCCCAGCACCATTTAAACCATAAAGCACCCAGTGTTCCTGGTTTTTCACCTGCCAGTCAATAGAACGAAGCAGCCATTTTCCATTTCGTTTTAAAGAAACATCCTTCAAGTCAAGCGACACGATCTTTTCCCCCTGAATAAAAATTCTGAATATACAAATAATAACGTCTACAGCATATCGCAAATGTTTCAATCAGTAAACCTAACGCAAAAAAGCTGCTCCCTATAAGGAACAGCTTTTTTCCATGGTTACGAAATTTCAATTCGTACGCCTTCTTTAATATCAGGAAACGTATGCGGGGATGCAAAGACAGCTCCCGGTAATACATCATCAAACGGCTCTTGGAAGTAGATCGAAATATGGCCGAGTTCCTTAAAGTTGTCATTTGCTTTATTGCCTAAAGCAGTAATGGTATAAGTTTGGTCGCCCACTTGAATCGTTCCGCCTAATTTCAGCGGCTCTTCTTCTAAGTGTTCAAACTCATGAATGACAGACATATCTCTTAATTCCTGCGGCGCTGCTGGTCCAAATAAAACAATCAGCTTATCTTCTTTAAACTGCGGGACTAAGATCCCAATTTCTTTTACGACAGATTGTGTTACCATGTATCTCGATTCCTCCTTTAATACGTTTAATACATACCGAAGCTGGCAACGTATGCGATCACAACAGATAGAACGCCTGTAATGAGACGGCTATACAAAACAGCTGGTACCCCATATTGTACCGTTTCCGGCTTCGCTTCACCAAGTGATAGCCCCACCGGGATAAAGTCACACCCTACTTGACCGTTGATTGCAAACAGTGCTGGAAGAGCAAATTGAGGCGGAATGTTTCCTAGTGCAATTTGACTACCAATCAGTACACCGATGACTTGTGCGATGACTGCCCCAGGTCCTAAGACAGGCGATAGGAACGGTAAGGTACAGACAACAACGAGCAGTAAGAGCCCCCATAAAGATCCTGCCAAAGGTGAAAGGAAATGGGCAATCAGATCACCGATTTTTGTATAATTGATAATTCCAATTAACATACTGACAAAGGCCATGAATGGAATAATGTTTTTAAGGAGCATATCAACAGAATCACGACCAGCTTGATAGAATGTGCCGGTTACTTTTCCGATTCCTCTTGAGAATCTCATGAGGAAATTCCCTTTTTCTTGACGCTCGATATTTTCCTCTTTCAGTTTTGAATAGGTTTCTTTGAAATTCTCTTTGTCAATTGGGCCGCTGCTTTCTTGACCTTCTACATTCCCTTCACTATCAGATGCTTCAGCAAAGGAAATATCTTTTTCTGTGACACCTGATACGAAGATATCCTCTGTAATATGTTTTGCAAGCGGTCCAGAAGGAGAGGATGCCAGCACATCGACAGTAGGAATGCGTTTCATTGGATAAAGCCCAATTCGCGCTGTTCCTCCGCAGTCAATGACAACACACATCATTTCATCTTCTGGTATAGAATTTTTAAAGCCATCACATGCTTCTGTCCCTGTCATTTCTGCAATTTTTCGTGCAACTGGGTGAATGCCTCCTCCTGTAATGGAAACGACCTTTCTTCTTTTACCGGTTGGTTCAAGCTCTAATCCTTTTCCCCATCCGCCAGCACCTTTTGCAACAAATACTTTGTGGTTTGTCATGTCTAACCCTCCCCTATTGTGAATTCGCTTTCATTTTTCCTGCTAAGTACTTTGTGATCCATTCCGTAATGATTCCGCGAAGTAAAATGACAACGATCCCGACTAAGAAGTAACGAACAGCCAGCTCTGACATAGAGTATCCAGCTTCTTTAATCCCGTTCGCAATTCCTAAGTAGACAAACAGTTCTCCTGCGTTGGCATACGGGAACAGCGATGTCACCGGATGAACAAATGAAACAGCTGAATCATAGAATGCTGGTTTTTGTTTTTCAGGTAAGAAGCGGCCAAACGTATAAGCCATTGGGTTTGTCAAAATAAGAACGGATAAGATCGGCATTAACGTATAGCGCAAAATGGTATATTTCGCTGCAAACTGAATCGCTCTATTCACTCGCTCTTCTCCAATAAACTTCATGACAGCATAAGTGAAAGTAAGTAACACAACAAGCGTTGGAACGATACCTGTAACAAGACCCATGAACTGCTTTCCGCCGGCTTCAAACATCCCGATAAAGTGCTCTCCAAACCATTGAATCCATTCCATGTTTCATCTCCCCTTTCTTAGTTCACATTTGTTATATTTTTTTTAGAAATCGAGACAAGCGCCTGCTCCGCTGCCATGGAGAGTGCTTGCATGACAGCTGGTCCCCTTTTGCGCTTTTTCAATGTTTGTTTCATCATGTGATGCTCATCAAGCACAGCCCCCACATGTTTTCCTTCATAGGAAGGCAGTTCCTTAAATTTAGACAAAATCGAGACGCCACCCAGCACATGACACTTTTGAATGATGTATGATTCATCGACAATGATGAGCGCAATGGCTCCAGGACCAAATTTGCGCCGCTCCATTCCTGAAAACAAGTGATAGCCTTGTTTCCCTTTATAGTCGTCAATCAGTGAATCCATGCTCTTGCGGTAGTACTTGATTTGAATAAACGATAAACCATACTGCACAATCAAAATGATACAAAGTACGATTGCTAATTTTTCCATAGCCTCACGTCCTTATGATTGAAATAAGTGATCTTGTAATGAACGCAGCTTCCAGACCGTTGTGCTTGCATCAAGTTCTACATCATCATGAGATAGGAATTGCCCCAATTTGATATCTTTTTTCGCTACCACTTTTCCGCTGATTAAGCCAATTGGGATGTGGCCGTTCGCTTTCATGTCTTGATGTGTTTCAAGTACACCTCTTACGGAGTATCCGCCAATACCATCAAGTGTTTCTCCTGCTTTAATATCTCTTTTCGCCACAGCGACAGTTTCTGATACTGGTACACCAATTGGATGGATTGAAGAATCGTGTTGTAAGACTGCTTTTGCGATCGTCACTGGTGTTTCAAGACTTGCTAAGTGGAAAGGACGATACAGTGTGTAGTGAGGACCTTTTCCAACTTTTAAGTAGCGAAGTTCTTCATCTACTGGCTCAAGATCACTCTTGACGATGACAAAGACACCTGGTGCAAGTCCGTTTACATATTCAACGACTCCGAAGTTATCCAGTACGCCGCCTTGCTGTTTTTGATTTAATTTATCTGCTACATTTTCTAAATTCGCTTCTACTCCATGCATGCCGACTTTATCAGGCAAAAGTCCTGTTGCATTACTTAATAGGTTCATTTCTGCCATCGTTTTTGTTCCGTCTTGGAATGCTGCCAGCATGTGGGCACTCATATGTTTACTATCTGCTTCAGCTTTACACGTATCTGGGTTTGCTTCTGGGAAGAATGGGTTGTTCTTACCTTTCCCAGCAACCAATACTTCAAGCCCCATTGTTTTTGCAAATTCGTATAGTTCTAGCGTTGCTGCTGGTTCATCTCCAGCTGATCCAGAGTAAACAAGTCCTGCATTCGTGAATAATTTATGCATGACCAAGCCGATCGTAATATCGACTTCTACATTTAAAAGAACGAGATGTTTTTTTGAATTAAGCGCTTCCAAAGAAATGTTTGCTCCGACCTCTGGAACACCTGTTGCATCCACAACGACTTCCACAGAATCTGATTGAATCACTTCTCTGTAATCATTTGTGACGACCATTTGATGTGGTTTCGCATGTTGCTTGTAAAAATTCGCTGCTTTCTCAGCTGCACTAAGATGAATATCACAAACACCTGCGACAATCATGCCTGGAATTTTAGAAATTTGTGAAATGAGTCCAAACCCCATTTGGCCTGCCCCGATAATCCCAACTTTGATTGGATCTCCGCTGCGTTCTCGTGCTAACAATTGTTGATAAATTGACATCTAAATCATCCTTTCAGGTTTTCTTGCTTCACAATAGATTGCTAGAAAAATAATCTGAAACTTTTAACAAATGTTATAAAAATTAACAAAAATCTGTTTACTGTAACATTTGTTATTTTATTTATCATTTGTTATGAACTTAGTTTATATGATGTGTCAACTTTGTGTCAAGATAAAATCGATAAAATTCTCAATCTTTTTGAGTCTAAAGACTCAAAAAAACTACCTAATCGGCTTAGGTAGTTACTTTAATAGGGCATCTCCGGTTTGTTCATCTGTAATTAACACATGAATTAATCCACCTTCTAACGCTGCCCTGATCGCTTCAATTTTTTCTTCTCCTCCAGCGACACCAATCACAAGAGGGATCTCTTTCAGTTTTAGAGGACTGATCCCCATCACCCGGTCGTTCCACGGATGCGGATACACTTCACCTTTATGATCAATAAAGTTATAACAAATGTCACCCGCGACATCTTTCGCTTGCAGGATATCTTCCTCACCACTTGTCATATAGGATTTCACCATCGTTGAATGTTGCGGAACCCCGCCTATTCCTACGACCGCGATATTTGATGATTCTCCTAATTCAATGACTTTTTTGATCGACGGCTGTCTAATGAGTACATCTTTCGCTTCTTTCGTATCAAGCATGACAGGCACATGTAAAAACTCACATTTGGATTTGAGTGCTTCTGAGCATCTTCCAATAATATAGTTGGCATGAATATCAACATCTTCATTTCCGACGCCTCCGACAAGCGGAACAAATGTCACAGATGGAAAATGCTGAACAGACGTAAGCGCTTTCGCCATTTCATGCAAGGTTGTCCCTGATGAAAAACCGATGACTTGTCCATCCTTCATGACTTTTAATAAAAAGCCCGCAGCCGCAGCTCCTATTCGACTTTTTGTTGTTTCTTGACTGAGAGATTCCACACACACGACTTCTCGCAGCCCGTATTTCCGCTCTATTTTTCTTTCTAACGAACCATATTGTTGATTTACTTCATCATGAATAATGATTTCCACGATTCCTGCTTCACGTGCTTTTGCCAAATATTTCGATATGAGCGAACGGCTAACCCCAACAGCTTCTGCAATTTTAGATTGAGTGGCGCCTTCTTCATAGTACATATGCGCAACCTTAATGAGCAGCCTTCTTTCATCATGGAATGTCATAATAACCCTTCTTTCCGCTTCTCTATTCCCTCACAAATGATATTTTAAATAACATTTGTTAAAAACAGATTAAATGAAAAAAATAACAGAGTCAATACTACAGATGGGTTCTCTAAAAAGAATGAAAAAAGCCGCACATTAGCGGCGGCTTTAAAAAATATTTTTATTCATTTGTTTGATTGCTGCTTTTTCAAGCCTTGATACTTGTGCTTGAGAAATGCCGATTTCTTCTGCCACTTCCATTTGTGTTTTGCCTTGGAAGAAGCGTTTACGAAGAATCATTTTTTCTCGATCATTCAATCTGCGCATTCCCTCTTTTAAGGCCAATTCTTCTACCCATTGTGTATCTTTGTTCCGTTCATCACTAATTTGATCCATCACATAAATCGGATCTCCTCCGTCATTATAAATCGGTTCAAACAAAGAAACAGGATCTTGAATGGCATCTAGGGCAAAAACAATTTCCTCATGAGGGACTTCTAACACTTTGGCAATGTCTTCTGCCGTTGGTTCCTTGCTTGTCTCACTAATCAGTCTCTCACGGACTTGAAGCGCCTTATAGGCAATATCTCTTAGTGAACGAGACACCCGGATTGGGTTGTTATCGCGCAAGTATCGACGGATTTCTCCTATGATCATAGGGACCGCATAAGTTGAAAATCTGACATTGTGGCTTAAATCAAAATTATCAATTGATTTCATTAATCCGATACAGCCTACTTGGAAGAGATCATCAACATACTCGCCTCTGTTGTTAAAACGCTGAATCACACTTAAAACCAACCGCAAATTGCCATTGACTAGCTTTTCTCTTGCTGTATCGTCACCTTCATCTTGCAGCTGTCTGAATAATTTTCTCATCTCGTCGTTTTTCAGAACAGGCAGTTTGGAGGTGTCGACTCCGCAGATTTCCACTTTATTTCTGGACACTTTTTTCCCTCCCTACAGGAGCTGTTGTACAAAGTTCAGTATCTCCGTGGGATGGAAAAATATGCACGGTCTATGACGAGAAATATGTGAAAAAATGGTGATCCCTTTGACAGTACAGGGATAAAGCTTTCAAAAATTTTTTTTTAGACCATCTTATTAAATTCTTTTTGCAATCGTTTAATAATTCTTTTTTCGAGCCTTGAAATATAGGACTGAGAAATACCAAGCATGTCGGCAACATCTTTTTGGGTCTTTTCTTCACCGCCAACTAAACCGAATCTCAGTTCCATGATCTGTTTTTCACGATCGTTTAATTGTTCTAACGCTTTTTTCAGTAATTTTTTATCGACATTTGCTTCAATATCGCGGGTGATAATATCATCATCTGTCCCAAGTACATCTGATAAAAGCAATTCATTGCCGTCCCAGTCAATGTTAAGCGGCTCATCAAACGATACTTCTGAACGGATTTTATTATTTCGGCGCAAATACATCAAAATCTCATTTTCAATACATCTAGACGCATATGTGGCCAGTTTGATCTTTTTTTCTGGATTAAACGTATTTACTGCCTTTATGAGGCCTATCGTTCCGATACTAATCAAATCCTCAATATTAATGCCTGTGTTTTCAAATTTTCTTGCGATATAAACGACCAATCGCAAGTTTCTTTCGATCAAAATGGCTCTTGCTGTTTGATCCCCTTTAGGTAATTTAACGAGCAATTCTTGTTCTTCATCCTTTGATAATGGCGGAGGCAGTGCCTCACTTCCACCAATATAATAAATCTCATCACTCTTTAGCCCTAGCTTCATGAGGAGTTTATACCAGTAGTAAGTGAGTTTAAATTTTAATTTTTTCATCTTCTTCTCCCTTCTAAATGTCCAGTTGACTTCGTAAGATAAAAGACATCACAAAAAAACTACGACACCCCTTGTATCATTTTTCCGTCTAACATCTCTGGATGAATGATGGATTGAAATTCCTGATCTGCTGATAATCCGCTTAGACTCATCCCAACAAAACACTTCGCTGGCTGGATCATATGCGTTTTTGTATAAAGGACGACCGTATCTGGTTTAAAGCATAGTAGAAACCCGTGATCATGACCGACTGCGCGATACGGAACGAGTCTTAAACGATCAAGCAGCGGAAAATGGTCATCGAGCTTTTGCATCACTTCAACAGGATGAAACTGTTTCATTTTTTCTATAAATGGCTCTCCAAAAATAGATGTGAGCTGATCGAGCTGGACGATCATGACAGGTGTTTTCGTCAATGGATCATACAGCTGATTTCCAGAATCGACCAGCCCATTTAAGCGGATTGTTTCTCCTTGAATGTGTATCTCCACAAGTACTTGTTCGTCATATTGTCTTTTTTTCGCACCAACCTCTCCTAATCGTTTCTTTGAAAACAGCCAAATGGCCGGAAAGCCAGTGAGAACAAAAAGCCAGCTAATGGGATCACCAAATCCATCATTTTGTGAAATAAGCAGTCCATCTTGAATGACTGTATTTGTCTGCAAAAACGAATGAACCCCGATCATGCCCCCTCCCATCAAAAATGTGACAAAGTAAAAAGCAAACAGGTTTTGAAAAAAGGAACGAAATCTTTGAAAGCCAAAGGTTCCAAGCACGATCAAGACAGAAAAAAGCAGTTTGCCTAATGGGTGCGACACAATCATTGCAAATGGCGTAAAGAGCAAGAGAACAATGCTCGATCCAATGAGAGCTCCTAACATATATCGCCTTTTTTTCACTTGTCGTTTGAGAATAAATGCCGTGAGTAAGAGCAGCAATAGATCAAAACAAAAGTTTAACAGCCAAATGACATCTAAATAAATGACCACCTTCTGCTCCTTTCATCTGAAACAAAGAATCAAAAGCAGTACTTGCACTTGTTTGTACCAGTATAAAACAGTCATCGGATGGAAGTCTGTCAATTCTTGTAGGGGATGATAGAGAACTTTTGGTGGATTGTTATCGTTTTTGTCGACGTAGGAGACAGAAAGAACATCCGAATGATTTGTTGGACAAGTGTCTCCTCTATCCATTGCACAAAAAAAGACACGCTCCGAAGAGTCGTGTCTTTTTCGCTGTCATTCTTTCTCATTGATGGTGAGTGTTCCTTCTGCCTTCTGTCTTGTGACATTTCCATAATCATCTTTGACAATGACTTCAATCACTGCACCTTTTGCTTTTGCAATAGATGTCGCCGTCCAGTAGCCTTCATACGTTCCCGGTGCTACTTCACGAATCGGCAGTTCGGTTGTGTTTTGAAGTTTTGATCTAGCATTTGTCAGCGGCATATGAAGAACAAAGGTGGCATCTAGCTTTTCCCTGCTTTTAAATGAAATCTTAACCGATTCACCTGATGATAGATTCATATTATCTTTTGGCGTTAATTCAGAAATGACAGGTGCATCATATTGAACATCGATGTCGACCTTTTTAGTCGTTTTGTTTCCAGCTGCATCTTTTGCTGTCACTTTGATTGTATTTTTCCCGTTCTCAAGCAGCACCCTTGCAGAATATGCCCCATCCTTTACGGTCGCTTTTTTTCCATTGACTGTGACTTGATCTAGATAATCATCCGCTACTTTCCCTTCCACCGTGAGTGATTCTCTATTAGACTTGTCGCCTTTTTTCGGTGTATCAATGGTCAATGTCGGTGCTGTTTGATCGATGATCACCTTGACTGGCTTGGAATGTTTTGTTGAGCCTTTATCCGTTACAGTCGCCGCCGTGAAGACATGCTCTCCACTTGGAACAGATACATTTTCTTTGAAAGTACCCGACTCATCTGATTTGACGTTGGCCACCTCTTCATCATTCTGATAAATGGCCACATCGAGACCCGGAGAGGCTGTGCCTTCAATCGTCAATTCACCTTTATTTGTAATGGTTCCTTCCTTTGGAGAAGTGATTTCTGGTACATCTGCTTCATAGTTTACGAGCGCACGAATCATATAATTCCCCTCTTCTTTCGGAGAAGGAGAAAAAGCACCGCTCGTCAGCTGCCAGCTTCTTTCAGCATTAGGGCCATCTTCATCTGTGGCAAGTCCCGGAGATTCGGTATTCTTTTTCGTTTGAATATAAACAAGATAGAAATCTCCATCCACTGTAATGGCTTGATCTTCTAAATCTACTTTTGTCCATTCACCATTACGCAGCGCATTTGCTTTTAAAGGTCCTGCGATTTTCTCACCTGGTGCGCCACCCTTCCCAGAAGAATCATATACTTCAACAGCAAATTCATCGCCTCCAGGAGCTGGCCATTCTGATGTCCAAAACCGGAAAAGACCACCTGTGACTTGTGCTTGTTTCTTTCCTTTTTCTAATGAAAACTTTACAGCCCAGCCATTGCCAGGATCGTAGAAAGCCCGTGCATTTTCAGCCGTTCCATCATCGTAGCCAATCTCTCCCGGAAAACCGATAAAAGGCTCAAGTTTCACTGACTTTTCAAGTGGCTTTTCCGTCACATCCGCTGTAAACGTATAGCCTTTAAACCCCTTTGCAAAAATTTTGACTGTATAGACACCGCTTAATGCCTCTAGAGAAAATTCACCGGATTCATCTGTTTTCACCGGCTCAATTTTTGCGTCCTCCACAAGATAAACAGTTGCATTCTTCACCTTTTCACCAGTTGTTTCATTGACGACCGTGCCGGAGATCGTTCGTTTCTCTAGCGGCTGTAAGGAGAAATTCGCTTCTGCTGTTTCTTTTGATGCCACTTTGACTTTTTGGGACCGTGATTCAAAGCCGTAAGCTTCCGCTTTCACTGTCCATTCTCCTGCTCCTTGAGACAGCTGATATTTCCCTGTCGCTTCATCGGTGGAAGTTGATTTTCCGCTTTCTAGAACACTGATTTGCGCTTTCATTGGAAGAGCTTGAATAGATGGAGCATCATGACTGTTTTGCTTTTGAATGTGTACATGTTTATTTTTTACTTTAGCAGGCTTTGCCTTTTTTGGATCAACTGATTTCTTATTCTGGCTTGTGGATTTTTCTTTTTTGATCACACCTAGCTGGTTCTTAGCTTGTTGAGACAAAGCCTCATCTGTGATTTTCACATCATCTAAATAAAAGCCATCTTTTGTGACACTGCCATCTGTTCTTATCTGAAACAGGACTCTCACTTTTTGCCCTTTATAAGCAGATAAATCAACTTCGCCTGCTGTCCACGCATTTGTTTTCCCCGTATAAGCTGTCACTTGAACGGCGTCTTCACCCTCTGGCTGTACATAGACATGCACATAATCATAATTGGCTTCGAGATCATGCCAGTATTGATATTGCAGGTAGGAAGAACCTGAATCTGGTACAGCAATGAGCGGCATAGACAAATTGGCGTCCGTTTTATTTTCATAAGGACTGTCTAAATTGGTGGCATAGACATGTTCCCCGCTAAATGCTTGTTTTGGACCTGTGGACGGTTTTCCCCACTGCCACGGATCTTTTGTTCCACCACTGAACCATCCACTTGGCCATGCTTCAAAATCTTGTGAGTAGCCAGTGGTGATGGATGTTTTAATTGGAAGTGTATAAGAATCTGATGCCGCTTCATTTTCTCCAAAATCTTTCACAATCCATCGGTACGTCACGTTTTCCCCCTCAAGTTCAGGGAGCTGCACCGTATAGGTTCCTTTTAAATGATTTCCATCCGTGCGGTTGGCTTGCAATGTCTCCCATTCACCTTGATCTACTCGGTAAGTCAAAGAAACATTTGTCACTGCTATCCCATCTTCTGCAGTGATGGTCAATGGGGTTGGCGTTGCAGCAAAAATTTCATTCGGACCTTTATGTGAAAAAACAGGTGGTTCTGTATCTTCTCCCTCTTTTGTCACCTGGCCTTCAATCGTACCGATTCCATTGGTTAAAGCCGTAATCGCCTCTCTTGCATCAACTAACCCTGCCCCATAGCCGTTGTTAGGGGATTCAGGAAATTGCTGATCTGTCAGTGGTTTCGCTGTCTCAATGAGAATTTGCTGAATTTCATCAACAGAAAGGTCTGATTGCACTTGGCGAAGAAGAAGAACAACAGCTGAGACATGCGGACCTGCCATCGATGTACCATTCCATCCATC
Source organism: Bacillus sp. JUb11 (assembly GCF_024807925.1). Classification (NCBI taxonomy): domain Bacteria; kingdom Bacillati; phylum Bacillota; class Bacilli; order Caryophanales; family Bacillaceae; genus Bacillus; species Bacillus sp. JUb11. Next base: position 101,746 of record NZ_JANUEZ010000005.1, on the reverse strand, counting down.
CTCATATCCTTTTCCCGGGATCGAAGAACGAATGTTTACTCCCGGAGCAGCAATATCTGGTTTCATTACGCCATATGGAGAAGGACCCTGAAGGGAGAAAGACCCTAACTTGTTGTCATGATCTGTTGCGCCTGTAGCAAAGGCTTCTTGATAGTTAGCGGGATTTGCAATCGAACCCGCGCCGCCTGGATTGAATAAATCGGTATTACCGGCTGAAAATTCTGGAAAGATGTCTGCTGCTCTCCAAGCATTCACTACATCTTTATACCAATCATCAAGACCTGGCCCACCGCCCCACGAATTATTCACAACATCAGGTGCCTTTTCTGGGTGAGGATTTCCGTTATGATCTTTCGGTGCTAAAATCCACTCACCGGCATCTAACAGATCAGCATCTGTACCGCCATCTTCTGAAAAAGCTTTCACTGCAATCCATTCTGCTCCCGGTGCGACCCCAATTTGATTCTTTCCATCTGGCTCAGAACCAACCATTGTGCCTGTCACATGGGTCCCGTGCTCCAAGTCATCATAAGGGACTTCAGAGCCTGTCGTGGCATCATACCAATTCAGTTCATGAGATGGTTCGTTCGGACGAGCAGGATCAAACCCGCGGTATTTTTCTTTTAGCGCAGGATGATCCCATTCGACACCAGTATCAATACTTGCCACAACGGTTCCAGTCCCGTCATAGCCTAAATCCCACGCTTCTGGTGCATGCACCTGAGCAATATTCCATTCGACTCCATCTACTGCTTTGATTTGTTTGTTTGGCTTAGCATGCTTCAAATCAACAGGACGATGAAGTTGACGTGTTTCATTCGGCAGCACTTGAGCTACTTCTGGAAAAGAAGCAACCTTTTCCATCACTTCTTTTGTTGCCGTCACAGCTAGACCATTCACAATATAGTAGGAATGAATATCTTTCACTTGCTTATTCTTTTTTTCCTTTTGTAAATACGCTAGGAGCGCTTGCTGCGTTTCATCAGATGTTGCTCTCAGCTCAGATACAACGGCTGATCTTTTTGTGTACTGCGTTTTAGCCGCAGTTAATTTTTGTTTTTTTGCTTTTGATACAGCTTCTTTTGCTACTTTTTGTACATTCGTTTGTTCCTTCATTTTGACTAAGAAGGTCACCTTATCTTCCTTTTGAAACTGCTTCTTTAATCTCGAAGAAATCTTGGCTTTTGTTGTCTTAGAGGAAACGGCTTCCTCCTGATATGAGGTAGAAGTCGATTTTGCTTGAACCATCCCAAAGCTTGTCATCGTTAAAGTACCAATCACCAAAAGACTCATGAAACGATAGACGGCGGTTTTGCGAAACTTCACTTTCAATAAAATCCCTCCTCCTCAAATGGTCAAACAGTGTATCCTGCCCCTCCCCTTCTTTTTGATCATGACAAGATTCATGGTGTTCTCATTAATGTAGTCAAATAAAGTTCAACATTTTGTCGTTTTTTGTAAAGGGAATTGAAAATGATTCTTTTGACTTAAAAGACTCAAGCTAAAACACATACGATAGATCCAAATAACACGCAGAAACAAGACTTTTATATCAATCAGACGCAGGATCTTCTCACCGTGCAGACATAAAAAAACCCCTTCCAAAGGAAGGGGATGAATCGTGCCTGCTTATCGTTTGTTGCGGTTACGTAAGAACGTTGGGATATCCAATGTATCATCACTTGACTGTGTATTTTGTCTTGGTTGTGATGATGTTTGCTGATGTTCCTCACGTTTCACTTCACGCTTTTGTGGAATGGATTGATTTTGCTTTAATCCTTGTCCTAATGGATTTCTTTGAGGTTTTGTCACTTCCGGCTCTTGCTCAATAAAACCGGTTGCGATGACTGTGACCACAATTTCATCCTTCAAGTTATCATTAATGACAGATCCAAAGATCATGTTGACATCTTCATCAGAGGCTGATGCAACAATATCCGCTGCTTCTTGTACCTCATAAAGACTAAGGTTCGTACCACCAGTAATATTCATGATAACACCTTGTGCTCCATCAATCGCTGTTTCAAGAAGTGGTGAAGAAATGGCTTTTTTCGCTGCTTCAGCAGCACGGTTTTCGCCTGTTGCGACACCAATTCCCATAAGAGCTGAACCTTTGTTAGACATGATCGTTTTCACGTCAGCAAAGTCAAGGTTAATTAAACCTGGTGTTGCAATGAGATCTGAGATCCCTTGAACACCTTGTCTTAACACGTTATCTGCTGCACGGAATGCTTCAAGCATTGGCGTGTTTTTATCGACAATTTCAAGCAGGCGATCGTTTGGAATCACGATTAACGTATCAACTGCTTCTTTCATAGAAGCAATCCCTTCAACTGCTTGAAGCTGACGCTTTCTTCCTTCAAATGTGAAAGGACGAGTCACAACTCCAACTGTCAAGGCTCCAGAATCTTTTGCGATTTTCGCAATGACAGGTGCAGCACCCGTACCAGTTCCACCGCCCATACCGGCTGTCACAAAGACCATGTCAGCGCCTTTTAGGACTTCTTCAATTTGTTCTTTGCTTTCTTCAGCAGCTTTTTTACCGACTTCAGGATTCGCACCTGCTCCAAGCCCTCTTGTCAGCTTAGCACCGATTTGCATTTTTGTTTCTGCTTTTGATAAGTTTAACGCCTGTGCATCTGTATTCACTGCAATAAAATCGACACCCTGTACGTCATTTTCAATCATTCGGTTGACAGCGTTATTTCCACCGCCACCTACACCGATTACTTTAATTGATGCTAGGCCGTCTATATTTGTTTCAAACTCCAACATGCTGAATCCTCCTAATCCGTCGAAAATCTAGTTCTATTCCCAGAACATATTAAATAGTTTTTTCATTTTGCCCGGTTTTTTATTTGTCTCTTGTTGCGCTTTTTGTTTCACTTTCGGTCTTGGCTGAGCTTCTTTTACTTGTGGTGTAGAAGAAACCGGCTCCATGGACGCGCCTACTTCATGAAATGCTTCATCCGGCATTTGGAATCCAACCTGTCTGCCCTGAATCTTTGCATTGCGATAAGCAAAATGGATCAGGCCCACTCCTGTCATATATTGAGGTTCCCTGACCCCAATATAATTAGGACTTGCGATTCTTACATTGTTTTGTAAGACCGTTTGTGCCAGAGAAAGGATACCTGGTATAGCTGCCTGTCCACCTGTTAGAACGAATCCGCCAGGCAAATCATGGACACCCATATTGCGTAATTCCTCTGCCACAAAAAGCAGAATCTCTTCTAATCGTGCTTCAATGATATTGGCTGCTTCAAGTTGTGTATACGTCTGTTTTTGGTCCGTACCGATGACGGAAACTTCAAATGTCTCCTCAGACGATGCCTCATCATAGAATGCATGCCCAAATTGCTTTTTGATTCGTTCAGCTTCTTCAGTGGAAGTTCTAAGTCCTATAGACAAATCTTTTGTAATGTTCTCTCCGCCCAATGGGATACTGTGAGTAGAATAGAGATGCCCGTTTTCAAATACGGATATCGTAGTAGAGCCGCCGCCAATATCGACAAGAGCTACCCCTAGATTTTTTTCATCTTTCGATAACGCCGCTGAACCCGATGCGAGTGGCTGCAAGCAAATATCCATAATTTCAATACCAGCCCGCTCTACACATCGGAGCCAGTTATGTAGAATCGTTTTAGAACCTGTGATTAACGATCCATCCACTTCTAGCCGTACACCTAGCATTTTTTTCGGATCTGTGATCTCATCTCTTCCGTCGACGATAAATTGTCTCGGAATTACGTCTACTACGAGATGTTCTTGCGGAATAGATACTACCTGTGCAGCATCCAAGACACGTCTCACATCTTCAGCATGTATTTCTTTATTTTCACTAGACACTGCGACCACGCCGCTCGTATTCTGAATATGAATGTGGTTTCCGTTAATTCCGACTATCGCCTTTTGTAAAGGAAAACCTACCATTCTCTCAGCCTGTTCAAATGCTTGTCTAATAGAATGAACTGTTTCATCTATATCAACAATCGATCCTTTTTTTAACCCCTCTGAAGGGACATTTCCAACACCTATAATGTTAAGCGAATCATCCGCCATTTCTCCGACGATGACTTTTATATTGGATGTACCGATGTCAAGGCTGACGTAAATTTCATTGTTGTTCATTCTATGGCACCTCCTCACATATCAATACTTTCTATTCTATTATTTGCTGAACAACAATACAATGAATGTGTTTTTACAAGTGTGTAACAAAACTTAAAAAATCAACATTTTTTATTAGGATTACTGAAAATATTCGTTACATCATATGTATATCCTTTTTTATGACTCACTTTTTTTCTTTTTTTCTCTAGAAATTGTCCATTTTGTTAGTAGAATTCTTCGAATAACGGCGATATTTTGAAACAATCTAACACCGAATGCAAACATTCCGACTAAATACAAGTCTACACCAAGATGGACGCCCAGAAAAGCTAAACTTATTGCGAGTATAATATTAAAGAAGAAACCTGATACAAACACTAGTTCATCGTATGCCCCTTGCAGATGTGCTCTGATTCCACCAATCAATGTATCAAGCGCAGCAAGTACAGCGAGGGAAAGATAGTTAGAATACTCATTCGGTATCGTAAAATTCGTTAAGAAACCGATCGCAACTCCTATGATTAAACCAAGTACAGGAAGCCACATTAAGATTTTCCCTCCTTTACATCGTCAAGAGGCTTCAATTCATTTAATTGAATTGTACCGACAAATGCTTTTAAATGAATTTTTTTCTTCGGCGGTCTAATACTCAAACTGAAATTTTCCTGAGCAAACAAATCACCAATATCTGATACATTTAAACGGCTGTATAATTTATCGGCCTGCTCACTGACCATCTTAATCGTGACTGTATCACCATCTATGCTGTAACCATCCATTTTCGTCGTACCATTAATATCTCGAATAACACTGGTGTTAATCACCCGGTGTTCATTAATGGAAATATGTTTTGCCCCAAACATATTGGCTTCGTTGATTAATTTTTTCAGAAGATCAGGTGGTATATTTTTGACTTCTTCTCCGGTAAGTTCCTTAGAAAAAAGCTGAGTAATTTCTATTTCAACTCCTTCACCCGTTACCTCTGTAAAACCAGCCTTTTCTTTCAAATCCTTCAACGTTTTTGTTAATTGTGCTTCTTTTGATTGATCTTCTTGGTTGCCATACTTTTTTAGCATTTCATCATATTTGTCAATTTCTTTCAATAAATCCAGTTCTTTACTTTTAGATGCAGATAAATCCTCTCTTAATTCCCAAACGTCTCGAGTATCGCGAACTTTAGGCTTTTGTAGAGAGTTAAACTGGATGGAGACCATGATGCCAAATATGACCATCAGGACTGTCAAACTAAGTAATGGCTTCTTTTTCCTCAACACCACTCACCTTTTCACATTTAATCTTTGTTTCTTAGAAGAGGATTCATACGAATATCCTTCTTTTCAATCGTCATGGAAATATGATCACTTGTCAGCTGATCAACCACCCCGCCTGCAATGTTTAATGCAGGAATTAAAACAGCTGGATCTCCAATAGCAGAAATGACAAATGGTGCTGGATGTTGAACACCATCAACCGTGACGACTGGACCGTTACAATGTATGTATGATTGGTGTGTGATTCTTTGTCCGTTTATAGCTACAGCAGATGCCCCTGATATAAATAGTTCGTTTATCACATGGAAAATGTGGCTCTCATGCACAATGTAATTATTGACATTTTGTCCACTCGGGATATAAGATGCATCTTCAAGAGATACTTTTACCCCTTTCCCTTTTACACCTATTTCTCCTGTAAACATTCTGTATTTCTCAACATCTTCCAAAACATTAAAATACTGCTCTTTTTCATTTTTCAAACCAAACTCTGTTGCTTGGACCTTTGATTGAAGACGATAAAGTTCTTTTTCAAGTTTTTGATTCGCCTTTTCTTGCTTTGTTAGCTGACTTTTCAAAGAATATTCTTTTTTCCATTGTTCTGTTCGATTGACATCTGCTCGATGCTGCTTCGTATATTGGTATGAAAAAGAAATCAGAAATCCAAGAACAAGCATTACAATTGAGAATATGACGGTTTTGCCTCTCAACGTTCATCTTCCTTTTTCTTAGATTTAAAAGCTTCAAAATACGTAGCTACTTCCATATGAATCGTACCTTTCTCAGAGGACGAAAGCTCTTTGACAATGGCAGGGTACGTCGTCATTTTATCTGCGAATGTTTTAATTGATGCAATAACGGTGTTTCCATCATTCATATAAAATTTAACGAGCCACTGATTGGAGCTAGTCGGTACGTAATATACTTCTGAGATTAGTTCCTGAATAGAAGCCGGCAGTTGATTTAGAGCTTTCACTGTTTGCTTCAATTTCTCTTTATTGTCCCAATCGACAAAAATAGGTCCTGCGTGACTTGGTGTTACTTCATCTGGCAAAGCCGTCCCGTTTTCAAGAAGCTCATAATAAAAATGTCCCTTTTGCAGATACGCAATATTTGCATACTCTTTGACAGCAATACTGACCTTATTAGGGAAATGTTTTTTGATACTGACACTTTTAATCAATTTATTTTGCTTTATATGGTCTGCTGTTATATCTTTATTTAAATTCCAAAACTCTGTCTCGCCTTCTTTAATTTGCGAAAGTTTAACGAGCTGTTTTGTTGGTACATGTTCATTACCGGTAATGGTTAAAGAAGAAATTTTACTGATTGGTGTTTGCAAATAGACAATAATTAAAACCATGATAAAAAACAGCAGAATAAAAGAGATTAATCTCCGATTCGCTTTCTGCTTCCTTTGTTCTTTAATTTTAGGGATTCGCTCTTCTATATTGACGATCTTTTCATTTTCATGATCAGGCCGCATATATACTCTTCACCTCATTCAAAGCTGCTTGTCCGCACCTTTGGATCATTCTTTATCTCATATTGATTAGAAAACAAACGGCATGAAAAAATGCCGTTTGTTTTCCTGTGATACCATCATTCATAAGTAGTAGCCTTTAATTTGCTTCACCAATAATTTCTACTTCTGTATGCATCTCTACATTGTAGTCATCTTTGATTTTCTTTTGAATGTACTGAATTAAGTCGAGTACATCTTGAGCCTTCGCCCCACCAGTGTTGACAATAAAGTTTCCGTGCATATCAGAAATTCTAGCGCCGCCAATCTGATATCCTTTTAAATTCGCCTTTTCTACAAGCTGTCCTGCATATTCAGGTAATGGATTTCGGAAAATACTGCCGGCGCATGGTTTATTATACGGTTGTGTTTCCTTGCGATAATCTTTATTTTGCTGCATTTTCTTTGTGATTTTCTCACGTTCGTCCTGTTTAAGCTTGAACACTGCTTCGAGAACAATTCCAGGGCGTTCCTTTTGAAGCACAGAAGTTCGATAGCTAAAATTCATTTGCTCATTAGTTAACCACTCGATCGTTCCATCTTCAAATAAGACTCTCGCTTTCACAAGAATCTTGCTAATGTCAGATCCATGTGCCCCTGCGTTCATATAAACAGCACCACCAATAGATCCTGGAATACCAGCTGCGAATTCCAATCCTGACAGCCCCTGCTTACTAAGAGACGTCGCGAGTCTTACAACTGAATAGCCTCCACCAACTGTAATCTCTTCATCATTGACAGTTAAGTGATCAAGCCCAGCGCCCAGCTTTAAAACGACCCCGCGAATTCCTTTATCAAGGACAAGTAAATTGGATCCTCTCCCAATGACCGTCCATTGAGTATCATGTTTTTTCACCTGATCCATAATTGTTTTGACAGCATCGACATCTTTAGGGATGACTAATAGATCGGCCGGTCCGCCTATTTTCATTGTCGTATGATTTGCAAGCGGTTCATTTTCAAGTACTTTACCAACTTGCGCTTCTAATAATTCATTCTTCAAGTTCTCCATATTACCCTCCGCCTTACCTCATATCATTCATCATGAAGTCGTAATTTCTTTTAACACATTATATAAACGTGTGGCCGCATCTGGTACTCCGAGTTCTTTTGTTAAACGGCTCATTTGATGTAGTTTCTCGTCATTACCAGCAATTTCATCAATTGCATGAAGCAAGCGATCTCCAGAAAGCTCTGATTCTCTTAAAACGATCGCAGCATCATGTTTTTCAAGTGATCTTGCGTTAATTTCTTGATGATTTGCGGTCACGTATGGACTTGGAATGAAGATGGTCGGAATTCCAAGTGCCGTCACTTCAGCAATCGTTGTGGCTCCCGCTCTTGCAACAATGACATCAATTGATTTTAAATACTCCGGCATTTGATGCAAGAAAGGCTTTGTGATCATATTCGGTGCTTCACCTTTTTCTTTTAATTCGTTCAGCACTTTTTCATAATGAACCTCACCTGTAATATATAAAAGCTGATAGTTCTTTGCCTTTAATTCATCTTGCATGTCAATCACTGCTTGATTGATTGGAGCTGCACCTCTGCTCCCGCCAAAAATGAGAACCGTTTTTTTCTTCTCATCCAGCCCGAACTCTTTAAGAGATTTTCCCTCTTTAATAGAGACGACTTCAGAGGCTCTTGGGTTTCCCGTAAAAACAACCTTTTCTGAAGGAAAGTGTTCCTTTGCTTCTTCAAAACAGATGGCTACTTTATTCACATACCGTGCCAGAAACTTATTTGTGATGCCTGGCAGGCTATTTTGTTCGTGAATGATCGTCGAGATTTTTAGCTTAGACGCAGCATAAACAACAGGACCACACACATAACCACCTGTTCCAATAACAGCATCCGGCTTAAATTCTTTTAAATAAGATTTACTTTTTTGGACGCCCTTTAGAAACCTCATCACTGTTTTTACATTATCAAAGGAAAGCTTTCTTTTAAAACCTGAAATTTCAATTGATTTAAAAGGGATATTTTCTCTTTCTACAATTTTCTTTTCAAGCCCATTCTCAGTGCCAATATATAAAAATTCCACATCAGGATGCAGTCTTTTCACTTCTTTAATAAAAGCTAGAGCAGGATAAATATGCCCGCCTGTTCCGCCTCCACTAATAACTATACGCATTATACCATTTCCCCTCAATTTTTTTCTGCTCTGAACAAAGTATAAACCCTGTTTTAAACAACAGGGCTCCGTCAAAACCTGTAAAGAAGAGTCAATCATCATGTTTTCGAAACAGAAACTGCCATTTTCACTCTTCAAATCATTTTTTCATACTTTTGCAAAATAAAAGTCTATATGGTTTCATGAACTATCAGCACATTAATATCTAGCATACCTGCTTACATTCAAAAGTACGCCAATTGCCATCAGCATTAATGTCAGTGATGAACCGCCATAACTTATGAATGGGAGTGTGATGCCCGTCACAGGGATGAGACCAGTGACAACTGCGATATTAATCATTACTTGAATGGCAACCATTGAGATGATGCCCACTGCTAAGAAACTTCCATATAAATCTGGTGCACCGAGGGCTATTCTAATGCCTCTCCACAATAGAACACTAAAGAGCAGCAAAATGAGTGATCCACCTATAAATCCAAGTTCTTCAGACAATATAGCAAAGATAAAGTCTGTTTGAGGCTCAGGCAAATAGAAGAATTTTTGTCTACTCTGACCTAGCCCCATTCCAAACAGACCGCCTGGACCGACAGCGTATAAGGATTGAATAATTTGAAACCCGCTGCCAAGTGGATCCTCCCAAGGATTTAAATAAGATGTAATTCGTTTTATTCGATAGGGTGCTGATAAGACAAGTGCGGCAAATCCGCTAAGCCCTAAAAGACCGAGAAAGATAAAGTGAGCGATTCTCGCACCTGAAACAAATATCATAATAATACAGGTTCCAACCATAACCGTTCCTGTACCTAGGTCCGGCTGTAGCATAATGATGGCAAATGCAGAAAACACAATGCCTAGTGCTGGGGCGAAACCTTTACGAAAGGATGTGATATTCTTTTGTTTTTCAGATAAGAATTTTGCAAGAAACGCAATCATCGCAAGCTTCATAAATTCAGAGGGCTGAATACTAAACGCACCGACACCAATCCAGCTTCTTGAACCATTTCTCTCCATACCGATACCAGGAATCAAGACAAGCACGAGAAGGAGAAAACACACTGCAATCAGTATCTTTGACCAAGTCCGCCACGTCCAATAATCGACCCGCATAATGAAAAACATTGCGATAACTCCGATTCCGGCAAACAAAAGCTGTCTTTTTGCAAAATAAAACGAATCATCAAATTTATACGATGCCCACACAGCACTTGCGCTGTACACCATAATTAAACCAATCGTCAATAAAAGTAACGTAATGACAACAAGCAAAAAATCCGGAGAAGTTTTCTTATTCGTCAAGAGACCGACACCCCAAGCATAATTTCATTTGGGCTGTCAGTCATATGAGAGACAAGCCCTTATTTAAGCATATGCACGGCGTTTACAAACATGTCTCCACGTTCTTCAAATGTTTTATGCTGATCCCAACTTGCACAAGCTGGAGACAATAAAATCACGTCTTCTTCTTCAGATATGCTAAACGCCGCAGGTACTGCTTGTTCAACATTATCGACATGTTTTACGTGATGTATTCCCAGCTCTTCACCAAGCTTCACAAACTTAGGCGCAGTCTCACCAAATGTAATCATTCCTTTTACATTCTTCATAAAAGGTTTTAATTCATCAAATTCATTGCCACGATCCAGTCCACCTGCTAGTAAAATGGTCGGCTGCTTGAAGGCAGACAAAGCTTTACTTGTTGCCAGTATATTGGTCGCTTTACTGTCATTATAAAATTTTCTATTTTGAATCGTCTCCACAAATTGCAAACGATGCTTCACTCCACTAAATGTAGTAAGAACTTGCGCAATCGCTTCGTTTGAGCAGCCTGCATTTTTCACAACACAAATAGCTGCTAGAATATTTTCTTGGTTATGCTCACCAGGAAGAACAACATCCTTGAGGTCAATGACATGTTCATTCATATAGTAGATGGCACCATCTTTAATAAACGCTCCATGTGCTACCGGCTCTTTAACAGAGAAAAACACTTTTTGCGCTTTCGAATCTTCTGCTAGTTTGACAACAGATGGATCATCTAGGTTAACCACAGCTATGTCATCTTCTTGTTGATGTGCATACACTTTCTGTTTTGCTTTTTCGTATTCTTCACGCGTGTGATGATAGTCTAAATGTGCGTCAAAAATATTTAATATTAAGCTGATTTTAGGTCTGAATTCAACGGTTCCCATTAACTGAAATGAAGAGAGCTCAGTTACGATCCATTCATCGCCCGCTGCACGCGCGGCAACTTCACTTGCGACCGTTCCGATATTACCTGCTACCAATGTTTTTTGGCTGTCTTTTTTCAACATTTCATAAATCAAAGTGGTCGTGGTCGTTTTTCCATTTGATCCGGTAATCCCAATAAAAGGAGATGAGGTCAAATGATACGCCAATTCTATTTCAGTCCAAACTGGAATTTTTCGGCGAAGCGCCTCTTGAACCATCACATTCTCATAAGGAATTCCAGGGTTCTTAATTAAAATCGTAATTTCTTTATCGTCGAACATACGAAGAGGATGACTGCCACAAATGACATCAATCCCCTTTTCAGAAAGTAACTGAGCAGGCTCGTTTTCTTCAAAAGCTTTTTGGTCATTGACCGTCACGTTTATTCCGTGTTCGTGAAGAATTGAGGCTGCCGCATATCCGCTTTTTGCAAGGCCTAGTACTAGTACATGTTCGTCTTTTAACATTTGCATCCTATTCAATTATAACCACACCTCGATGTAAATTCCTAAAACAGCAAGCAATAAACCAGCTGTCCAGAAGGTGACAACTACTCTCCACTCAGACCAGCCAACTAACTCATAGTGGTGGTGAAGCGGGCTCATCTTAAAGATTCTTTTTCCAGTTGTTTTGAAGGAGATGACTTGAAGGATAACGGATAACGTTTCAACAACAAATACTCCTCCAATAATGACGAGTAAAATCTCAAGTTTCGTTAAAATGGCAATGGCCACTATGGCACCGCCTAAAGCAAGCGATCCCGTATCACCCATAAATACTTTTGCAGGATGCGCATTAAAGACAAGGAACCCAAGGACAGCGCCTGCTACTGCTACCGAAAAGATCGCCACATCATACTGAGATTGATTCCAAGCCAATATAGCAAAAGCTCCGAATGCAATAGCAGCTGTTCCAGATAATAAACCATCAAGTCCATCCGTAAGGTTTACCGCATTAGAACCACCGACAAGCATGAAAACGACGAGGATAAAGTATGCCCATCCTAAGTCAAAGCTGACATCTGTTCCTGGAATGCGAATAGTCGTTGCAAACTCATAATAATGGAAGACTGCATAGAAAATCACAGCAATCACAATTTGCCCGATCAGTTTTTGTTTCGATGTTAAGCCAAGATTTCGCTTCATCGCTACTTTAATATAATCATCTAAAAATCCTAATAATCCGTAGCCAAGGGTGACAAATAACAATAAAAACATTTCTGGACTAATCTCAGAGAATTTGTTAATCATTACGATCGTTGTAATTGTAATAGAAAAGATAATCATAATTCCGCCCATTGTTGGGGTACCAGATTTCTTTTGGTGAGACTGAGGTCCTTCTTCTCTAATACTTTGACCAAATTTAAGTCTTCTTAAAAACGGAATAAAAATCGGGGATAAAAGAACACTGATTAAAAATCCCATTATGATTGTAAACAATATCACCTGTTCAAGCATTGTTCTTTACTCCTTCCGAATTTCCAAAGCCGTTTTCCATTAGAAAATAGCATTCATTATTATGATATTCATTCGTGTCTTTCGTATGTTGTTTTTGTACAAAATGCTTCATTTCATTACACTCTTTTCATCATTTTTAAGATTTGTTTAGATCTAAAATAGCGTCCGCTGCCACCTTGGCATCATCAAAGTCATAGACTTGATCACCAATGATTTGGTACGTCTCATGGCCTTTTCCAGCTATTAAGACTGTATCGCCCTTTTTTGCATTAGCAATGGCAAAAAAGATGGCCTGTTTCCGGTTCACAAAGCTGTGATAATAGGCGTTTGGCACGCCATTTTCCATGTCTTTCAAAATGGCTGATGGATCTTCACTTCTTGGATTATCTGATGTGAAAACAGGCTCATCTGCATATTTCACAGCGATTTGGGCCATCTGAGGGCGCTTGGTTTTATCACGGTCGCCCCCGCAGCCAACTACACAGAAAATTCTACCTTCTGTTAATTCTCTACACGTAGTCAGTACATTTTCTAAACTGTCAGGTGTGTGCGCATAATCAACGATGACTGGGAAGTCTTGATCAAAATTCACAAGTTCGAATCTTCCTTTGACTCCCTCAAGTTCTTCAATGGCACTAACGATCGTTTCAAACGTTAAGCCTGATACAATTCCTACTGATACAGCTGCTAGAATGTTATACACATTGAATTTCCCAATAAGGGCAACCGTCACATTTTTTGTGCCGATTGGGGTGATCAAATCAAATTGTGTTCCCTTTGGTTTGATTTGAATGTTCTTTGCCATTACATCTGATTCTTGCTCTAAGCCATACGTCATAATTTCAGCTGCTGTGACTTTTTCAAAATAATTAGACGCTTCATCATCTGCATTTAAAATGGCATGCTTCGGCTTATCGTGCTGAAAGGCACTTCCGAGCTGGGAAAAGAGCAAGCTTTTCGCATGTTTATATTCTTCCATTGTGTTGTGGTAGTCCAGATGATCTTGGGTAAGATTTGTAAAGACGGCAATATCATAATCACATCCATGAACACGCCCAAGATGCAAAGCATGTGATGATACTTCCATAATGGCCGTATCTACGTCTTGATCAAGCATCTGCTTAAAGGTCTTCTGAAGCGTGACACTCTCAGGTGTTGTGTTTTTCACTTCGAGAATTTCATCGTTTACCTTCATATACATCGTACCGATTAAACCTGTTTTTTTATCGGCTTTTCTCATGATTTGCTCAATCATGTGTGTTGTAGACGTTTTCCCGTTCGTTCCTGTAATACCAATTAGATTGAGTTTATGAGTTGGCTGTTCGTAAAAAGCATCTGCCATTCTTGCAAGTGCTCTTTGAGAGTGTTTTACAATAATGACTGGTACATCTGTTAGGTGAAGTGGGTGTTCTGCTACAATCGCTGCAGCCCCGCTTTTCACAGCTTTTTCAGCGTAATCATGTCCATCTACTGTATAGCCTTTTATACAGACAAAAAGACTCCCTTTTTTCACTTCTCTTGAATCCATTTCAATGGAAGTAATCTCCGGATTTTCGTTTATCAGTTCACTGTTTTCACTTTTAAAGTATGTAAGGAGTTCTTGTAATTTCATTTCATATCAAACCTCTCAAATTCGTTCACGTGCATGTCTTGTGAAAAAAACACACAGTCTATATTTTATCGTAAAAAAAAGGATACATCCAGCGTATTCCTTAAGTTTCTCTTGGAAAAAGCACACTTTATGCTCTTTTTTTTAAGCGACCCTTCTCTTTCAACAAAAAGAGGCAGCCGAATGAGTGCGGCTACCCTCTGTTCATTCTTTATTATTCATCATTTAAGTATAATCGGATCGTGGAACCTTCTTTAACCTTTGTGCCGGCAGCAGGCGATTGCTTCACCACTTTACTGCCAGTTCCTGAAGCATCAATCTTTAAATTAATCAGGAGTGATTCAAGGTCAGAAACAGATCCTCCTACAAGATTCGGTACCTCAATGGTTTTTGTGTCCAGCCATTGGTACTTCTTTTCAATTTGTCCTTTTCTTTTTTTCACGCCCATTTCAGGCAGACTGTCTCGCATAATATGGCCCACAATAGGTGCGGCTACTGTCCCACCAAATTGAATCGTGCCTTTTGGGTTATCTACTGCTACATATACAACAATGCTTGGATCATCCGCAGGTGCAAACCCGATAAATGACACAATGTGGTTATTTTCCATGTACTTTCCGTCTTTTACTTTCTGTGCTGTTCCTGTTTTTCCGCCCACCCGATATCCTTCAACGAATGCATTCCGGCCAGTTCCTTGAGCGACTACACTTTCAAGGGCATACCTGATTTCTTTAGACGTCTCCGCTGAAATGACTTTCTTCTTGGCAATTGGTGATTGCTTTTTAACTACCTCTTTTGTAATTGGATCGATCCATTCTTTTGCAATATACGGCGTGTAAAGCGTTCCTCCATTTACTGCGGCTGCCACTGCAGCTACTTGTTGAATCGGCGTAACAGATACACCTTGACCAAAGGCTGTTGTTGCCTGTTCTACAGGACCAACACGATCAAGCGGGAACAAAATTCCTCTACCTTCTCCTTGAAGGTCGATGCCTGTCTTTTGACCAAAGCCGAAATTTTTAATATAAGAAAATAGTTTATCTTTTCCAAGACGGTCGCCTAGCTCGACGAATCCTGGGTTACAAGAGTTTTGTACCACTTCTAGAAACGACTGTGATCCATGTCCTCCCTTTTTCCAGCATCTGAGCCTTGCGCCATCCACTGTCACAGATCCGCTGTCAAAGAATTGATCACGTTTTAAATTTACTTTATTTTCTTCCAGGGCAGCTGCCAGTGTAATGATTTTAAACGTCGATCCTGGCTCATATGTGCTCCACACCGGTAAGTTTCGGTTAAATACTTTTGAATCAACTGATTGATAGTCAGCCGGATCAAAGTCAGGTCTGCTCGACATTCCCAGCACCTCACCATTTTTCGGATTCATGGCAATGGCAATCATGCCATCTGGGTTATATTTTGCCTGAGCATTGTCTAGTTCTCGTTCGATGATGGTTTGCACTTTTGAATCAACTGTTAATTTCATATCAAGCCCATCTTTAGGCGGTGTATAATCATCTGCTTCATCTGGCATTTTCTTCCCTTTTGCATCAGAATAAAATTTCACAGAGCCTTTTTCACCTTTTAAGTCATCATCATAGTACGCTTCTAGTCCAAGTAAGCCTTGATTATCAATTCCAGCAAAACCCAATACATGAGATAAGAAACTTCCAAACGGGTAATGTCTGATGCTGTCTTCTGCTACATAGACTCCATCTAAATCAAGTTCTCTGACTTCTTTTGCTTTTTCATGAGATACTTTTCTCCCCTCTGGGGAAATTCGTTCTATAGACGTTTTCTTGGTGACATGCTTGTACGCTTTCTCCTCAGACATATTCAGTACTGCAGCTAATTTTTTGCTTGTTTCTGCTGGGTCTTTCACCTGCCGCGGCACGACTAAAATAGAGGGAGCACTTTTGTTCGTCGCAAGCTCCACCCCATTTCGGTCCAAAATATCTCCTCGTTCTGGTTCAAATGGGAGGTTACGGCTCCATGAATCTTTCGCTAAACTTGTCAGCTTCTCGCCCATAATAAACTGCACATATCCTAATCTAGTATCTATGATGAAAAAAATGATCACCCCAAACAGCAGCACGAAAAGCAATCGTTTTCTCACTGTTACACTTGACACTCGCACGCCCGGTTCACTCCTTACATATGGCTTGTTTTCATCATATGCAGGCTCGTCTTTTTATAGAACGATCTCGTCCATCGCTCAAGCAAAAGAAAAAAACCTAGCAAATGATTTGCTAGGTTTTCAAGTTAATTTGGACTTTTGAAGGTCACTGTGACGACTTTATCTGAAATCTCCGCTCCACTTTTCACGCTTTGTTTGACAGCATATCCCTGTCCATTTGTTTCAATATGCACACCTGAAATAGACGCATATTGAAGAACTTCCCTTCTGGACCAGCCTGTCATATCAGGCATTTTAATGGTTTTCCCTGCTGTTTTCAAAAAGACTTTCTGGCTTTCAGAGAATTCAGAGCCCGCACTTGGCCATTGGCGTTTAATGGATAGACCGTCACCAATGACAACAGGTGATAACTTTTTGTTTTTTGCTTCTGTTTCTGCCTGTTTCACTTCTAAATCTAGGAATGACGGCATTGTTTCTTGTTTTATTTTCTGTTTGCCAGATTTTTTATCGTCTGTTTTTGTTGGTGCGATATTTAAATAGAGCAAACTATTTTTCATCACAGGGTTAAAGATTTCTGAAACAGGGGCAGAGCCCGTTTGTGTTTCAGATAGCTGAGGCTGTTGGACAGCCACATAAACGAGCAGCTTCGGATCATCTTTTGGTGCCATTCCCATAAATGAAAAGACGTAATCGTTTCTCCCTTGAAGGTAGCCGCCAGCACCGCCAATTTGTCCTGTACCCGTTTTCCCAGCGACATCAAAACCTTTGATTTGGTATGGCTGTCCAGTGCCAATTTTTGAGGAAACGACCTCACCTAAAATGTCACGGACTTGCTTCGCTGTATCAGAAGAAATTGGTTTTCCTGCTACTGTTGGTTCGTGCTGTAAAATTGTTTTGTTCGTGTTCGGGTCTGTAATATGATCGATTACATATGGCTTCATCATCGTTCCACCGTTTGCAATGGCTGTCGCCGCTTCAATTTGCTGAATTGGGGTAATCGCTGACGCCTGACCATAAGCAGTCGATGCTTTGTCATATTCGTATCTGAAATTGATTTTACTAGACGCTTCGTTCGGCAAGTCTATGCCTGTTTTGTCATAGAAATGGAATTTTTGCAAGTATTGTTCATAGCGTGTGAAACCTAATTTTTCTTTTGCCAATTTCGCAAAAGCTACGTTTGAAGAACGTAGAACACCTTCATGAAAATCAATTTTTCCCCAGCCATTTCCGTTGTTATGGTCTCTTACAAGACCGCCGCCTACTTTATAAGTACCAGACTGATACTTGTCACTGCCTTGGTACACTCCTTCTTGGATAGCAGCAGCAAGTGTAAAAATTTTCATCGTTGAACCTGGTTCAAATGCGTAAGAAATGACATCGTTGTTATAATTCGTAATGTCGAGTTCATTTAAATTAAAGCTTGGCCGCTGTCCCATTGCAAGAACTCTTCCAGTTTTCGGATCAACGACTGTCGCAATGATTTTCTTCGGCTTATATTTTTTAGCGACCTGCGTCATACTTTCTTCAAGAAATGCTTGAATTTTTTGGTCGATGGTCAGTGTGACGTTTTTCCCGTCTTTTGGGGCAACGATGTCTTCTTTACTATTCGGAAGTGCCCATCCGCTTCTGTCGCTGTTATACGTTACATAGCCATCTTTTTCTTTTAAATATTTATTCAGAGCCTTTTCTAGACCCATTGCGCCTGACATGTCCTTGGTGGCTTCATCTAATCTAGCATAACCGATTAAGTTCGAAGCAAACATGCCGTTTGGATAATACCTCTTTGTATCTTTTTCAAAGGCGATCCCAGGAAGTTTTAGCTTTTCAATTTTTTCCTTAGTTGAAAAACTAATATCCTTTCCGGCTTTACCAAACTCGACTTGGAACGCATCCTTTGTATTCAGACGCTTTAAAATTTCACTCTCACTCATATCAATGACTTTTGACAGCTCTTTTGCTGTCTTTTCTTTGTCAACGACATGCATCGGATGCTTTGGATCGACCGTCATTTTCTTGCTCATGATCGCAATCAGTTTATACACAGATGTATCTTCTGCAATCACATTTCCGTTTCTGTCTAAAATGGACCCTCTTTTGGCTTCAAGTGTTTTTTTCGATTGATATTGTTCATTGGCTTTTGCAGCTAACACTTGTCCATCGACGGTTCCCGTAATCTGAATATAAATAAAACGTGCAAGGATGATAAAGAAAAACAGGGCGAAGCAAATACTCGCAATTGCCGCGCCTCTGTTCATCATTTTATTCTTTTTAGGCATCGCCATGTTAATCGACCTTCTTAACATCTTTCGACATGCTTAAGCCTGCTTTTTTAGCGGCTTCAATGATTCTCTCTGGTTCACTTAGTAAATCTTTTTGCTTTTGCAGTTCAGTGATCTTTTTCGATTCTAAAGACACTTGCTGTTCTAGCTTCTGCACTTCGATATTTGCGTGATAAACAGCAAAGGCTTTAGAAATAATGAGGATCGAGCTGCACATGAGAGCCATGACAAACATGACAAGTAAGATTTTTTCACCAAGTGTAATAGAACCTCTTCTTCTAATCACAACCGATTGACCTTGTTGCTCGGTTTGATGTTGCTTTACTTCTCTTTGGTAAGCCAAATTACTCATAAGAAACCTCCTTTTTATCATCATCTATGGTGTCGTTTACTTTTTTTCTGCAATTCGGAGCTTCGCTGAACGGGCACGGTTGTTATATTCCAGCTCTTGTTCTGATGCAACGATTGGTTTTCTCGTGATCAGCTTCAGTTTTGGTTCAAGTCCTTCTGGAATTACTGGCAGTCCGTGCGGAAGTTCTGGAAGAGAAGACATTTCTTTAAATGTACTTTTACAAATCCGATCTTCAAGTGAATGGAATGTAATGACAGAAATTCTCCCCTTCGGATTGAGTAACTCTATTGCTTGTTCTAGTGCTTCTTCAAATACTTTCAATTCATCATTTACGGCAATTCGGATCGCTTGAAATACTCTTTTCGCTGGATGTCCGCCTTTTCGTCTTGCAGGTGCGGGAATTCCTTCTTTAATAATGTCGACAAGCTCTCCTGTTGTTTCAATTGGCGCTTTTTTTCTGGCTTCTTCAATTTTGCGTGCGATTTGCTTGCTGAACTTTTCTTCCCCATATTTGTAGAAAATCCGAACTAGATCTTCAAATGGCCATTCATTCACCACTTGTTTTGCCGACAAAGCAGCGGTTTGAT
Source organism: Bacillus sp. JUb11 (assembly GCF_024807925.1). NCBI lineage: Bacteria > Bacillati > Bacillota > Bacilli > Caryophanales > Bacillaceae > Bacillus > Bacillus sp. JUb11. The sequence continues at coordinate 82,053 of NZ_JANUEZ010000005.1, read as the reverse complement.
CCATTCGCATGTCAAGAGGTGCATCATGGTGATAACTAAAGCCTCTCTCTGGTGTGTCAAGCTGAGGTGATGAAACCCCAAGGTCAAAAATCACACCGTCTACGCTTGTAATTCCTTGTTCATTCAGACGTTCTTTTAAATATCGGAAGTTGCTTTTTATGAAAAGAATGTTCGCTTTAACATGTGCGAGCTTCTCTCGTGCATGATCCAGTGCAGCATCGTCTTGGTCAAACCCAATTAATGTACCTTTTTCTGATAATTGAGATAGTAAATATGAGCTATGACCTGCGCCGCCTAGCGTGCAGTCCACATATGTACCGTCTTCTTTGACGTTTAAACCGTCAACTGTTTCTTTTAATAATACTGTCTCATGTTGAAACATGATGATATGGTCCCACCTTTTTCAAATAGAAATGAATGTGTAGAAAGCTTGCTGCACAAGGGATTATTATATATCAAATCCAATCATGTTTTCAGCAATTTCAGCAAAAGAATCTTCTTGCTCTTCTGTATATTGTTCCCAGATCGACTTACTCCACAACTCAATTCGATTTGAAACGCCGATGACCACACATTCTTTTTCGAGTTTTGCATATTGGAGTAGGTTGGATGCGATGTTAATGCGCCCCTGCTTGTCCAGATCACATTCAACTGCGCCGGAGAAGAAGAACCGGGTAAACGCACGTGCATCTTTTTTCGTTAGCGGCAGTGCTTTGAGTTTCTCTTCAATTAGTTTCCACTCACTCATAGGGTAGCCAAATAAACATTGATCAAGCCCTCTCGTCAGCACAAACTGTTCTCCGAGACCGTCTCTAAATTTAGCAGGGATGATCATGCGCCCTTTTGTATCAATCGTATGTTGGTATTCACCCATGAACATGATCATCAGAGCCCCACTTTCTCACCTATACTCTCCACTATCCACCACTTCTCTCCACAAAACTTATTTTACACTGTTTCTACATAAAAAAAAACCCTGAACTAGTCAGGGTTCATTAAAACTTTATTTCAAAGTTTGACAATTTGTTGCTTGTTTTGAAATGAAAATGGCAGATTTTTGAACGTTTTGAAGAATTCTGGACCATATTTGTTTAAAAAGTACATGATATTCCAAATTCTTTCTTGTGGTGCTTCGAGTGGTTTTAAGCTATTTTCAATCCGTTCAAAATCTCGAAGGATGTATCCTTCCTTCTCTTCCACACGCTTTGCAACCTTTTGATAAACAAATTGAAGCTGGTCTTCTATAAATTTGGCATTTTTATCTAATAGCTGTTCAAAGCTTGGTTCGATCTCTAGCGCTTCTTGTCTCATTGCCTCGTGAACATTCGCTAATTCACGTTTGGCATGTTGAACCGATTGAACGAAGCTGTCTGGGAGACTTTGCTGAAAGTGCGCATCCTTCTTTTCTTTCACGCCTTTTGTCAGCACTTCTTCAACCGACAATTCTCTTATCGGCAGCTTCTTATCAATATGCCTTTCAAGAATGGTGACGTGCAATCTTGGAAGAACGGGTGCCATTTTGACATCGAAGTACTCGAAGATGCCTTTCAGCTCACCCCAATAGTTCACTTCACCGTGTCCAGCCATAAAAGCAAGCGTTGGAAGAAGGGTTTCCTGCATCAATGGACGGGTCACCACATTATTGCTAAACCGCTCTGGGTGCTCCTCGACTTCCTGCAAAAGCTCATCTTTTGTCCAAGTAAGCCCCACTTCAGATATAGAAAATTGGCCATTCTCTTGTTCAATGAGGAAACGCTCATCATCATATTCGTAAAACAAGTTGGCTTGATGGTCACCAGCTTCAATAATCGGCTGATACCCCGCTTGTTCCATGGCAGCCTGCGTGTTATTTAAGTGAGCCACGATCGCATCACTCGACTCCACAATTTGCTTGAATAACGTACGTTCAAGTGGCTTCACGCCGAAGTCTCCTGAATTCAATAACAGCAGTCCATCTTCTTCAAATAGATCGCAAACAATCCACTCAAAGAAATCAGTAAACGTTTCTGATTTGCGTAAACATCGAAGAAGCTGATCAAACAAGTCATTTGTGTAAGCAGATTCCTCATAGGTTGAAAATACATCACGAAGCCATCTCTCTGTTTTCTCTTGGTGGAGAGGTGTTCTTTTCGCAGCTGTTTTTTTCACATGATGTAATGGAAGCTTTTGTTTGACTGGGCCTTTTTCGCCAGACGTGTACACAAAGTTAATTTCGTCTACGTCGTGATCTTCACCCGCTACCCAAAAGACCGGAATAACAGGAACGCCAAGCTCTGATTCTTTTTCTTTGGCAAACTGAATAATGGAAATGATTTTATGTATGGTATAAAGCGGACCTGTCAGTAGGCCTGCCTGCTGTCCTCCAACCACCATGACGCTCCGTTCATCACGTATCTTCTCAATATTCTCACGCATCGCAGCCGAATCAAATTTTGCATGATATGCGCTCATATAATCCGCTAAAGCCTCGCGCGGGAAGCTCCTTTCCATGAGATCGTCGTATCTCTTTTTCCATGTGTGCTCAGAATGTATATCATAATCAAAAAAAGCAGTCATCTCTTTTTTTTCTTCTATATAATCACGTATGAATAAATTCTGACTTCGGATGGAAAGTTCAGTCAATTGCATGTTTAGAACTTCCTTTCTTCAATAAATAGTTAGTTTCCCGAAAAAAGTATAGCATGTAAATGAGCTCACTCAAAAGATTTTGTTTGCTTTTTTTCCAATACTTCCAAGCTTCTATTCAAGAAAGTGAGGAATGGCGGCGTCATCCCTTGACCTTGAGCTTTTTTTAAAAGGTAGCCAATGATTGCTTTTCTTTCAGTTTGGCGGCCTTTGACGATATCTTGTAGCATTGACGATTGATTGGCAGCCGTTTGATGGCAAATTGATTTCACATGAGCCCATAGACGATCTTTCTCAAGCAACCCTAGAATGGAAACCGCTTCTTCAAATGCACATGTCATCATATGTTCATATGATGGGTTCGATACCAATTCCCCATTATTCACATGTAATAGAGCCGTCAACGGATTAATACACACATTGACGAGCAGCTTTTCCTCCAGTACTTTCTTCCATTCATCTGTATAAACCATTTGAAAATCGCACGTTGATAGTTCACTACCCATAGGTTCTTTTTCCTCATGCAGAAATGCTCCCCACTTGATGACACCAATTCCTGTATGGTTTACTGCGCGATCAGACACCTTCATTGCGCCATGCTCTACTACACCAATATATAACTGATGTGCCGTTTTCCAGTTCTTTAAATCGACGAGGTGGGCCATTCCGTTCTGCAAAAATAAGATCCGATGACGAGGCAGTCCCGATAATTCCCCTAGAACATCTTGCAGATGATGATACTTCACTGTCACAATCAGCAAATCAAATATTCCTTTGACCCCCGTATCGGCCCCAACAGCTGATTGAATGGTTTCCCCTCTTACCATTCGTTCAATGCCTAATGCTCGAATTTCTTCTGCCTGCTGTTTCCTTCTTGTAAAGACGGTGATGTCATGATGTTCTGATAAATAACTGGCACAAAGCAGACCAATCGCACCACCGCCAATGATTCCAATTTTCAATTGCCGCACTTCCCTTTTTCTGTTTACTTCATGTTATCAACTATTTTACCAGTTTCGTGCTACGATGCAAAAAGCAGATAACGCGCTATGATTGAATTTTTTTAATTAAAAAACTATAATAATAAGTGTAAAAACTTTTTTAGGCGGATGGGATGAAAACGCCTTCAATGACATCACTGTCGACATTATGTGTGTAAGGGGGAAGATCACATGACACAAGTAAAACGTCTTCTGATTAACTACAAAACATTAGAGGAATTTAAACAATTTAAGGAATATGGCATACAAGAACTTTCCATGCTTGAAGACCTAGAAAGTAATATGATTGAAAATGACAGCAACTCTCCATTTTATGGGATTTACTTTGGAGATAAGCTTGTGGCACGTATGAGCCTCTATCAAGTAGATGGCTCGACGACGACGTATTTTGACCATAATCATGATTATCTAGAGCTGTGGAAGCTAGAAGTGTTGCCAGGATATCAGCGTAAAGGTTACGGCGAAGCACTTGTTGATTTCGCAAAATCTTTTGGCCTTCCAATTCGAACGAATCCACGCGTCAAATCTGCCGGTTTTTGGGATAAAATGGGCTTTGAAGCGGTGAAATATGATATGGAACGCGATAAAGGAGAAAACCCACTCATTTGGGAGCCGGCACATATTCAAAAGAACACAGGTGAGTCCGCTTAATCATTTTAATCATTAAGAAAACGCCCCTCTTTCCATCTGTGAGGGGCGTTTTCTTATTTTGCGTAATCTTTTAAGCTGATATTCTGTTTGACTCTTTCAACAATACCAATAAGTGCCCGGTAATCTTCTTCTGTCATTTTTAATTGACGTTTCAGCTGTTCATTTTCTTCGGTGAGTGATTTTAATTGATGCTGTGCATCTTTAAGCTCCTCCCGTAAATAAGCTGGACCAGATGGTTCTTTCTCAAGCTGCTCTAGAAACCGAATTACTTCTCGAAGCGTCAGTTCAGTCTGATCAGAAGATGCCTTCTCTTCTATGGTGAACGCATGCTGCGGTAAACCCGAAGAATGGATACCAATTTTTTTACGCAGTTCTTTTCGCTGTTTTTTGGCAAGCTCAATGCCTGCCTGGTACTGCTTTCTGACGTAAGAATTCCACCTGAATCCACATGCTGCTGCTGTTCTTGACAATGCTTTTCCAACCTCTTCAAATGCTGAAAGCTGGGTACCCCCATCTCGGATATGCCTTAAAACAACTTCTGCTAAAAGTAAATCTTCATCTTGTGTCCATGCGTCCTGCCGTGTAATCGTCAACTCATCATCCCCCCTGAATCTGAATACCACATCATATGCGCTTACTAGAGTAGATAGACTATTTGCAGGAGAGAAACCTAAAAAATAGATCAATAAAAAAACGCAAGGGAAGATTCCCTCACGTTTTTTTATCAAGCATTAGTTGCTTTTTACGTCTTTGCCTTTGTATGTTCCGCAAGATTTGCAGACACGATGAGAAATTTTCATTTCACCGCATTCTGGGCAAGCTACCATACCAGGTACTTGTAGTTTGAAATGCGTACGACGCAATCTTTTTTTCATTTTAGAAGTTCTTCTAAAAGGTACAGCCATTATTCCCACCTCCTTAAAGAGTTAAGATTCATTATTTTCTTCTAAGAGCTTCTTCAAGCCTTCCAGACGAGGATCAATTCGGTTTTGATGTGCATCTTCCGAAATGACCGCCCAGTCATTCCCTTCCTGTGGTGCAGCACCTTTTACGTCAGCTTGGTCGCAAAAGATTTGCATGGGCACTTCAAGAAGAATTTCTTCCTTGACTATAGGCGTTAAGTCGATGATATCGTCTTCTACAACAGATACGTCTTCATCTTCTATATCGTCTGTCTTATGAAGTACAAATAGTTCTTTTGTTGAAATCGCAAATGGATAATTTACATCAACAAGCGTTCTTGAACAAGGCAATGTCATTTCACCTGTGATGGTTAAATCAAATGCGACTTGCTTTGATTCGATCACTCCAGTCCCTTTCACCTCTACTGGTGAAATGCGACGTATATCTGAATGAAGGCTAGTAAGTTCATTTAAGTCAACCGTCTCATGAAAATCGAAGCTGTTTTTAGCTTTTTGATGTAACTGATAAACTGTCCATTTCAATTGTATCACCTCTAAGAGCAACAAACATGATTATAGCTTTCATCATGCTATTTGTCAATATTTTTTCTTTACAGTCCTTCATGATGTCAAAGGGCTGTTTGACATCAGTTCTCGGAATGCCTACACTGAAAAAAATGGTCTTCATTTTTCCCTTATGCTACTGTAGCACAGACCATTTAACCATAGCAAGAAAGGCGGAACATCTATTGAAAGCAGTGGGAGTCGTTGTCGAGTACAATCCATTTCATTATGGGCATGCCTATCATGTGAATCAGGCGAAAAAACAAACCTCCTCAGATGTTGCCATTGCCGTCATGAGCGGTTCTTTCCTCCAGCGCGGGGAGCCTGCCATCGTCTCAAAATGGGCACGTACAAAAATGGCACTGCAAAACGGTGTAGACATTGTGTGTGAGCTTCCATACATATATGCCGTACAAAAGGCAGAAACCTTCGCCAATGGCGCTGTGTCCATCCTCGATGCATTAAAATGCCATTCTCTTTTTTTCGGCAGTGAGGATGGAGAGATCAACGCATTTGAGCGCACAGCACACGCTTGGCATGAAAAAAAGGCAGAGATTGATCTTTTAACAAAAGAAAAGGTGAAAGAAGGTCTTAGTTATCCCGCAGCAGCAGCAGGTGCATTTCAAGAGGCCATTCATTCTGAACACTTACTGGATTTGTCCAAACCAAATAACATTTTAGGCTTTCATTATGTTAAAGCCATCTTAGAGAGAGCTCCTCACATGCAGCCTTTTACGTCTCAAAGAATTGCATCTGATTATCATGATGAAGAACTGCCTGACAACCAAAAAATCGCAAGCGCCACAAGTATCCGAAAAGCATTAAAAGAACAGAGCTCATTTCAAGAAGTCACGCCCTACCTACCAGACGCTACTTTAAAGCAATTACACGACTATCATTCTTCATATGGTCTTTTACATACGCAAGAAGCCTATTTTCGCTTTCTGAAACATGTTTTTCATACAATGGATACGAGTGAATTAGAGGGCATCTATGAAATTGAAGAAGGCATTGAACACCGCATGCAAAAAGCCATAACACATGCGTCTTCCTACGATGAGTATCTATCACTTGTCAAAACAAAACGATATACGTGGACAAGGTTACAGCGGATGAATACGCATCTATTAATGAACATGAAGAAAAAGACGATGCACGAGCTGCTTGAAGAGAAAAAAGCGCCCTATATTCGTTTACTTGGAATGACAAGGAAAGGACAACAGTACTTGTCTCTTGTAAAAAAAGAGTTGGATGTACCACTTGTGAGTAAACTGTCTTCCTTTTCACATCCCGCCCTTGATCTTGATATTCGCGCTTCAAGGGTGTTTAGCCTTCCCATCTGTGAACCCATGCAAACAGAGTTAACAAAAGCAGAGTTTAAAACATCACCGATTCGATATGATGAAGAGAGCGGACTCTTTTCATCTCGATAGAAAAAAAGCAGCCTGCAAGTCAGGCTGCTCTTTTTTATGATGCTTTCTCTTTTAATTTGTTTAAATAGTTTAGTGCGTCCTGCATGGTATCCACAGGAACGATTTTCATATCACTTTTAATATCTTTTGCTGTTTTGACTGCATTTTTGTAGTCAGAGTTTGGGTCACCTTTATCATTCGGTGCAAAGAAGATGTCTTTCCCTGCTTTGTCTGCTGCAACAACCTTTTGATCAATTCCGCCAATCGGTCCGACTGTACCATCTGCATCAATCGTTCCAGTTCCTGCGATCGCATAGCCATGTGTTTCATCTTCTTTTGTCAGCTGATTGTAAATTTCAAGTGACATCATTAAACCAGCCGATGGACCGCCGATGTTTTCAATATCCACTTTCACAGAAGGAGACACTTTCACATGACGGTCTGTAAATAGTGATACGCCAATTCCCACTCGTTTTGGCTCTTCTTTAAATGGTTTTAACGTCACGTTCTGCGTAATTTCTTTGCCATTACGTTCAAGTACAAAACGGACAGTCGTGCCTGCTTTTTTACTGCTGATATACGAAACCATTTTATCTGCTGACTCATATGTATGGCCGTCGACGCTTTTGATCTTATCGCCAACTTCAATCTTCCCATATGCAGGCATTCCTTTCATCACATAGCTCGCATATACCCCATTAAACGTATAATCTACTTTTTTCCCCGCTTTTGTATAAGCGGCAATCATTGCATTTTCTTGAGAACTTTTCATGAGCTGCAGCTGCCGTTTCATATAATCCTCATCAGACTCTCCGTCCGCTTTAATATTTTCTTCTGGAACGATTTCGTCATACTTGTTCATTTTTGCAAGTAAATACGTATATGGATTGGCTGGACCTACTTTAATGGTCATAAGAGAAAAGCTGCCTTTCTCGCCATATCCTCCGTCTACTTGAATGTGTGGCGCAATTTCTGTTGCATCACCTGGCTTTGTGACGTAATAGGGCAGTTTCACAAAAGTTAAGCCAAATAAGACTAGAACAACAGCAAAAAAGCTGAGCCAGCGAATATTTAATTTTTTCATTCGATTAACACTCCCATTTATCAATGACATCTTTCAGTTTTTCTTTTAGTTGGTCGGCGGCGAGTTCACCTGCTTCAATCATTTCTTGAACCTGTGTAAACGCACTAGAGCTAAAGGTCTCGAGCTTCGGCCGAATCATGAGATCTGCATGAATGGTTTGGTGACGAACCAATTCATTTTGAAGGATGTCCAAACTTTGCATAATGACATCCGATAATCTCGTTGCCTTTTCTGTTTTTTTCACCCTTGATACATCAGAGGCGATAATGAGATCTGCCCCCATTTCTTTGAGAACAGAAACAGGAATGCGGTCCACTACCGCTCCATCCACCAATTGCCTGCCGCCTATTTCATGCGGAACAAACACACCCGGAATGCTAATGCTTGCCCTGACTGCTTGTGAGACAGACCCTTCTTTGAACACAACCTTCTCCCCTGTCTGAAGGTCACAGGCGACAATCGCAAGAGGCACGCGCATTTCTTCAATATTCTTCCCATATGTAAACGTGTGAATCAGTTGCAAAATTCGATTTCCTTTTAACAGACCGATTTTTGGCAGTGTATAGTCAGCATAATACTTTCTTCTGAAGACAAGTGCAAGTTTTTTCATTTTTTCTACGTCTTGTCCTGCTGCATAAAAGCTCCCCACAAGAGCACCAATACTGCTTCCTGCGATCATATCCACCTGAATTCCTTGTTTCTCAAGACTAGATAAAACCCCGATATGCGCCATCCCTCTGGCACCCCCGGAGCCCAGCGCAAGCCCGATAATCGGTCGTTTCATGAATCCACCCTCCTCTTTCTATGCATATATACGAATCTATAGGTCTAAACATGCCCCTTCTCATCGTATAGTAATAGAAGACAGGCTCGGCTAGCATCTCTTTTTCTTTAATCACGAGCTCGCCAATAGATTATAACGGCAAGGAGCGACATCTCCATGAAAAAATGGAACACTCTGTTCATCGCTGCTTTTTTTATCTTTTTAACAGCCACTGTGATTACACATCCACAAGCCTCTTTGCAAGCATCGAAAAATGGACTTGCAATGTGGTGGGAAGTGGTTTTTCCATCGCTGCTACCTTTTTTTATTTTGTCCGAGCTATTAATCAGTTTCGGGATTGTCAGATTTGTCGGCGTATTATTAGAGCCATTTATGCGGCCTATCTTTCGGGTGCCTGGTGTCGGCGGATTTGTACTGGCGATGGGAATGGCCTCTGGTTTTCCTTCTGGCGCTAAATTGACGACAAGACTTCGGCAGGAAGGACAGCTGACAAGAATTGAAGCAGAACGCCTTGTGTCATTTACCAATTCTTCAAACCCTTTGTTCATTTTTGGAGCAGTGGCTGTAGGATTTTTTCATCACCCAGCTATAGGCATTGTGTTAGCCTGTGCACATTATTTAGGAAATCTCGCGGTTGGGGTGACGATGCGCGGATATAAAGCACGTCATGATGCGCACCTCAGAAGCCGAAAAGGATTTTTATTGCCTCCAATTCGAGAAGCATTCAGCGCTCTTCATACGGCAAGACTTGCAGAAAAAAGACCACTTGGCCAAATATTAAGTGACGCTGTCATGTCATCTGTTCAAACGCTCTTAATGATTGGCGGCTTTATCATTTTATTTTCTGTCTTTAGTCAAATGCTCGCTGTCGTTCATGTGACAGATCTTCTCTCTATCGGGATCGGCTCTATACTGAAAACGATGCACCTTCCGCCGGAATTAGATCTAGCCATGATTGCGGGTCTATTTGAAATCACATTAGGAAGTCAGCTCACAGGATCACAAGAGGTTTCCATGCTCGCTAAAACAATTGTGGTCAGCTTTATTTTAGGATTTAGCGGATTCTCCGTTCAAGCTCAGGTAGCCGGGATTTTGGCAGCCACCGATATACGCTTTAAACCGTTTTTCTTCGCCCGTTTGCTTCACGGTATTTACGCAGCCGTCTTTACTTTTTTGTTATTCAAACCCCTTTATGTCTCTAAAGCAGACATGGCGCTTCCAGCAGGGGCATTTGAAACAAGCGAGCAAGTCGTGATGTTTAGCAGCATGTTATGGAATCAGCTTGTATCTGCTGGTCCTCTCATCACCTTGTTCAGTCTGATCGTGTATATTGCGCTCTATTATCAGAAATTAAAAAATGGATGAGTGCACAATGCACTCATCCATTAAATTTTTCTTTCAGCGCAGCTTCGACCTCTTGCGGTACAAGCTCTTTGACTGATCCATGATATTTCGCTACTTCTTTAACAATGCTTGAACTTAAGAAGGAGTATTGATTATTCGTCATCATAAAGAACGTTTCAATGTCATCATTCAACACTTTGTTCATTGATGTCCCTTGCATCTCGTATTCAAAGTCCGTCACCGCTCTAAGTCCGCGCAAAATGACTTTCGCCTCTTTTTGTTTCGCATAATCAACGAGCAGTCCATGAAAGGATTCCACTTTGATATTTGGTAGCTCCTTTGTTGCTTGACGAATGAGTTCACATCGCTCTTCAACAGTAAACAACGGCTTTTTTGACGAGTTATTGAGGACGCACACATATACTTCATCAAAAATCTTTGCCCCTCTTTTGATAATATCCAAATGGCCCAATGTGACTGGATCGAAGCTACCCGGACAAACGGCTATATTCCCCATGCTTTAATTTCCCCGCTTTCTATAGATCGTAATGCCAGTCATTCCGTACATTTCCTGCCTTGAGATATGCAGCTGTCCTGCTTCCTCTGGCAGTGTCACATCTTTATCATGCTCACACACAATGACGCCATCATCTGCTAATAAGGAATGCTCATCAATCGTATCAAGAAGTGCTTTCAACTTTTGATCTTTATACGGCGGATCCAGGAAGATGGCTTGAAAAGATTCTTCTCGCTTCACTACAGCGGCGAGTGCACGGTTTGCATCATTTCGAAACACTTCACTTTGATCCATCAGCGACAATTGATTCAAGTTGCCTTTAATCGTCTGAATCGCCTTCATATCTCGATCCACAAATATACAATGATCGAATCCTCTAGAAAGCGCTTCAATTCCTAAACCACCACTTCCAGCAAATAAATCAAGGGCCCATCCCCCATCAAAATACGGTCCAATCATATTAAAAATGGATTCTTTTACTTTATCTGTTGTTGGTCTTGTTGATTGGCCGGGTACGGCTTTCAGCGTGCGGCCTTTTTTTGTTCCAGAAATCACTCTCATTTTTCCACCACTTTTTCTGCTTGCATCTATTGAATATTGTTTGATGACAAAAAATTCAACATTATCTTACCATATCCACTCCACATGGGACAATGCACTGAATTCCATTCATTTTCTATGTATAGATCACAAAAGAGAGGGTCATACTACTGTTAACAGCATCTGATGTGGTGCTGTTGCCAACCGCGGAGAAGACTTACGTTTCCCCATAAGTTCTTCCTCCGGTTTCTCCTCTCCCTTTGCCTTCTCCTTAATGAATCATTAAGAATAGAAGGACCCCGCGGGTGATGCCGCGGGGGTTTTTTTGTGTCTTTAAAAGCCCACCTTATAATCATACTCTTTTGCTTTGTCCAATTTCGATTCGTACTCTAATTTAATAAAAGGTTTATAGGAAGGCTCAACACGTTTTACAAATGGCAATGAACTGAGCTTTGCCATGTGGCGCTCAAGATCATTCATATCACAATAAATCACTGCATATTTCATTTTCCTTGAAATATAGTGAACATTCCCAAATTTCCTTAGCGCTTTTGACTGCTTTAACGAATGCAGCCAAACGACCATCCCTTGACGTTTGGTATCCATCTTTTCACCTTCCGCTTTTCAATTCTTTCCGTTCATTATGTAAAAGACGAGACGTTCAAGTCTCGTCAAGATACTTTACAGCCACAGCTGCCTCCTGATCCACAGCCACCGCCGCATGATGATAGACCATCAAAATATGGGTTCCCTGTTGGAACTTTAATATATGCTGATACAGCTTGACCGATTTCAATACTAATCTCATCTAAGATGGATTGAATCGCTGTTTCTGCTTTTTTGAAATCAACCACTGTATCGTGAAGATCTAGCTTTCTTTTGACCTCACGCATTTCTTTTGAGATCGTTCTATAGTCCGGATGGTATTTGCCGAACCGCTGCACATCTTCATATTGCTCTTTTACTTTTGTAAAATGGGCAATAATTTGTTGGGCTTCTTCGTCTTGCTGGAGACGCTTAAAGCAGTTGCGGTAATGTTCAGCCTCCTCCGACTGAAGAATCATGGCAGCCAATTGATTTGCTTCCTCTTGGAGCTCCACAGATTCGATTGTCGCATACATAAATGTTGCACCTCCAATTCATAGTTTACCACGAAACCTATGGATCAGAAAATGCTTTTACGTCACAAATACATCCCACGTCTCTCTTTTCTGCTTATATTCAGGGTGACGAGAATTTAGCACAACGGTCATTTTATGCTTTCCTTTTGAAAGGTGCTTGACCACAAACGCCGCAGTATACTCATTGCCTGCCCGTTTCCCGTCTACATACACAGTAAAATACCCAGCCTTCTTATCCTTTTTTAGGGGTGAAGGTTCAAGGTGAAAATCTTGAAGTGTACTTTCTATATACACAACAGATCCCTGCACTTTGTATTTTAAAAAGCCTTGCTGCTTCATTTCACTTTGCGTCTGCTGCATGACTGGTACTGCTGGTTCTTGCCTAGTTACTTGCTCTTGATCATGTTGACTTTGACATCCGGTGAGAAGAAAAAGCAATGCGCATATTGACAGCATCCATTTCATGTTCTGATTCTCCTTTCGTCTACTTTCATAGGATGCTCATGAAATAGACATCTTAATCAACTCAAAAAAAGCCTCACCCGGCTCCATTTTGATTGCGCATTGCTTGGAACATCTGGATCATCATTTCAGCCATTTGGACACTATTGCTCAACTGGCTCACACGATGAGGAATGGTTTTTTCGTAAAAGTTCATTTTATCTAATTCAAACGAAGTGACATTTTCAGGATGCCGCGTTAACTGTCTATACCAGAGTGGGCGCTGCCTGATGAATTTGATTCGATCCTCTTCGGCCATGACAAACTCTTGTACTTCTCTCCGCACCAAAAGCATCCCCTTTCAATTAATCTTTCCTGAAGGAGAATGGGTGCTGGCTGCCTCCAGATGAACCCTTCTTTGAGCCATTTGATGAAAATTGACCGAGTAAGCTTTGTAAAGAGGAAATAGACTGGCTCATTTTATTAATTTGTTCATTCATCTGATCAGCGTCCATTTTTTTCACTGCAGAAACCATTTTAGACATAAAATCTGCTTTTCCCGGTTCACTTTGCTTAGCGGCTTTTTCTTCTTTTGCTTCTTCCGTTTGTGTTTGCCGGTAAGGAGACCACATGTCATCTTCCTCACCAAACATGACCCAATTCTCGTATAAACTTTGCCAGCTTTTTTCTTGCGTCTGCACTTCTTGAATTAATTTCGGATGGCGTCTGACGAACTGTTTAAATTCATCAATGGATGTTTGCTTTTGCTTATTTGTCATATCCTCACCCCCCATACAAATGCCTACTATACTATATACATCTGGGTCTATTTTGGTGAGCCCTTTTCATAAAAAAACAGCCGCCATCTGTGCGCAGCTGTTTAGAGGATTAAGACGTTTTCTTAATGAAGTTTTGTGTATAATACTTTTCTTTCACACCAACGCCAAGGTGCGTGTAATCTTGATTTAACAATGCCTTCCGGTGACCTTCGCTATTCAGCCAACCTTCTACAGCTGCAGGGCCATCAACATAATTATACGCAATGTTTTCCCCCGCAAGCTGAAATGCGACCTCGCCTCTTTCTAACCGGTCTTTCAGCGTGCCGTATTTTTTAGATTCATGGGAGAAATAATGATGATCCTTCATGTCCTCACTATGCATGAATGCCACTTCAGAGGTTTCATCGTCCCACTTTAAGGTCGGCAGTTTGTACTTATGGCGGATAATATTGGTCATATCAAAAATTTGTTTTTGACTCGACGCTTCAATATCCTTCCACTTTTCGCCTGATATCGCCTCAGGTTCAATTAATTGACCTCGATAAACGACTTCATACGGCTTTTGTTTGACAAATGTATCTGCGTTAAAGGCTCGAATGCTCGAAAGAGTGCTTTCAAACTTATCCATGTAGAGCTGGACATACACATCATCTCCCACTTTCACCGTCGGCCTGGTATTCATATCATCTTCTGAGAATTCAAAGCGATATGAATTTCCCTCGTCCTCTACATGAATGTAAGGAGCGATTTGTGTTTTTTTAAACACTTCACTTGTGGCTTGACCGATTTTAAACGGCTCAACATTCAGCCCGTCCCCTGTCGCAAACAAGGTCACCACTTTACTGTCCTTTACCCCTACTTGAATATAGTGCTTCTTCGATTGATTGTATATCCACCAGTCATAATCATATGCGGAAGGATCAATGCGATCTGGTTCCCCTAGCTGTTTAAGCACTTCGTTTGAAGACTTCCCCATAAAGGACATGAGACCTTTTTTCGGAATGTTGATCGGCTTATCGCTAGATGTTTCTTCATTAGACACCTTCGGCTCATTGCTGTTTTCTTTTTCTGGTGAAGATCCATATTGAATAAACAGAACGTACGTTCCAGATATAATCAGGAGGATGAAGAGTGTTTTCAGCACAGTTTTCAAATAAACACCTCCGTTAAATTGGCAAGGTACAAAAAGTACCTTCTACTGTCATTTAAACAAAACTTGCTCCATTTATCAACGACAATACAGCCTATTTAACACGAATTTAAAATATGCCCCTCCTAATGAAGAAATCCTTGGCCATGATCCTGGTCTTGTTGAGAGATTTCCGTCAGGGCATCACCTGCACGATCGTTTGATAAATCTTCAACTGATAAATCCCCAAGGGCTACGATCCCTGTGAGTGCCCCGTTTTTGACAACCGGGATACGGCGGAGCTGATGTTCTGACATCAACCGGACAATTTCTTCTAGGGTTGCATCTTCTTCAGCTGTCAAAACTTCCTTCGTCATAATGGCACCAACCTCTTGTGAGTTCGGCTTTTTCTCAGCAATACCTCTAAGTACAAGGTCGCGGTCTGTGACAATACCAACAAGCTGATCTCCGTCGACTACTGGAATGGCACCAATATCAGCATCTTTCATTTTGACTGCCGCTTCATACGCGTTGTCGTCCTTTTGCAACGTCACTACTTTTTTCGTCATGATATCTTTGATTTTTTTCGTTTTCACGTTGATTCCTCCATCCGTTATTTTCTTTATTACTGTAACCAGCTTATAAAAGAACATACCCTTCACAGTTGAAAGTTTAACGCTTTCATACTATGATTGTCAGTAAAGGGAATTTTTATAAGGAGGGGTTTTGGGTGAAGTTTGAAGGTACGGGGATTGAAAAGGTATCAGCTGACTTAAATAAATTGGATTTCATTATGGAAAGTGAAGGATTTGTACGAGCCGATCAATGGGATTATGAGCGTGTGACGTACGATAGGAAGTATAACATGGTAGAGGGGACGTTTTACTTACGGATCTCTGGCTACGCCACTGAGGGAGATGTCGGCTCCAAAAAAGCCCACATCCAGCTGCTGACACCTTTACTTGGAAAACACTATTATCCGCATGGTGTTGAATATGGAGAAGGCGAAGATTTCCCTAAATCTCTTATTCAATCCAGCAAAAAAACACTGAACCAATTGAAAGAAAAACTAGAAGCGATAACTGCTGAAGCATAAAAAGCACAGCCCTTGCGGCTGTGCTTTTCATTTATTCATATTTCGGAATGAGCGCATCTGGTACGGCATCTTTCGCTCTTTCTTTTCTCGCCCAGTCAAAGAAGACAACAGCAAGAATCGATCCGTATACAATCTCCTGAATGATTTTCATCAAAATAGCACCTAGCTGCTGATCTTCTAGCAGCGGCAATGTATGAAACATGTCAGGTCCCGTAAGTGCAAGACCAGCAAGCATATCACTCGGTACGCATAGGTGCAGTGCTTGTATCCATGCGCCGGCATCTGAATAAGTGGCATAGATAGGCGCTTCACTAAACATAATGAGTGCGCAGGCAGGTGTCATTAAAATCCCATCTGCCATAATATATCCAAGCTTTAAAATGCCTGTAATCTGCGGCTGACTTTGCACTTTATGGACAAGCGGCCACCACATGAAAAAGGCAGCGATAAAAATGACAACCGTCATCAATGCGTGATAAAACGGATCTGTTTTGACAAAATCGAACACAAGCGGAATATGATACAGCGAAAACAACCCGTTAAAACCGAGTAAGGCAATCAACGGCTTAGAAAACAAGCGGAAAATCGGCTGAATACCCCGTGTTTGAATGATCCGCTCCCAAATCGCCGCAGGTAAACCTGTAATAAGAAGGGGCGGGATGACCAAATAGAGCACTGCCATTTGCGCCATATGCGCACTGAACATAATATGCCCCATTAAATCAATCGGGCTCCCCTTCACTGCATAAAGCAGCACAAGTCCCGTGAGAAACAGCGTTTTCTCTTTCACCGTCGCACGGTGCTTCCCCTTCGTCACGAGAAGCAGATAAAAAGCGGCTGCTGCTACAATACATGTCAAATAGTAAGGACTCCATAATGCACGAAATCCAAATATCTCTAAGTTTTCCATTGCTGCGCCTCCTTCAAGGGCAAAGCGAGCTTACCACCAAATAATGGTCAAAAAGGCTAAAACGGTAATAAACGCGACAAACACACCTGAGTAAAGAAACAACGCGGGTGTTTCATGCCCTTTTTGGTTCATGTGCATAAAATAATAAAGCTGAAAAGCGACCTGAATCACTGCAAGCAGTAAAATAAAAGGGACAGCGAACCAATTTCCGACGTCTTCAGAGGCGATTGTTAAAAAGGCAACAAACGTTAAACCAATCATCAAGCCGAAAGAAATGAGCTGATGCTTCATTTCTTCGGCATTTTTCTTTTTCCGATAGACAAGATCGACTTTGGACTGATTTGTGTTTTTATTTCCCATTCTTATCCCACCATTCCCATCAAATATACAACGGTAAAGATGAAGACCCACACAACATCAATGAAGTGCCAATAAAGGCTTGCCACATAATATTTTGGTGCATTGTATAAATCGAGTCCGCGTCTCATATTCCGAATCATCAGAGCGGTGATCCAGCAAAGTCCAAATGCGACGTGAGCCCCGTGTGTTCCAACAAGCGTATAGAAGGAAGAGCCAAGTGCAGAGCTCGTAATGGTAAATTCATACGCATGCACATAATGATAAAACTCATAAATTTCTACCCCTAAAAATCCAGCACCTAAAAGAACGGTTACACCTAGCCAAAGCTGCATTTTTTTAAAGGCAAAGTTTTTCATATGATACATAGCATACACACTCGTTAAACTGCTCGTTAACAGAAGCATTGTGGCAATAAAGACAAGTGTGAGGTCAAACATTTCAGTTGTTGTTGCGCCGCCTGCATTTGAATTTTTCAGCGCCAAATAAGTGGCAAACAAAGATGCAAACAGGACCGTTTCTCCCCCAAGAAACAACCAGAACCCGACGAACTTATTCTTTCCTTCTAACGTGGCTTTCTCAGGAGAAGCTGGAAAGGTTTCCGCTGTCATTTTTTGTGGTTCCATTATGCTTTCACCCCTTTGTCATCGTCATCCGTCAAATCTTCTTTGTGAATATGGTATCCATGATCATCTTTAAGAGAGCGAACGAGCATGGTCGCAAACGTGATGCCAAGACCAATGAAGATCACCGGTAGACCCCAGCTGTGTTCTTGACGATACATAAAACCAAACGCTGACACAAATAGACCGAATGAGATAATGATAGGCAAGATGGAATTATTCGGCATGTGAATATCATCGAGCGGTTCAGATGCTGTCATTCCTTTTTTACCATCCATTTTCTCAATCCATAATGGATCAAGTCCCCGTACAAGAGGCAGCTGCTTAAAGTTATATTCTGGCGGAGGTGAAGATACTGCCCATTCAAGCGTTCTTCCATCTCCCCAAGGATCGCCCGATACACGCTCCCCTTTTGCTGTCGTCCAGATGATATTAATCAGCATGATGACAACTGCTACAAACATGAACAGTGCCCCAATCGTACTCACCAAGTTCCCAAGGTCTAGACCCTGACCTGGCAAGAATGTAAAGACTCGGCGCGGCATGCCCCAAAGACCGAGAAAATGCTGGATAAAGAACGTTAAATGGAAACCGACGAAAAACAGCACAAAGCCAATTTTCCCAAGCTTCTCATTCAGTATTTTCCCAAACATCTTCGGCCACCAATAATGCACACCAGCTAAAATACCGAAGACCACACCACCGATAATGACATAGTGGAAATGCGCCACAACGAAGTACGTGTCATGGAACTGATAATCCGCTGCTGCTGCTGCAAGCATGACGCCGGTTACACCGCCAAGTAAGAATGACGGAATGAACGCAACGGAATATAGCATCGGCGTTGTAAACTTCACATTACCGCCCCATATGGTGAGCAACCAGTTAAATACTTTAATTCCAGTTGGCACCGCAATCGCCATTGTGGCTACGGCAAAGATCGCATTGGCAATTGGACCAAGTCCTGTTGTGAACATGTGATGCGCCCACACCATGAATCCAAGGAAACCAATTAATACAGTCGCAAACACCATGGACGAATAACCAAACAATCTTTTTCTTGCAAACACCGGAATGATCTCAGAGAAAATCCCAAATGCCGGCAAAATCAAGATATACACTTCTGGGTGTCCAAAAATCCAGAACAAATGCTCCCAGATGATTGTATTTCCTCCGAGCTCTGGATTAAAAAAGCTCGTATCAAACATTCGATCAAGCATCAGCATCGCAAGCCCTGCTGTCAGCGGCGGGAATGCGAATAAAATTAGTGCAGATGCCACAAACGTCGTCCAGGTAAAGAGCGGCATTCTCATATACGTCATACCTGGCGCTCTCATATTAATAATCGTTGCAAGAAAGTTGATTCCGGCAATTAGCGTACCAATACCCGCTATCTGCAACCCTAAAATATAGAAATCCATGCCGTGCCCTTCTGAATTCAGCGTGAGCGACGCATAGGCAGTCCAGCCTGCATCAGGTGCTCCGCCCATAAACCATCCAAGGTTTAAGAAAATACCTCCGAAAAAGAACAGCCAAAAACCAAGTGAATTCACAAATGGAAACGCTACGTCACGTGCACCAATTTGAATGGGTACAACCGCATTCATTAATGCAAATAAAAGCGGCATTGCTGCAAGGAAAATCATCGTTGTTCCATGCATCGTCATGACTTCATTGTAAAACCCTGCACTCACAAAATCATTTTCAGGGATGGCTAGCTGAATACGGATAATCATCGCTTCCAGGCCACCAATTAAAAAGAAAAATCCCCCTGCCACTAAATATAGTATGGCAATTTTTTTGTGGTCAACCGTCGTTAAGTAATCCCATAAGACAGCGCCAAACCCCCGCTTTTTAGCTATTGTACTCACCATGAAATCCCCCTCTTATCTCCCATTTGCCCCTTTTCATATCAATGTCTATCTTCACGTTCTAAAAACAGACTATATCTGACAGATGACTTATTCTTGGATGTAGAGACTTATTCGGGAGCTCTTAACAAAAACTTCACATAGATCGTATACCCTTTTGAATGTACGCAACTTCAAGCTGCTCAAGGCATTTACTGTATTTTAAGACCTTTTAAATACTCGTAGAGTGCGTCTGCTTCTGAGTCATTTAGTTTAGGGTACGTCCCTGTCATCTTATTACCTGGTTTAAAGCTCTCTGGATCTTTCAGCCATGCTTTGACATTTTCTTTGTTCATGTCTTTAATTCCAGCTACTTTTGTCCGCTCTCCGAAGGTTGCAAGGTTTGGTGCAGTCCTTGCCGCCTCTGGCCGTTCATCTCCAGGCTCTACCGCATGACAGCTTAAACAGTTTTTCTCTTTAAAGAGTTTTTCACCCTCAAGGGCTAGATCTGACGTAGATGCAGGCTTCTTATAATCTGTCATCTTTTTCGTCCAGCCTAAAAACTCATCTTGAGAAAGCGTTTTAACTTTAAAGTCCATTAAAGCATGTGATGGACCACAAAGCTCTGCACATTTCCCATAGAAATATTCTCCAGCATCTTTCGTTCGTTTTGAGTCAAACGTTAAATAAAACTTGTTCTCGTTGTCTGTATTTGTATCAATTTTACCCCCAGCTGATGGAATCCAGAATGAGTGTTTCACATCAGATGCTTTCAGCTTAAAATAAACCTTTTGATCAGTTGGAACAATCAATTCCTGACTTGTCACAATCCCATAATCAGGGTATTCAAATTCCCACCAATATAAGCTGGCTCTTACATTCACTACAAGTGTCTTTTCAGGATCTCGTTTTTTCTTATCCATGGCGCTTGTATCCCCTAGCTCAAGCGTGTATGCCACAACAGGTACAACGAGAATAATGAGTAGAAGTATCGGAATCGCTGTCCACGTAATTTCGAGGTTACGGTTCCCTTCTACCTGTTTAGGAATCGTATCTTCTCCCACTTTAGAACGTTTGAATTTAATGATGACGTAAAAGAAAATGATCGATACAACAATAACGACAAGAACCATAATAAGTGTACTCAGTACCGTTAGGAAAAACTGTTTATCTGCTACTTCCCCAACTGGCTTGAGTGTTGATAAGTATGGTTCACCGCAGCCCGCCAAAACGAGCGTCAGTAAGAGAAACAGTGAATAAACACGCCATTTTCTTATCATAATTTGTCCCAACCCCTTTTGCTTGATCTCCTTTGCCTTTCGCTTTTACCTCTTATTTATAAAATCACCTTTCACCCATCCATAACCCCCGCCTCTTATAAAAGCACTTACATTTCCTCTTTTCATAAAAAAATGATGTTTTTACTCAAAATACCATCTATGTATAAACAGAAAGCCGCCTAAATAGAACTGAATATCAGGCGGCTTTCATAGTTGTAAGAAAATGTTGTGTTATAAGATATAGCCATTGTTTTGATGTGATCAAAGTGTATTTCACTCTAGAATAGTGTAATAATAATCATCGCAACGAAAAAGATCGTTAAGTAGTTTAATGAATAAACGAACATGAGTGTTGACCACTTCATGATATCTTTCATTTTAAAGCCCATAAGCCCAATGACGAGCCATCCAATGTTCAGCAATGTGCCAAGTGCGACAATCGGCCATCCTAATCCACCTAAGAAAAATGGAAGCGGAAGAAGACATGCTGTCCAAATGATGATTTGGCGTTTTGTGACTTCAAAGCCGTAAACAACTGGCAGCATTGGAATACCTGCTTTACGGTAATCTTCCGTTTTCTTAATCGCAAGTGATAAGAAATGCGGAATTTGCCAGATGAACATAATCATAAACAGGACCCAAGCCGTTGTGTCGATGGTGCCTGTAACAGCTGTCCAGCCAATTAATGGCGGAACCGCACCAGATACACTCCCAATGACTGTATTAATGGTGTAATGACGTTTAGACCACATCGTGTATAGAACTGCATAAGTAAAGACACCGATAAATCCAATCACTGCTGATGTAACAGTTGTCATCAGAAGCATAATCAGTCCAAGTACAACAAGCAGAATACCAAATGCATACGCTTGACCTGGCTGAACTTTACCTGTCACCGTCGGTCTTGTTTTTGTTCTTTCCATTAGTATATCAATATCACGGTCAAACGCATTATTAATGGCGCATGAACCGGCAATAATAAGAGAAGAACCAATCATTGTTAACAGCACAATATCAAGATTCCCAAGAAAACTCATATCTGTAAAATAAAAAGCAAGCCACATTCCAGTAAATGTTGTAATGAAATTGGAATTGACGATGCCCATTTTAATAAGAGCAAGAAAATCTTTTAAAGCGGTTGTTTCTTCTATTTGTCCATGAATAGCTGCTTCCGCGGCTGTTTTGGAATTTGCCAATGTGTATAACCTCCCTTGCCCAAACCTTCAAACGAACGAATAAAACGTAAAATCGTTACAACTCTATCATACAAGATAAAGAGCTGTAAAAAAACATCCTATTAAATAATAAACGACAAACTTGAAGTTATTTGTGAACTTTTCGTGAATTTATTAGGATGTGCGTTTCAGAAGGCGGTGCAAAATGAAATATTCTCTCCTCTATTTCTATCAGACTGTCAAAGAAAGATCAAGCACTCTAAATCTGTAAACTTTGTGAACTAACATATCATTTTTTTGTGAACTTTGGTCATTATGAATTGCAACAGAACACGCATTTGGCTTAAACTTGAGAGCATGTGAGGTTTTCATTTAGATCAGAAGTTATTTAGAGAAGGTGAAATCATTTGATGAAATTTGCTTTAAGGTTATTGAGCGTTGTCACAACATTTGTGATGCTGATCGTTCTGATTGGCGGTGCGCTTGTGACGAAAACTGGCTCCGGTCTTGGCTGCGGCAGACAATGGCCCCTTTGCCACGGTCGTTTCTTTCCAGAAATGAACCCTGCTTCCATTATCGAATGGAGCCACCGCATGTCAACAGGAGTTTCCACCATTCTTGTATTGGCACTGGCGGTCTTATGCTGGAAAAAAATCAGTCCAGTATTCCGTGAAACCAAATTTTTGGTCATCATGTCCATTATATTCTTACTGCTTCAAGCGCTGTTAGGGGCACTCGCCGTTGTGTTTGGTTCTAACGCACTTGTCATGGCACTGCACTTCGGTATTTCACTGATTTCTTTTGCTTCCGTTTTACTGCTGGCACTGCTTGTGTTTGAAGCCACCAGATCTGAAACAAAGCTTGTGAAGCCGCTTCATATCGGCAAAAGAATGCAGTTCCATATTTATGGGTTGATCACATATACGTATATTGTGGTGTATACGGGCGCCTATGTGAGACATACAAAATCAAGTCTTGCATGCTCTGTCTTCCCATTTTGTTCAAAAGACGGCGCACTTCCAGCGTATTTTAATCAATGGGTTCAAATGTCTCACCGAGCAGCAGCCCTTCTTTTATTCGTTTGGATATTTGTTGCGATGTTCCATGCCCTTAAACATTATAAAGAACAAAAGCAGCTGTATTATGGATGGATCATTTCAGCCATTCTGATTACACTTCAAGCGATCTCAGGTGTCATGTCTGTTTATTCTCAGCTCGCACTCGGTTATGCGCTTGCTCATTCATTCTTTATTTCTTGTTTGTTTGGGGTACTATGCTACTTCTGCTTACTCATTGCCCGGTTTAAATATGAAAATAGAGAGCCTTTCAGATAAACATACAATCCCCCTTTCATCCGAAA
Organism: Bacillus sp. JUb11; assembly: GCF_024807925.1. Taxonomy (NCBI): domain Bacteria; kingdom Bacillati; phylum Bacillota; class Bacilli; order Caryophanales; family Bacillaceae; genus Bacillus; species Bacillus sp. JUb11. The sequence continues at coordinate 58,508 of NZ_JANUEZ010000005.1, read as the reverse complement.
AGGGGGATTTCTTTTATGTTTGTTTCGCTTCTTCAAATAGCGAAATGGCCTTTTTTCGTCTTTCTTGATGATCGACTGTAGGCAGAGGATATGTATCCCCCAGCACACATCCCGATTTCATTTGCTCATCTATCGGCATTTTACTCGGTTCATGAATCCATTTTTCATTCACATGCTTTAGTTCTGGTACATACCTTCTAATATATTCTCCGCTTGGATCAAATCGTTTCGACTGGGTCGTTGGGTTAAAAATACGGAAGTAAGGAACAGCATCCGTTCCGACAGAGGCTGCCCACTGAAATCCTCCAATATTCGAAGCCTCATCATAGTCGACAAGTTTTCTCGCAAAATACGCTTCGCCCATTCTCCAATCGATGAGATAATCTTTTGTCAGGAATGAAGCCGTCACCATTCTCAAACGGTTATGCATCCAGCCTTCTTCATTTAACTGTCTCATCCCAGCGTCAACGAGCGGGAAGCCTGTTTGTCCTTTACACCAAGCTTCAAAAAGTGTCTCATCATCATTCCATTTTATATGTTGAAAGGAGGAGTTGATTTCTTTTTCTTTCATCTCTGGATAATGCGCAAAGATCATATGATAAAAATCACGCCACGCTAGCTCTTTCATAAATGTTTCCTTGCCCTTATCTTCAAAAAGTTCTTCCTCATTGACCGCATGAAAGATTGTGCGAATAGAAATGGTTCCGGTTTTTAAGAACCGAGACAGCTTGCTCGTCCCAAAAACAGACGGAATATCTCGTTTCTCGTGATAACGCGTCAATCTTTCTTGAATAAAGCCGCCTAGCGTGCTCATCGCTTTGTCTGGCCCAATCTGATCGAACTTCCTTGTACATTTCTTGATGATGTCCCTTAGTTTCGCATCTCCCTTTTCAGAAAGTGACTCATCACAAATCGTATGCTTGCTGCTCAGAAATGATTTGTCAACTTTTATCACAGACTGCTTCTCCTGCTTCCGCCACGCTTGATAGTATGGAGTAAACACTTGATAATGAGTCCCATCCGCTTTTAAAATATCTCTCGCCCCATGCAGATGCGTATCTTGCCACTTTGACACATGAATGCCCTTTTCTTCTAAGAAACAGGTCACTTGCTCATCACGAATTCGACCATTTCCTACTTCGTCCTCATTAAAAAAGACCGCATTGATGTCATAAGCATTCATGAGCTTTTGAAAAGCGGACAAAATATCATCATGAATGAGATGAACATACATGTGAGATTCTCTCGCTTCCTTGACGAAATTGGCCAAGTTTTGAAAGAAATGTTCGTTGTTCAAATCCAGTTCCATTTCTGTAAAAAATGGATCTAGATGATAAAAAGCAAATAATCGGTACTGACGTTTTTTTGCATATGTGATCGCTTTTGATAAGGCGATATGATCATCCAATCGCATATCTCGGCGAAACCAAATCACGACAATTTCCACTCTTTCTTCACCTCATTCTATAGTGTAATCACTCTAGCAGGCGGCTGCACATTTTAATGCGCTCAAAAAAAGACACATCGCAGTGGATGTGTCTTGGATTGTTGACAAAGGGCTAAAATGCTCTTTATTTTAGCCCTTTGTCTTCTTTTCAGCGTGATAGAAAGCCCTTGAAGTCTAGGAAGAACGAGTACTGGAGCGGAGCGAATGTGACATTCGTGAGCACCAGCACGCAGGACTGACAAAGAATGCAAGGGTTTGTCTACACGCTGAGACACATCGCAGTGGATGTGTCTCACTCATTATTCAGGCTTTAAGACAATCAACAGATCTCCAGTTTGAATCCCTTCTCCATTCGTGACATGAATTTCATCCACGATTGCTGAGAACGGTGCTTGTACCGTCGTTTCCATTTTCATCGCTTCATTGATCATCAAGTGCTCACCTTGAGAAATTTTCTGTCCTTTTTCAACAAGCACTTTGATCACAGTGCCTGGCATCGATGCGGCAATGTGATTTGGATTTGAGCGATCTGCCTTCATTTTTTCTTGAACGGAGGATTTGATGCTTTCATCCTTAATGACCACTTCACGCGGCTGTCCATTCAATTCAAAGTAAAGCACTCTTGTAGCGTCCGGATTCGGTTCTCCAATCGACACGAGTTTGACAATGAGGGTTTTCCCTTTTTCAATTTCTACCTCAATTTCTTCACCAAGTCTCATCCCGTAGAAGAAGGTTGGTGTGTCAAGAACAGAGATGTCTCCATAGCTTTCTGCTGTTTGAACAAATTCAGAAAAGACTTTCGGGTATAAAGCATATGCAATGGCATCTTGTTCTGTCAGCGTCAGATCATGTGATTCTTTGAACTGCTTTTTGATTTCTTCAAAGTCCACAGGCTTCAGTTTCTCACCCGGTCTGACAGTAAGCGGCTCCTCCCCTTTTAAAATCAGCTTTTGCAGCTTTTCTGGGAATCCGCCATGAGGCTGCCCTAAATAACCTTTAAACAATTCAACAACCGAATCTGGGAAATCCAGTGTTGCTCCTTTTTCATAGACATCCTCTTCTGTCAGATCGTTTTGCACCATATAAAGTGCCATATCTCCGACCACTTTAGAAGACGGTGTTACCTTCACGATATCACCAAACATGTCATTTACACGTCTGTACATTTCTTTTACTTCATTCCAGCGTTCGCCAAGGCCGACCCCTTTCGCCTGCTGCTGCAGGTTACTATACTGACCGCCAGGCATTTCATGCTCATAAATTTCTGTATGCGGTGAATTCATTCCGCTTTCAAACTCATGATAATATTTTCTGACGGAATCCCAATATTGAGAAAGACGTTCAACCGCTTGAACATTCATTTCTGGCTTTCTTTCATGTCCGTCTAGAGCATAATATAATGAGCTCGCACTTGGTTGTGATGTGAGCCCCGCCATAGAGCTGACTGCAACATCAACAATATCAACACCTGCATCAATCGCTCTTGCATAGGTGAAGAGTCCATTTCCACTCGTATCGTGTGTATGAAGATGGATTGGAATCGTGAGCTCGTCTTTTAGAGCCGATACAAGCTCATAAGCCGCTTGCGGTTTTAATAATCCCGCCATATCTTTAATGCCTAAAATATGAGCGCCTGCGGATTCAAGCTCCTTCGCAAGAGAGACATAATATTTCAAATCATATTTCGGACGTGATGGATCAAGAATATCACCTGTATAACAAATCGCTGCCTCTGCCACTTTGCCTGATTCACGAACAGAATCAATGGCAAGCGTCATACCTTTGACCCAGTTTAGACTGTCGAAAATACGGAAAACGTCAATGCCTGCCTCTGCCGATTCCTTTACAAATGCTTTAATCACATTATCCGCATAGTTTGTATATCCGACAGCGTTTGATGATCTTAATAGCATTTGGAACAAAGTGTTTGGCACTTCTTGACGAAGCTCTTTCAATCTTTCCCAAGGATCTTCTTTCAAGAAACGATATGCCACATCAAATGTAGCACCGCCCCACATTTCCATACTGAATAACTCTGGCCATAAACCTGCTGTTGGCTGCGCAACTTTCTTTAAGTCGTGTGTTCTAAAGCGTGTTGCAAGCAGCGATTGATGCGCGTCTCTAAAGGTTGTATCTGTTAAGAGTACACCGCTTTGCTCTTTCACCCAATTGGCGAGCCCCTCAGGTCCATGCTTGTCTAACAATTGTTTTGTTCCAGAAGGTATCGTTTCATGGACAGCAAGTTTCGGCACATTTGGTTGATCAAAATGAGGCTTCTTATTTTCCGAAATACCAGGGAACCCATTAATGGTAACGTTACCAATATAAGTAAGCATTTTCGTTCCGCGGTCTTTTTGCTTAGGGAAGTTAAATAGCTCAGGTGTTGAATCAATAAACGATGTATCATATTCCCCTCTTAGAAACTTCTCGTGCTTTGCGACGTTTTCAAGAAACGGGATATTTGTTTTAATGCCACGAATCCTGAATTCTTGTAAATTTCGGACCATTTTAGCCGCAGCTTGATCAAATGTAAGTGCCCAAGTTGACAGCTTGACCAACAGTGAATCGTAATAAGGTGTAATCACCGCACCTTGGAAGCTGTTCCCTGTATCAAGACGTACACCAAAACCACCGCCTGAACGGTAAGCCATGATTTTTCCTGTATCTGGCATAAAATCATTCAAAGGATCTTCTGTTGTGACCCTTGATTGAATGGCAAATCCATGTGTAAAGATATCTTCTTGTTTTGGTATCCCGACTTCTTTGCTGTGAAGGTCATGTCCTTTTGCGACAAGAATTTGGGTTTGGACGATATCGACACCTGTGATCATTTCTGTGATCGTGTGTTCCACCTGGACCCTAGGATTGACTTCAATAAAATAAAACTCCCCATTTGCCACTAGGAATTCTACAGTCCCTGCATTGATATACGATACATTCTGGGCCAGCTGAACAGCCGCTTCACAGATATCTTCACGTAATTGATTAGAAAGAGACACACTTGGCGCAACCTCAATGACTTTTTGATGACGCCTTTGAACAGAGCAGTCACGCTCGTATAAATGAATGATATTGCCGTGATTGTCTCCAATCACCTGCACTTCAATATGTTTCGGATTTTCAATCAGCTTTTCAACGTATACTTCGTCATTTCCAAAAGCCGCTTTCGCCTCTGACTTTGCACGGTCATAGGCTTCGTTCAGCTCCTCTTTTGATCTGACAATCCGCATACCTCGGCCGCCGCCTCCAAGTGAAGCTTTAATAATAAACGGGTAACCGTATTCTTCACCGAATTTTTCGACTTCTTTGACCGAATCAACTGGCCCGTCACTTCCTGGAATGACTGGAATCCCAGCTTTTTTCGCTTCATCTCTCGCTTTTACTTTATCTCCAAACATATCTAAATGTTGAGAAGTTGGGCCGATGAATTGGATGCCTTCCTCTTCGCATCGTCTTGCAAAATGAATGTTTTCAGATAAAAATCCGTATCCTGGATGAATCGCATCCACGTCATTTCGTTTTGCAATTTCGATGATCCCCTCGATATCAAGGTAGGCATCAATCGGCTTTTTCCCTTCTCCAACTAGATATGCTTCATCGGCTTTATAGCGATGATAAGAGCCCGAGTCTTCTTTGGAGTAAATGGCCACTGTACGTAAGTTGAGCTCCGTACAGGCCCTAAAGACTCTGATAGCGATTTCCCCTCTGTTTGCAACTAGAACCTTTTGAATTGTTCTCTGTGACATTCTCACTCCTCCATATCCCTTAAAATTTTATATGTACTCTATAATAAAGGAAGAAATGAAAACTGTACACTTTTGTTTTCTAAAGATTCAAAGTTTTCTGCAATCCATTTTTTTGAAGCGATGGTTTGCTGATTGATTTTTTCTTTTTATAACGCTCTTTATATTCAGTGAACATGCTGATATTCAGCAATATTCCCATACATCCACTCAGTAAAATGATAGAGGATCCCCCGTAGCTGATAAACGGAAGTGTGACCCCAGTGATCGGAATGAGACCTGAAACACCGCCCAAATTAATACACGTTTGGATGGCAATCATTGAAGAAATTCCTATTGCAAGCAAACTTCCAAACGGATCTTCACACTTTCTCGCAATGTAAAAACCTTTCACAACAATAAAGCCAAGGAGAGCAAGGACAAAAAATACACCGAAAAAACCAAGCTCTTCCGAGATAATTGCCATGATAAAATCTGTATGCGGTTCTGGAAGGTATCCATACTTTTGTACACTCTCTCCAAGACCAAGCCCAAAAAAGCCGCCTGATCCAATCGCATAATATGAATTAATCAATTGATGCCCAGAAGCGCCTGCGTCTTTAAATGGGTCTTGGAAACTCTCAAAACGTCCAAGACGATTCTGCGTAAAAATTTTATCCCAAAAAAGAATAATAAACGGTGTCACAACAACCATCACCGCACTAAATAAAGCGAGCAGCTTGGCCAGCGTTTTACCGCTAAACCCTGAGCATAAAATCATCGCAAGGGCAATCATACCAATGATAAAAGCTGTCCCATAGTCTGGCTGCAAAATAATAAATCCGCATAGGATGGAGACAACCACAATTGGAGGTGTAACCCCTCTTAAAATATGGTCAATATAATGCTGCTTCTTTGCATAGACAGCAGCAAGATAAATGATGACAACGATCTTCACGAATTCCGCTGGCTGAAGACTAAAAGGCCCAAATTTGATCCAGCTTCTAGCATTCCCTGCAATGTGACCGCCAAAGTACACATAGATGAGAGAAAACACAGATAGCAAAAGCATCACAATTTGGAATCTTTTATTTAAGAGCAGCTGATACGGAATGAGGGCTGTAAAAATCAAGATGACCGACCCGACAATCATAAATAAAAGCTGTTTCTTGAAAAAATTATCTGGCGCAGCATCATATCTGATCACAGATGTAATCATACTTGAGCTATACACCATCACCAAGCCGAATGCGCTAATTAATATAATGGCGAACAATAATGAGTAGTCATACGATTTTAGCATTCTCTTTAACATATAATCCTCTTCCTAACGTCTATTTCTACTGCTTGATATTCTCTTCTCTTAGCTGTTCTTATTCTACTACATTTTCTCCGTTTGATCCCGTTTTACCTCTTTATATTGTTCGTCTTTCATGAGACAATCAAGTCCGTTGGGCATCAATCAAAATAAAAAGGCGGACAAAAAAACTCAAACTTATGTTGTGGAAGTTTGAGTTTTCAATCATTATTTTTTTGTGAACGCATCATGAAGTGCGGATAGTTCTCTCTCAAGTTTATCGAGTAGTTTTTTGCCTTCATGTTGATCAACTAATCCAAGCCGGACAGCGAAATCAATTTCTCTCGATAATCCGAACATTTGAGTATCTAAAACCTCTTCATAAAGAGGACATTGCGGCATCGTTAAGTTGTCCATTTGCACTTGGATCAATTTTAAAATTTTATCTGCATCCAATTTTAATAAAGCCAGTGCTTTTTGCCGATGATCGACTAAAATTTCTGACGCCAAAAGTATCCCTCCGTTCCCCAGGCGAGTACCTAATTCTTCTATTTATCATAAAGCGAAACGCCCAAAATTGCAAGCAGATTTGTACAGTTCGCTCTGTAAAAATAAAAAGAAGCCATTCGTCATTAAAAGATACTCATCTCATATTTTTCACTCATGAGCTCAAGCAGCTTAATACCCGCAATACTATTCCCTTTTTCATCCAAAGCAGGCCCGAATATACCTATCCCAAAGTCGTATGGCGCCGCCCCCATAATTCCGCCTGAAACACCACTTTTAGCAGGGATTCCGATATTGATCGCAAATTCCCCGCTCGCATTGTACATACCGCATGTGACCATAAACGTTTTACAAATTCTAGCAACATCTTTCGAAAGGATTTGCTTTCCTGTCTCTGGATGCCTGCCATCTAATGAAAAAACACACGCGATCTTCGCCAAATCCAGGCTATTCATCATGACGGCGCACTGCTTCGTATAGACATCCATCACCTCTTCTACATTCCCTTTAATGATATGATATTGCTTCATATAATAGCACATTGCGCGGTTAATCATTGATGTTTCAAATTCGGATGCAGCGGTTTCTTTGCAATATGTAATGGTGGTGTCATTGGCAAGCTCTCTAATAAAACCAAGCAGCCGGTTCAGCTGATCTTGCGGCGTTGCCCCTCTTATTAAACTTGTAACGGCAAGTGCTCCTGCATTAATCATTGGATTAAGCGGCTTATTGGGGCTTGCAGTCTCTAGTTTAATCATCGAATTAAACGGGTCGCCAGTCGGTTCTTGTCCAACATATTGAAACACTTTTTTCGGTCCTTCTTCTGAGAGCACGAGCGCCAGGGCTAATACTTTTGAAATACTTTGCAGGGTGAATCGTTTATCAACATCTCCCGCTGAGTGGCACGTATTACTCACATGATAAACAGCGACAGATAAATCCGATTGATCCGCTTTACCGAGTGCCGGAATATAGGATGCTACCTTTCCATTTTTGGCCACCTTTTTTGCCTCTTCTACAAATCGCTGAAGCTCTTCATTGTCACGACATGCCATGCCCAAAATCCTCCCTATTTTTCGTCTAATCGTAGTGTGTACAAGGAGGTGCATGTTTATGAAAGTGACAAAGCGGGCGAAAACTTCTATAATTTATGTTGGAAAGGGGTTGTCTTGAACATGAGCATTATTCAAATCAAGGGGAACGTACAATACAAGATCACCATTGATCCGAGTGTATGGATTTTTGATGACCGTAAATTTTTAATGGATTCATTTTTTGAGAAAAGTGAAGCAAGCGAAGAGCAGCAGCTCGATCAGGAGCTCGATCAAGAGCGGGTCATAAGAGAAGGTCAAACACTTCCACCCACATTAAAAACAGAGAAAAAGTACGAAAAAGAAAGACTTGTCACAGGCAGCTTCGGGATGAAACTTGGCGACATGATAAAAAATGCAGAACCGCTCGAACAAGCGGAGACGTGTGAATTTGTCACAGAAACAGAAACAATTGCTGTTCCGCTCTCTAAGGCGATGGATAGCATTGCCCATTTCAGCCAAAATGGAAAGCCTATAACAGAAGAAGGACCAATCCACGTATATTTCGAGGATCAGTCCAACATCACTCAGCCGATTAAAGGCGTCAAAGAGTTAATCATTACATAAGATGACGGGTCTGGACTATAATAAATCAGCTGCAAGCTGTGCAAGTCCAGACCTTTCTCCTTTGACAAGCTTGACATGTCCAGATATTTGCTGCCCTTTGAAACGCTCAATGACATATGTGAGCCCATTATTTAAGCTGTCTAAATAAGGGTGATCTATCTGCTCTGGGTCCCCCATGAGCACAATTTTACTTCCCTCACCAACCCGCGTTAATAATGTTTTTACTTCGTGTTTTGTTAAATTTTGCGCCTCATCGATAATGATAAATTGATCAGGGATACTTCTCCCGCGAATATACGTTAAAGCTTCCACTTGAATTGAACCGATGCCCGCTAGTATCGCATCGAGTTCACCAGGTTTTTTTGTGTTAAATAAAAATTCTAGGTTGTCATAAATCGGCTGCATCCACGGTCTGAGTTTCTCTTCTTTTTCGCCTGGCAAATACCCTAAGTCCTTACCAACAGGAACTATGGAGCGGGCCACGATGAGCTTTTTAAACATGCCGAGGTCCTCTGTCTGCATTAATCCAGCAGCAAGTGCAAGCAGTGTCTTTCCTGTTCCCGCTTTTCCGATAAGTGTCACAAGCGGAATATCGCGGCGTAAAAGTAACTCAAGCGCCATCGTTTGCTGGACATTTTTTGGGCGAATTCCCCAAATATGTTCTTGGTCATAAATAAGCCGTTTCACATGCTCTGCTTTTTGATCAAGCATCCCCAAAGCAGAACCACCTTCATTTCCCTTCATAATGATAAATTGATGAGGGTTTAATGGCGCCTGGGTGACTTCTTTTATCGGTAACTGATTTTGCTTATAAAATGTATTCAGCTGCTCAGTCGGAATATAGAGCTCGTGATAGCCGTTATCAATGTCTTCATTTTGTAGCACTCGATCGCTTAAGAAATCCTCTGCTTGCAGACCAATGGCATCCGCCTTTACTCGCACTAGGACATCTTTGCTGACCAAAATAACAGGCCGGCCATCCGGTTTTGTTTCTTCCTCTAAGCTCAAATTCTTCGCAACAGCCAAAATCCGGTTATCGTTTGTTTTTTCGATGAAAATTTCTTGAAGTTCATGGAAAGAGCGATGATTCAGCTCAATACGCAGCGTTCCTTTTGACTCCAGCGTAATTTTTTCATGCAGTCTCCCTTTCGATCTCAACCCGTCGATTAAACGTGAGACACGTCGTGCATTTTGCCCAACCTCGTCCATATATCTTTTTTTCGAGTCTACTTCTTCTAACACTACGGCCGGAATCACGACCTCGTTGTCTTCAAATGAAAAGATTGAATTCGGATCCTGTAATAACACATTTGTGTCTAATACATAAATTTTACTCAGGTCCTTCGCCTCCTGATCGGGGTTTCATTCATCCTTGTCTTTCCAAAAACGATTGTTAAAATATATGTTTTCATGAATAAAGTTAGAAGGTTAATTCAACAATAAAATAAATCATGCAGTTTGTGAAGGAGGGAATACACATGCGACTATTTTTGACGTTATTCATGGTTCAAACCATTCTTTTATTAGGCGCTTGCCAGCATCAAGAGAAGCCTTTGGCACAAGAACATCAAGACGGAAACAAGCATTTAGTAAGAGTATCAGACTCATCCAAGAAAAACACTGACAAAGCCCGCCCATCAACAGATGTGGCAAAGCACCTAGTGAATGTGACTGAGCATGTAGCAGATGTAAATGACGCAACAGCGATCGTCATCGGCAAGTATGCTGTCGTCGGCATTGATGTAAAAGATGATTTAGATAGAAGCAAAGTTGAAACCATTAAATATTCAGTCGCCAAAGCACTGAAAAATGACCCAGAAGGTGCGAATGCTGTTGTCGTCGCTGACCCTGATACAGTGAGCCGTTTAAAGGAAATGGGCAAAGAAATACAAGCTGGCAGGCCAGTAAGTGGAATTATGGACGAATTAGCAGCTATTGTGGGCCGTGTTATGCCAGAAATGCCTCGAAATGAAATCGACCGTAACGAAATAGATCCGACAAATGATCCGAATCATCAGCTCAAACAACAAGATCAAAAGCAATTAGAAAAAAACCAAAATGATCAATCAAACCATCATATGAATCAGAAGAAATAATGAGAACGGCTTATATCTATTGTGATATAATCATCAGATTGTTGACAAAGGGCTAAAATGAACTTTATTTTGGCTCTTTGTCTTCTTTTCAGCGTGATAGAAAACCTTTGCAGCCCTAGGAAGGACGAGCATCGGCGCGGAGCGAATTTGACATTCGTGAGCACCGAAGCGCAGGACTGACACCGAATGCGAGGGTTTGTCTACACGCTGCGGCTTATATCTCTTGTGATATAAGCCTTTTTTATGCTGATTTTAAGTGGCTCAAAAAACATGCTATAATGAAGGCATGACCAAAGTGAGGTGAAAATGATGAGAGTGAAGTGCTCATTATGTGAAAAGCTTGAAACCATTAATGATGATACACTTGTTGCTAAACGGTTAAGAAATCGACCGATTCATACATATATGTGCGATGACTGCCAGGAAAGAATTAAAGTAAAGACAGAGGCACGCATCAAAACTGGCAGATTCTCTCTTTATCAAGATCCTGCGACGAAAGAGAAAAAGAAGAAAAAAGGAAAAAAAGAACAGAAGACGTAAAAAAGACCTGACACAAGTTCAGGTCTTTTTTACGTACTTACTGTTCCTTCTTTTTTCGCACGATGCAGCCGTATTTTATAAATAATCAAAATGACAGCTGCCACAACCAGGCCTTCTGCGACTGGCAAGAAGATACCTAGAAATGTGAGAAACGTGCAGCCAAAAATCAAAAACAAATAAATGACAAGTGCTTTTAAAATCGGTAAACGTCTAGCAAAGCCGAGTTTAAAAACAATAATCGCTAAAACAAGGATGGTGCCATATAAGAGCCACATCCCTGTTTGCGGATTTTCATCGACACGAAACAGCATCGCGAAAAAGGATAGATTCTCACTTACTTCCTGATCATTCAAAAAGATTCCCTCCCCTTATCTTTCAGGGTTCTATCTTTTTAATTCTTCATGGAATTACGATAATCCTGCTAGCTTTTTCTTCTTCGCTGCTTTCTCACGTTCGTTTTTATCTAAAATTTTCTTTCTTAAACGGATAGATTCCGGTGTAACCTCACAGTATTCGTCTTCATTTAAGTACTCAAGAGATTCCTCAAGTGACATAATACGTGGTTTTTTCATACTAACCGTTTGATCTTTTGTCGCTGAACGTACGTTTGTTTGTTGTTTCATACGGCTCACGTTGACAACAAGATCGTTTTCACGGTTATGCTCACCAACAATCATTCCTTGGTATACTTCAACACCCGGCTCAACGAAAATCACACCGCGCTCTTCAACGCCTTGGATTCCGTAAGCAGTTGCTTTACCTGTTTCCATTGAAACAAGTACACCTTGACGGCGTCCGCCAACTTGACCAGACTGCATCGGCTGGTAGCTGTCAAACGTATGGTTCAAAATACCAAAACCACGAGTTAATGAAAGAAATTCAGTTGTATATCCGATTAAACCACGTGATGGCACTGTAAAGATCAGGCGAACTTGACCATTACCATTATTGATCATGTCAATCATTTCACCTTTTCTTGCGCCCATTGATTCCATGATAGAGCCAGTGTGCTCTTCTGGTACATCAATTTGAACGCGCTCAACAGGCTCACATCGAACACCGTCAACTTCTTTTACAATAACTTCTGGCTTCGATACTTGCAGTTCAAATCCTTCACGTCTCATATTCTCAATCAGAATGGATAAGTGAAGCTCACCGCGTCCTGATACGACCCAAGCATCAGGTGAATCCGTTGGATCTACACGAAGACTTACGTCTGTTTGAAGCTGCTGTTCTAAACGCTCTTCAATTTTACGTGATGTCACGTACTTTCCTTCACGGCCTGCAAATGGGCTGTTATTCACAACAAATGTCATTTGAAGTGTCGGCTCATCAATACGAAGGATCGGCAAAGCCTCTTGGTGTTCTACCGGGCAGACTGTTTCACCTACGTTGATGTCTTCCATACCAGATACTGCGACAAGATCTCCAGCTTTCGCTTCATTGATTTCCACTCGTTTTAACCCTTGGAAACCAAAAATCTTCGTCACGCGGAATTGTTTTACACTGCCATCCACTTTCATTAGAGCAACTTGCTGTCCTACTTGCATCGTTCCTCTAAATACACGGCCAATTCCAATTCTTCCAACATAATCATTGTAATCAAGTAGCGCCACTTGGAATTGAAGCGGCTCTTCATGGTTGTCGACTGGGCATGGGATATGGTTGACAATCGCTTCAAACAACGATTCCATGTTTTCATCTTGCTTACTAGCATCGTTACTTGCTGTACCATTGATTGCTGATGCATATACAACTGGGAATTCAAGCTGTTCTTCTGTTGCATCCAATTCAATGAACAAGTCAATGACTTCATCGACTACTTCAGCTGGACGAGCAAAGTCACGGTCAATTTTATTGACAACAACAATTGGTGTTAAGTTTTGCTCAAGTGCTTTTTTTAGCACGAATCGTGTTTGAGGCATACAACCTTCATATGCATCCACAACGAGAAGTACACCATCTACCATTTTCATGATACGCTCAACTTCACCACCGAAATCGGCGTGTCCTGGTGTATCTAAAATATTAATGCGTGTATCTTTATAATGGATCGCAGTATTTTTAGCTAAGATCGTAATACCGCGCTCTCGCTCTAAATCATTTGAATCCATGGCTCTCTCAGCGATATTTTCATTCGCACGGAAAGTACCAGCTTGATGGAGCAATTGGTCAACAAGCGTCGTTTTACCATGGTCAACGTGGGCAATAATTGCGATGTTGCGAAGGTCTTTTCGAAGTTTCACATTTTCATCTCCTAAAATAATTAGATAACTTTCATATTATATCACAATCCCCTTTAAATGCCGATCGTTTTTCTGTAAACTTATATTAACTCTAAAAAAAGGGATGGAGACAAATGAAACAAATCAAATGGCTTCTATTATTATGTGCATTACTTGCGGTTGTCAGTATGGCGTTTATTGGGGTAACTCTTGCAGAAAAAAACGTGCTGGGTATTTGTCTAAGTATTGTGTTCGCCATGATTTTCATGGGTACAGGATTTACATTAAAACGAAAATTAAACGTACAATCATAAAATTTATGAAAAGCCTTTTACATTTTACATGTAGAAGGCTTTTATTTTGGGTAAAAACAAGACCAACCACCTATGTAATCCTAATGATTCAACTAAAAAATTCATATAGTGTTGGCAAATCTAAGCAATCTGAACTCTTCCATTTTTCGACAAGAACTTTTATAGTTCTCCAAAATCAAACACAAAGTTACATTTTTCCTATTCTTCCACAAAGTTTCTCATGGTATGCTGTTCTTGCAACAAAATTTAACAGAAAAGGGAGAGAAAAGAAGCATGAAGAAGTTTTTGAGCAAATCGCTCAGCTCTGTTGTATTTTTCGCTTTAGCTATCATTTTTACTTTCACAACAGTAGCTCCTGGGCAAGCAAGTGCTGCAACTTTCAAAGGGATTCCTTTTGAGCAGCAACAAATTATTAAAGAATTATTGGAGAAAAACGAGCGTGTTATCAACATTCTCATCAATTCATTTGTTGAGGAAGACAACAACTACACATTTGATGTGAAAAAAGCTGTTGAGCTCGGTTTGACTGAAGAAGAAGCGGCGACTGCTGAGAAATTCTTAGATCGCGCAGCTGTTCTTACAATCGTTTTCAGTGAAAGCATCTCTAAAAACGAAAAAGGGAAATTGGTTTTTGATGCAGCGAAAGCTGTTGAACTTGGTCTAACTAAAGAAGAAGCAACTAAATTCGAAAAGCTTTTCAAATCAGTGATCAGAATTGCTGATCTTGCTGGTGATGCACTTGTTCTAGACAAAAAAGGAAACGTTGTAATTGATTCTAAAATCGCTAAAGGTCTTGGATTCAGCTCTACTGAATTACTTGTTTTCAACCAATTGCTTAAGAAAATTCCTCAAGAGCAATTAAAAACATTCTATGATGCAGTTCAAATTGCTAAAGAAAAATTGAACTGAGCTCAAAAACCCCCATCCGGTTCATCCAGATGGGGGTTCTTTCTTATATCCAATAGATCAAGAGCATGATGAGATAGACGATACTAAAAACGATACTTGCCCGTAATAACAGTTTTCCATAGTAGCGCATTTCAAACTTTCTTTTTTCTTCTTTTTCATCTATGAACGGTATGAAATCTGTTGACTTTGCAATAGAGACTGGTTCTTTCATTTCTTCATATAGATGAAGGCATTTTTTGCATGAACGTAAGTGCTCATTCACTAATTGATTTGTTTCTTCACTCGTGTCCCCTTCTATATAAAGTGGTAATAGTTCTTCAATCAAATAACAGTTCATTTGTTGAACTCCTCACAATGTAGCTTTCGTTTCAGCTCTAATCTTGCTCGATGAAGGGTTGTCTTTACTTTAGATAAAGTCCAATTCAAAATTTCCGCTACTTCTTCATACGATAATTCCTGAATATCTCTTAAAATGAGGACTTCTCGGTAAGAATCCTTCAATTGATTGATATGGCTCCACAGCCTTTGAATATCAGCTTGAGTTTCTAAATGCGCTTCAGGTGTCATGAATATCTGCTGCTCTAAAAAGTCAGCTTTTTCTACATCCGTAAAAGTTCGTTTTACTTTTCGGCGATAGTCGTTGACAAATGTATGATAAGCAATGGTGTAAAGCCATGTTTTAATGCTTGAATGTCCTTTAAAAGAGGATAATCCATGCAGTGCCTTGATAAATACATCCTGCGCAAGATCCTTGGCTGTTTCGACATTTCCCGTTCTGCGATATAAATATTTGGTGATTTCCTGAAAATATTCTTCATATATTTTTTCAATTTGATTGGTCGGTCTAGACATCAAAAATAAAACCACACAGTCATCCAAATTGATAAAACGATAAAAAAGAAGTATAACGAAGAAATAAACCACTTCATGCGTTTTAATTCGTGATAATCGCTCTGATCCTCAGTGTGGACAGGAGCAAACTCGTTTCCCTTAACAGAATGCTGAAACTGCTTTTCATGCGTCTTCATCCAGTTAGAAGCCTCTTCTC
The DNA here is from genome assembly GCF_024807925.1 of Bacillus sp. JUb11. Taxonomy (NCBI): domain Bacteria; kingdom Bacillati; phylum Bacillota; class Bacilli; order Caryophanales; family Bacillaceae; genus Bacillus; species Bacillus sp. JUb11. Next base: position 42,745 of record NZ_JANUEZ010000005.1, on the reverse strand, counting down.
CAAGCTCCCCTTCCTGATACAATTCATATAAGTCTTGAAAGATGGCTTGTTTTTCTTTATCTGTCAAAACGTTGCACCTCTTTTGTTCGTCCATTTACTTCATATATTTTCCGCTCATTCGATCCGAAGGTTTGAATGATCACAAACCACGAAATGCTCATTTTCCCCTCTTTGTCGATCATTCTCACCGGCTTGATTTGTTTTTTATAGATGGCATAAGGTTCATACTTTTTGAGAACTTGCTGATAGACTTCATCACGTTCTTGATTCGATACCGTATGCGGTAAAGAAGAGTCTGATTGCCAATTCAACTCAATTCCATCGGCATCTCTCGTCACATGAAGTAAATTTGATGATCCGTGAAAAGTATATTGTTTGTGTTCACGAGTTCCTGTTTCTATCTTCACGTCTTTTGACTGTTCCCCTATCAATTCCAACAAATCTTCGTCACTGATATTTCCTTTTTTCTGTTGAAGAATCGCTTTTGATAGCTGTATTTTCAGCAATTCTTTCGTTGAACCATTAAACAGAAATTCAGATTGATCGGCTGTCTTTACCGCCACTTCATGCTGCCATTCAAAATAAAAAGCATCAACGTCTGTGATCTGGTAAGCTGGGGGCTGTAAATTTAACTTTTTATAAATACGATTAATTTTCGTTTTCATTTCTTTGTTTGTTAAATTGATCCCGTCTACATCCTTCAATTGAAAGATGGCGTTCCCATATTGCGCTTGTCGAAGCGTCTCTTTTTTCCAGGTGGCAAACGCTAAGCTCTCATCTTTATTCTGAGACATTTTTGGCAAAAGAAGAACGCTTGTCTCCCCGTCTTCTTTTTCAACCACTACATGAATGCGGTCTAGATCAACGGATCGGCCGCTTCTTTCAAAAAATTCAATGGTTTTTTCCCTATATTCTTTATCGGTCAAATGCTGACCCTTTGCGCGACCATGATAAAAATAGCTGTTTAATTCACCTGTAAACGCAGAAACATTCACTTCATACTGATCGGCTGCAAACACGTAGTTATCAGAGATCGGCTGTTTAATAGTCGTTGAATATAATGTAGTGTCCGCTGGTACAAACTTTGAAGCGAATGCTTTTGCACTTGCTTCAGATAAAGGGCGATATTCTTCTGAGAAAGTATCTGTCAGTTCCGTTTTAGTAAATTGAAACATGATATGTGGGAGATTTAGGACCGGGTTTAGCATTAGCATAAAAAAGACGACAATTCCCCAAGCACCCCACTTTCTCAACTTCACCTTGTTTTGTAGTAACGCACATAACAAATGTAATGTCATAAAGCTTCCTGCGGCCGCTACTAAAATCACAATGGATTTAAACGAAGATTGCAGCTCATGCTTCGAGATAGAAGGATAAAAAATATACAGCAGCGCAGCGAAAATCAGGCCATAGAAAAACAGCAATTCTTTCCACTTCTGATGCCAAAACAAACGAAAGAATAGGTAAAGTACCAAAGCGGCAAAGCCAATCATAAGCACAATGGTCATCAAATTTCTCCATATCAGCTCCGTATCACCGCTGAGAAAGAACTTTTTGCTTTCAACTAACACAATAAATACCGTTTGACATAAAGGCAGAAGTAACACAGATAAATCAAATGCAAAAAACATGCCCCTATTTTTTAAATAAGGAAGAGAAATCACATAGAAAAGTGATGCAAGCAAGACATATCCATAGATGAGAAATTGCATGAAATCTGTCAGCACTTCAAATGTTTCGATCGTATACTGTCTAGCTAGCACTTGGTGAATCATCTCAAGTGTCATACTCCCTAGCAGAACTACTCTTAATACGATTCCAGCATAAAATACATAAATACTCTTCTTTTCTTTCCATATGGGAAGTGTAATGAAAAGGACAAATAGTCCAAGCACACACCATTGAATCATGTGAATACTGTACTCATTTAAAATAAAAAACCTTTCAAAATGGAGGGATAAATCACTAAACAAATCAAACATCGCTACACAATCCTTTACTTCAAATTAAGGCCTCGTTCGTATAGACATTTGACTTGTCAAAAAGTTTCATCAAATACAAAAAATCACTTCATTCTCATGAAGTGATGTTGTTTATTTTTTATTTCCGCTTCCCTTTATGTAATCATGCAAGATTTTTTCACAGACGGATCGATTTCCAGCAACAATGCTATTTTTCTCTAGAAATGTCAAGCGTTCGCCGTGAATATTCGAGTAAACAGCGCCTACTTCATCAAGTAACACACATCCAGCCGCATAATCCCAAGGCGCTAACCTTAACGTGACATATGCGTCGCTTCTTCCGCTTGCAATATAAGCTAGTTCAAGTGCAGCTGACCCAATCGTTCGTGTTCCTCTCACATCGCGTACGAGACGGGCAAACGGCTTAGCGTCAAAATGGGGGCTTTCAATCGCCCATGTTGGGTTAATGCCGACAATGGCTTTTTCAATGGCAACATCTTTTAAAGGCGGGAGTAAGGTATCGTTCATATACGCCCCTTCTCCTTTGACTGCATGATAGAGCTCGTCATGGATGACGTCATAAATAAGGCCGATTTTCCCCACACCATGTTCAAATATCCCAATTGAAATGGCAAAATTTCGTTTTTGATGGATAAAGTTCATGGTGCCATCAATTGGATCAATGATCCATACTATCCCGTCTAGAGAGGTCACTTCTTCCCCTTGGCCCTCTTCTCCTAAAATATGATGATCTGAAAATGTCGACTGTATCTTTTCAATGAAGAAACGTTCTGTTTCTTTATCGATGTTTGTGACAAGATCATTTGGATTTGATTTTGTTTCAATTGATAGACCTTCCTGCATGGATGCTTTAATGCGGCTACCCGCTTCTTTTACCCAAAGCTTTGCAAGTCGGTCAATTTCCACCCAGTTTGTCATCGGACTGTAAACCTCTTTTCTATGTAGTACCTATTTGTATTAGCATACTGATATTATGTACGTAAAAGCAAGAAAAAAGCAGCTTCATACAAAAACGAACCGATGAATTGGTTCGTTTTTACCTCACCTTGTTTTACCCTTGAAGCTGCTCCCATTCTTTTCTTAGGCGCTCAAGCTTTCGTTTGCTGCGTTCTACCTGGATATCATCTTTTTGCTCGATGGCTTCATGAAGCGTAGAAAGCTCATAATCAACCTCTAATCTCCACACAGCGATGCGATTCTTCTTCTCTTGTCTATACCCATGCTTCACGATTTGCTTCACTGGTCAACGCCCCTTCCAGAGAATGATTCATTCCTTGTCAGTTTTCATTGATAAAAAATACAATCGATAAGAGAAATGGTTCTTGCTTATATCGTATGAAGCGATCGCATAACCGCAACGACATTCTGAAAATTGTGTTTTTACCTATTTGTTATGTACCACAAAATCGAAGTTTTTAAACGCCGAACCAAGATCCCTGCTATCTTTCTCTTTAAAGTGCATCTTTTTTTGAGCTTGACCCAAGCTATGATAAAATATGATCAGCGAAAAGATACAGGAGGCATAACATGAGTGAAATGCGTTTTAGAGATGAAGATTTTGAAACATTCACAGTAGACGGTTTAGATGAACGTATGACCGTATTAAAAGAGAGAGTCCGTCCAAAGCTTGAAGCACTTGGTGAACATTTTGCACCGCTTCTTTCTTCTATTACAGGTGACGAAATGTTTGTCCACGTGGCAAAACATGCAAGAAGATCAGTCAACCCGCCAAATGACACTTGGGTGGCTTTCGCTAACAGTAAGCGTGGGTATAAAAAGCTCCCTCATTTTCAAATTGGGCTTTGGAAAACTCATGTATTTGTATGGTTTGCGCTCATTTATGAATCTCCAGTGAAAGGTGAATATGGGCAACTATTCGAAAAAGAGCTGGACACGATCCAAAAGAAAATACCGCAAGACTTTGTTTGGTCTAAGGATCATATGAAACCGGACGTCCTCCGCCACAGCGAACTTGATGCTGAACAGCTGAGAACACTATTTGAACGTGTTCAAACAGTCAAAAAGGCCGAACTCCTTTGCGGCATCCAGCTTCCTAGAGAAGAAGTTATTCAAATGAATAATGAAGAATTCTTATCAAAAATTGAAGATGCCTTCCGCACAGTAACTTATCTATACCGCTTTACACAAAAAGAATCTGTATAAAAAAACGAGCCTATGTTGGCTCGTTTCAGATTGTTGACAAAGGGCTAAAATGAACTTTATTTTAGCCCTTTGTCTTCTTTTCAGCGTGATAGAAAACCTTTGCAGTCTAGGAAGGACAGCTACTTGCGCGGAGCGAATTTGTCATTCGTGAGCACCAGCGCGCAGGACTGACAACGAATGCGAGGGTTTGTCTACACGCTGAAACGAGCCTATATTGGCTCGTTTTTCACATCCGTATCATAGCTGTTTCTTCAGCCTCTCTTGCACTTTTTACTGTGCGATAAGGGGAATACCCACTTCCCTTTTCAAACGCCGCACAATGCGTCTTTTCTTCTGCTTTTGATGGTACAACTTCTTTAAATCGTTTATAAGCCTCTAGTAACGCTTGTTTCGCAATTCCTGTTTCATAGGCTTTTTCAACGGCTTGAAAAAATGAAATGACCGCCATCTTTTCTTCAGTTGTCCAGTCGACGTCCATTGGATATTGATATTCCATTTACTTGTCCCTCACTTTAATCCACATTTCTTATTTGAACTTTTATTATAGCATCTGTTTGATCAGAATCCGATTGATTTTATGCTTTACATTCCGATCAGTTCATAATATAATTCTTTTGTTTTATGCAATGAAATCTGCTGTTATTGGGATAATAATAGCAGGTATTTCGATGAAGGTGGGAAAGCAATTGTCACAACATGATACACCCTTATACACTGGACTAAAAAAACACGCTTCAACCAATCCAGTCCAATTTCACATTCCAGGCCATAAAAAAGGAGCCGGAATGGATCCTGAATTTAGAGCATTCATTGGAGACAATGCATTAAGCATTGACCTTATTAATATAGAACCTCTTGATGATTTACATTCGCCTCGAGGAATGATCAAAGAAGCACAGGAGCTTGCAGCAGAAGCATTTGGTGCCGACCATACGTTTTTCTCTATACAAGGAACAAGCGGTGCGATCATGACAATGGTGATGACCGTCTGTGGCCCTGGAGACAAAATTATTGTTCCTCGTAATGTCCATAAGTCGATTATGTCTGCTATTGTATTTTCTGGTGCAGTACCTGTTTTTATTCACCCGGAAATTGACAAAGAGCTTGGCATCTCTCATGGCATCACGCCAGAGTCAGCTAAAAGAGCGCTGACTAAACATCCAGATGCGAAAGGGCTGCTTGTAATTAACCCAACGTATTTTGGCATTTCAGCTGATTTAAAAACCATTGTAGAGATTGCTCATTCATATGACGTACCTGTTCTAGTAGATGAGGCACATGGTGTGCATATTCATTTTCACGATGAGCTTCCATTGTCTGCGATGCAGGCGGGAGCTGATATGGCAGCAACAAGTGTGCATAAACTTGGCGGCTCTCTCACCCAAAGCTCGATTTTAAATATAAAAGAAGGGCTTGTTTCAAAGGATCGAGTACAATCTATTTTAAGCATGCTGACAACTACGTCTACTTCTTATTTGCTTTTAGCCTCCCTGGATGTCGCTAGAAAGCGATTAGCGACTGAAGGAAAGGCACTTGCAGATGAAGCCATTCGATTAGCTGAATCAGCAAGAACTCGTTTAAACGAAATTGAAGGTATTACTTGTATTGGTCAAGAAATTCTCGGTTCACCTTCTACTTACGATTATGACCCAACAAAATTAATCATCTCCATTAAAGACCTTGGACTCAATGGCCATGATGTGGAGAAATGGCTAAGAGAAAGCTACCGAATTGAAGTAGAGCTCTCTGACCTATACAACATTTTATGTATCGTAACGCCTGGCGATTGTGATGAGACGATCGATACGCTTGTAACGGCTATGGAGGAAATTGCGGCAACCTCTGCACGTCAAGGCGGCAAACAAGCCGTGACAGAAGTGTTACTGCCTGAGATCCCTTCGCTTGCGATGACGCCGCGTGACGCTTTTTACGCAACAACGGAAGTCATTCCATTTAAAGAAGCGGCTGGCCGGATCATTGCAGAATTTGTCATGGTTTATCCGCCTGGTATTCCTATTTTTATACCAGGAGAAATCATCACAGAAGAAAATATCTCCTATATCTTTAAAAATATCGAAATCGGTCTTCCTGTTCAAGGACCTGAAGATTCCACACTAGATATGATTCGTGTCATTAAAGAACAAAAAGCCATTTTATAAAAAAGAAACATGCAGCCCCAATTGGAGCTGCATGCTTTTTTATTTATTCAGAGGCTTCATCACAGCAATGACAGTGACCACATGTTCCATAAAGTGTTGTCACTTTTTCATTTTCAAATTGATCAATGGTTTCATTGCAATCTTGACAAATAATTGTACCCACTTGTACATTCCCCTTTTCTTTACTCAAAGTTTGAAAGCGTTTAATCTATTTCATATCTCTATAATATGATGTCACATTTAAGTTGTCAACGGTTAATTGTATGACACATTTAATCATTTTTTATAAAAATATGCTTTTTTCTCAACATATTGAGGAAACGTTTCAAATGTATTTTGCTTCATATCAATTCTGTAACAATTGAGTAACAATCGAAAATTGTCAAAAAGGACGTGATACACTAGAGTGACTAACAGGGAACTGGCTCCTAAAAATGTTGGTACAACCCCAAAGGATTTTGAGGTGAATAGATTGAATTTTATGAGGACCCTTCTCATTATATTCCCTATGCTCTTTGTACTTAGTTCATGCTCATTTGCGTATATCATACCGAATCAGACAGACCAGGTCAGTCATATTCAAAAGCCGAGAATTCTCTTTTTTACTGATGCAGAAAATCTTGATAAAGAAAGTCCTTATTATGACGCAGTGCTCGATTTAAAAAATGAATATCCGAAGGAAATGTCCAAGATGATTGTCAAAGAAGATCGTAAAGGCTGGAAAAATGAAGTAGACGAACTGCCGGCTATTTTACTTGTCAATAATGAAAAGGTCATTGTGAAGGTGGAAGGTAATGTCCGAAGTAAAGAGGATATCTTATCACCCATATGCCAAGCATTAGATCGAGTGAATACAAATTAACGGTTCGACTTTGCACTTATATATCCATATGAAAAAAGCCCTCAGCTCATGAGGGCTTTTCGTTTTCAGCGAGGTTTCACATACATAAAAAAACCCTCTCCATGTGGAGAGGGCTTCAGCGTGTAGACAAACCCTCGCATTCTTTGTCAGTCCTGCGTGCTGGTGCTCACGAATGTCAAATTCGCTCCGCGCCAGTACTCGTCCTTCCTAGACTTCAAAGTTTTTCTATCACGCTGAAAAGAAGACAAAGGGCTAAAATCAAGTTCATTTTAGCCCTTTGTCAACAATCTGAAACCCTCTCCGTGTGGAGAGGGTTTCAACGTTCATTATTTTACGATATGGATTGGGCTTCCGATTGCTACTTCAGCCGTTTCCATTGTGATTTCACCTAAAGTTGGGTGAGCGTGAATTGTCATTGCGATATCTTCAGCTGTCACACCAGCTTCAATTGCAAGGCTAAGCTCTGAAATCATATCAGAAGCACCAACACCTGCGATTTGTGCACCGATCACAAGACCATCCTCTTTACGAGTGATCATCTTCATGAAGCCATCAGTTGCATCAAGAGAAAGTGCACGTCCGTTCGCTGCGAATGGGAATTTCGCTGCAACGATGTCGATTCCTTCTTCTTTTGCTTCTGCTTCAGTGTATCCAACAGTTGCAAGTTCTGGCTCAGAGAATACAACAGCAGGAATACCAAGGTAATCAATTTCAGCTGGCTCTCCAGCGATTGCTTCAGCAGCAATTTTACCTTCGTAAGAAGCTTTGTGTGCAAGTGGTGGTCCATCAACGATGTCACCAATTGCATAGATGTTTGAAACGCTTGTACGGCATTGTTTGTCAGTTTTGACAACTCCGCGGTCTGTCAGTTCAACACCAACTTGCTCAAGACCAAGCTCATCTGTGTTTGGACGACGACCAACAGTCACAAGTACGTAGTCAGCATCGACAGTTTTTTCTTCACCTTTTACTTCGAAAGTAACAGTGACACCGTCAGATTTTTCTTCAACGCCTTTTGCAAGAGCGTTTGTGTGAATTTCAACGTTTCCTTTTTTCTTCAGGTTACGTTTCACTAATGAGCTCATTTGCTTTTCAAAACCTGGAAGGATTTCGTCTCCACCTTCAAGGATGACAACTTCTGTTCCAAAGTTCGCATAAGCAGTACCAAGCTCAGTACCGATGTATCCACCACCGATGACAACTAACTTTTTAGGTACTTCTTTAAGCGCTAAAGCACCAGTTGAGTTAATCACGCGGTCTGTGTATTTAAATGTAGGCAATTCGATTGGACGAGATCCAGTTGCAAGAATTGCATTTTTAAATGTATAAGTCTGCGCTGAATTTTCATCCATGACACGTACAGAGTTGCTATCTACGAAATAAGCTTCACCTTTGACGATGTCTACTTTATTTCCTTTTAGAAGACCTTGAACTCCACCTGTTAATTTGTTTACAACAGAAGCTTTCCACTCTTGAACTTTTGTGAAATCAACTGTTACGTTTTCAGCTTTGATACCCATGTCTTCAGAATGCTTTGCATTCTCGAAACGATGTCCAGCATTGATCAATGCTTTTGAAGGGATACAGCCGACGTTTAGACATACGCCGCCAAGTGTTCCTTTTTCAACGATTGTTACTTTTTGTCCTAGCTGTGCAGCACGAATAGCAGCTACATATCCACCAGGACCTGCACCGATGACAAGAGTATCTGTTTCGATTGGGAAATCTCCTACTACCATGAATTTACGCCTCCATTAAAATTAATTGTGGATCATTCAATAAACGCTTGATGTGGTTAAGGGCATTTTGCGCAGTAGCTCCATCAATCATACGGTGGTCAAAGCTTAGGGAAAGAGCTAAGACTGGAGCTGCAACGATTTCGCCATCACGAACAACCGCTTTTTCAGCGATACGGCCAATACCAAGGATCGCTACTTCTGGGTGGTTGATGACTGGAGTAAACCATTGTCCACCAGCAGAACCGATGTTTGTGATTGTGCAAGATGCACCCTTCATTTCAGCTGGAGCCAATTTACCATCACGTGCTTTTGTTGCAAGCTCGTTGATTTCATTAGATACTTCGAAAATCGCTTTGCGATCTGCATTTTTCACAACTGGAACGAGCAAGCCTTTTTCAGTATCAGCTGCAATTCCGATGTTGTAGTAATGCTTTTGAACAACTTCATCTGTTTTATCATCGATAGAAGTGTTAAGTACTGGGTACTTTTTCAAAGCAGAAGTTAGAGCTTTTACAACGTAAGGCAAGTAAGTTAACTTGATTCCTTGATCAGCTGCAACTTGTTTGAATTGTTTACGATGTGCAACAAGGTTTGTTACATCAACTTCATCCATTAATGTTACGTGAGGAGCTGTGTGCTTAGAGTTCACCATTGCTTTCGCGATCGCTTTGCGGATTCCGCTCATTTTCTCGCGAGTTTCTGGGAATTCTCCTTCTAGAACTGGAGCTGCTGCCGCTTTTGGAGCCGCTTCTTCTTTCGCACTTTCAGCTGCTTGAGGTGCTGCTGCTTGAGGTGCTGCAGAACCGCCATTAAGGAAGCTGTCGATATCTTCTTTTAGCACGCGGCCATTTTTACCAGTACCTGCAACTTTGTAAATTTCAACGCCTTTTTCACGCGCATATTTACGTACAGATGGCATAGCAATAACGCGTTTGTTAGGATCAGCATCTACTTGCTCTTGTGCGCCAGCACCAGTTGCTGCTGCCGCTTCTTCTTGAGCAACTTCTTTCTTTTCAGGCTCGTTACCAGCTTCAGCAGTACCTTGTACTTGAGCTTCAGTTTTCGCTTCGCCTTCTTCTTCGCTGCCTTTAAATTGAAGATTTTCGTAACCAGGTGCATCAAACGTAATGATTGTTTGTCCTACAGTTGCAACTGTTCCCTCTTCAACTTTTAATTCTAATACTTTTCCTTTAACAGGTGAAGGAATTTCTACAACTGCTTTATCATTTTGTACCTCTGCTAAAACGTCATCTTCATTGATTTCGTCGTTTGGTTTTACAAACCACTTAACGATCTCACCTTCGTGGATACCTTCTCCGATGTCCGGAAGTTTAAATTCAAATGCCACTGTTTTTCGCCTCCTAGATTATGTTAAACCCTTGTTCTGTCAACATTACACGGTCATGTAATTGATAAAGGGGAAGAGAAATAAATTCTTTTCCCCTCTGTCATTTAATTAAAATTCAAGAACTTTCTTAGCTGTTTCAAGCACGTCTTTATGGTTTGGAAGCCATACGCTCTCAGCTTGAGAGAAAGCAAATACAGTATCAGGTGCAGCTACACGAAGTACTGGTGCTTCTAGGCTAAGAATTGCTCTATCATTGATTTCAGCTACTACGTTTGCTGCAATACCAGCTTGTTTTTGTGCTTCTTGAACAACGATCGCACGGCCTGTTTTTTCAACAGAAGCGATGATTGTTTCAATATCAAGCGGGCTCACTGTACGAAGGTCAACGACCTCAGCAGAAACGCCTTCTTTTTCAAGTTCTTCAGCAGCTTTAAGTGATTCGTGAACCATTGCACCGTAAGTGATGATTGAAAGGTCAGAACCTTCACGTTTCACGTCAGCTTTACCGATTTCAATTGTGTACTCTTCTTCAGGAACTTCCTGACGGAAAGAACGATAAAGTTTCATATGCTCAAGGAATACAACCGGATCGTTGTCACGGATTGCAGAAATTAATAGTCCTTTTGCATCGTAAGGTGTTGAAGGAATAACAACCTTGATACCAGGCTGTTGTGCAATAAGACCTTCTAAGCTATCAGCGTGAAGCTCAGGTGTGTGAACTCCTCCGCCAAATGGAGAACGGATTGTCACTGGAGAATGCCAGCGTCCACCAGAACGGTAACGCATACGAGCCATTTGTCCAGAAACAGAATCTAATACTTCGTAAACGAATCCGAAGAATTGAATTTCCATTACTGGGCGGAATTCTTGTAGTCCAAGGCCAATTGCAAGACCGCCAATACCAGATTCAGCAAGTGGAGTATCGAATACACGATCCTCACCAAACTCTTTTTGCAATCCTTCAGTCGCACGGAATACGCCGCCGTTTTTACCAACGTCTTCTCCGAAAACAAGAACGTTTTCGTCATTTTTCAGTTCTGTGCGTAACGCATCAGTGATCGCTTGAATCAATGTCATTTGCGCCATGGCTTACTTCGACTCCTTCTGTTTGTAGATTTCAAGCTGTTCAACCAAGTTAAATGGTTTCACATCGTACATGTTTTCAATCAAATCAGTGACTTTCTGCTTAGGCTGTTCGTCAGCTTCTTTGATTGCTTGTTTGATTTGTTCTTTTGCATCTTCGATGACTTTATTCTCTTCTTCTTCAGACCAAAGGCCTTTGTTTTCCAAGAATTTGCGGTAGCGTACCAATGGATCTTTTTGCTCCCACTCATTTTCATCTTCTTTTGTACGATATCTTGTTGGATCGTCACCAGCCATTGTATGTGGGCCGTAACGGAATGTAAGAGTTTCAATTAATGTTGGACCTTCACCATTTACAGCACGCTCACGAGCTTCAGCAGTCGCTGCATATACAGCTAATGCATCCATACCGTCAACTTGTACGCCTACGATACCAGCTGCAGCTGCTTTTTGTGCAATCGTTTGTGCAGCAGATTGCTTTTCAACAGGTGTAGAGATCGCATATCTGTTGTTTTGGACAACAAAAATCGCTGGCGCTTTGTAAGCCCCTGCAAAGTTAATACCTTCGTAGAAATCACCTTGTGAAGCTCCACCATCACCAGTGTAAGTGATTGCAACAGCATTTTTACCGCGCTTTTTCAAACCAAGAGCTACACCAGCAGCTTGAATGATTTGTGCACCGATAATAATTTGCGGAGAAAGTGCATTCACATCTTCAGGCATTTGGTTTCCAACAAAGTGTCCACGAGAGAACAAGAATGCTTTTGTTAGTGGAAGACCATGCCAGATTAATTGTGGTACATCACGATATCCTGGAAGAATGAAATCTTCTTTCTCAAGTGCAAAGTGAGTTGCAAGCTGAGAAGCTTCTTGTCCAGCTGTTGGCGCATAGAAGCCAAGACGTCCTTGACGGTTCAATGAAATTGAACGTTGATCTAATACACGTGTAAACACCATACGGCGCATTAATTCTTTTAATTGGTCATCTGAAAGATCTGGCATTGCCGCTTCGTTTACGACTTCGCCTTTTTCGTTTAAAATTTGGAACGTTTCAAACTGCTTTTTGATGGCATCGAATTGCTTTTTGCTATCAACAATTGCTTTTTTTGTTTTTGCAGCCATTCTAAAGTCACCTCTTCCTTTCTTTTAACAGTCAATTTGTCGTGAATCCATTTATACATACAGATATAGGATAACCCAAAATGCTCATATGACTCCTGTATATAATAGCCACAAAGATCATTGTCGAAACATTGGATGATCGCTTGCTTTTGAGTTTTTCTAACTGTATTAACGATAGTTCACAAAAAACTAATACAACTTCTGTTAACAAGGAATAGTTTACAACAAGAAAAATAGTCCGTCAATTGATTTAACGGCTTTATTTAAATAAATGTATTCGCTTTACTTTTTATGGTGACCTGTATCAATCTGTTTAATCAACAGCACAAACTGTACTAGTATAGAGTGGATCACTGTACTACAATAGCACATGTTTGTTTTTGTCGAAAAATAAAAAAAGAGCTATTTTCAGCTCTTTTGATCGTGATGGACAAAGGGTTAAAATGAACTTCATTTTAACCCTCTCTCTTCTTTTCAGTTTGACATCTTGGAAAAACGAGTAACGACACGCAGGCACTTTGTGAGTAGCAGCGATAAACAGAGCTAGCAAATATGCAAGTACTGTTTTTAGCTATTTTGTGATTCTTTCTGAGCTGTTTTGTATAAAGCTTGTTTATATTCGTTCAATTGATCTGTATATTGATTGAACTTCTTGCTTTCTTTTCTAACTTTACTATAGGAACGATTGACTGTTTTCAGTTTGGATTTCAGTTCGGCGTATCCTAAGTCTTTTCTTTTTAAGGATTCATACAAGTGCTTGTCTTGTTTCAGCGCCTTTTGATACTCACGGTAAAGCTGATCATACGATGCATATCTTTTTTCAATTGATTTGACTGTTTGTTCTGCTTTGTCTTTTACTTCCGCATCTTTTATCTGTTCAGCGAATTCCTTTACAGATTGAAATTCTTTTTTCGATTGATCCATGCTGTCTTTTTCTGTTTTTAAATGTTCTTCACGCTTTTCTGCCGATGCTAATGCTTGATCAGACAAGTTTGAGACGGTTTTTGTGTGGTCTTTTGTTGTTTGAATCATTTTTTTATACAACTGCTGCTCTTTTTTCTCATAGCTTTGCAGTGCGCCTTGTTCTTTTTCAAAGGATGCTTCTTTTTCGCTCATTTTTGTCATGGCATCTTGCATCTCATAAAGCGGATTTTGACCTCCGCAGCCCGCAAGCAAGAGGGTGCATATCCCCGCTAAAGTTGCACCTGCTTTTATTCTTCTTTTCATCTGTTTCAATTACAAGGTCCCCCTTTACATCTCCACATACCACTATAATTTTTCAGGGCGGTTGTGACAAGGAAAGAGGATGGTTTTTTGAGGGGAAAGAAGATTTTTTTCATGCTCTAGGCTCATGACTATACAAATAGTGCATTCATACATAGTTTATATTACACGCTTCGCCTTCACTTATGAGAGGCCGAGTGTATTTCCAAAGGAGGTCAAAAGTATGTCTAATTATAGTCATGGAAGTATGTATGGTGGATACGGCGGTTACGGTTATGGATACGGCGGCGGTTGTTGCTATCCAAGTTATGGTGGTGGATACGGTTGCGGTTACGGTGGTGGACGTACATTCGCTTTAATCGTCGTCCTATTCATTCTATTGATCATTGTTGGCGCAGCATTCTTAGGCGGCGGTGGCTGCTGCTAATGGCTGAATAAGCCTCTGACCGGTCTCATACGACCGGTCTTCTTTATTTCATTGCATATGTTGTGTATCATTTTATATACTTTACATACAAAGGAAATAGGAGTGAAGTTTTGTGATTACCATGGATGATATCGTACGAGACGGGCATCCCGTCTTAAGACAAACAGCTGAAGCGGTCGAACTCCCGCCAACAGAAGAAGAAAAACAGCAATTAGCTGACATGATTGAATTTGTCAAAAACAGTCAGGATGCAGACATTGCTGAAAAATATGAACTTAGACCCGGTGTTGGCCTAGCAGCTCCGCAAATCAATATCAGTAAACGAATGATCGCTGTTCACTGTGAAGACGAGGGCGGAGAACTTTACAGCTATGCATTATTCAATCCTCGCATTGTTAGCCATTCAGTCAAAAGAGCTTATTTAGCTACTGGAGAAGGCTGTTTATCTGTTGATGAAGCCATCCCTGGATTCGTCCCGCGCTATGAAAAAATCAGGGTGAAAGGTACAACGCTTGAAGGTGAAGACATTGATATTCGCCTAAAAGGGTTTCCGGCCATCGTTTTTCAGCATGAAATTGACCACTTAAATGGCATTATGTTTTATGATCATATTCAAAAAGATCATCCATTCGCCGAGCCAGAAAACGCGGTTGCGATCGGCAGATCATAATATAAAAACAAGACCCGTCCATCAGCGGGTCTTGTTTTTTATTCATCAATAAGGCCTAATTCAGTCACAGCGTGGAATATGCCATCCTCATCTACAGGTTTGGTGACAAAGTCAGCTAATGTTTTTAATTCATTGACTGCATTCCCCATCGCAACGCCTGTTCCAACAAAAGAAATCATTTCTCGATCGTTCAGCCCGTCACCGAAGGCAATTGTGTCCTTTTGATCGTAAGGAAGTCTTTCAATGACTCGTTTAATTCCTTCAGCCTTTGATCCACCTTTTGGCAGGACATCAGTAGACAGCTCATGCCACCTGACGAGATCAATTTCTTCACGGAACGCTTCATATAGATGTTCCTCTTCTGCTTTACAAAATAACAGCATTTGATAAATGACGTTTTCTTTAAAGAATGACAAATCATGCTCGGGATGCTCTGTTTTTAAAGTGCCAATCCCTTCATGGATAAATGGATGGTTCGGCACAGACGCCTTCATCGTCTTCTCTCCCATGAAAACAAGCGGATGATCATGTTGATCCGCTGTTTCATAAATTTTATCCATCAGCTCTTGCTTAAGCGGATTGCCGTAAATGACTTCTCCTTCGTACATGACATACTGACCGTTATAAGCAATAAATGAGTCAAGCCCTATTTCTTCTAAAATAGGCTGGATGAGAAAAGGCGAACGACCAGATGCAATGAAGAGATGATGCCCTTTTTCTTTTAATAAACGAACAGCTCGCTTCGTTGATTCAGGTATTTTTTTATCATGGTCATATAAAGTACCGTCGATATCAAAGAAGATGACTTTTTTATTCATATCTCGTCTCCTGTCTCTTGTTATGTATACCCTCTCCCCTTCATCATACAGAAAGATCTTCACTGACGAAACCACTTCCTCTTAAAACGCCCATTTCCCACATATAACCATGTAACATTAAGTGGAAACATCATATAATACAAGTATATAGAGAGAACGGAACAAATGGCTGAATGAGACTCATACCGAAAGGAGGCGATCCGCGATGCTTCGTCGTCTGCGCAAGAAAATTCGAAGACAATGGAAGGACATGCTTCGTAAAAAATCGATTGCTTAAAAGGATCTTCCGCACATTTGCTGAAGGTCCTTTTTTCTCTGAGACTTTTCTTATGCGCGTTTTTTTAATATAATAGAATAAGCGAGTGTAACATACGGTATTTAAGGAGAGATTTGGATGATATATAAGGTATTTTTTCAGGCAAGTACGACTGAGGTACCTGTGAGAGAACACACAGATTCACTATACGTTGAAGCGGTTTCTGAAAGAGACGTACGCGATAAGTTGAAAAAACATAACTACAATATTGAATTCATTCAGCCTGTAGACGGTGCTTTTTTAGACTATGAACGAGAAAGTGAAAATTTTAAAGTATTGGAGCTATGAGAGGAATGAAATTTGTAAAAAACGATCAGGCGGCAGTTTTTGCGCTCGGCGGATTAGGCGAGATCGGTAAAAACACGTATGGCGTTCAATTTCAAGATGAAATCATTTTGATTGATGCTGGTATTAAGTTCCCTGAAGATGAACTTCTTGGAATTGATTACGTCATCCCTGACTATACGTATTTAGTTAAAAACGAAGATAAAATCAAAGGTCTTTTTATTACTCACGGACATGAAGACCACATCGGCGGTATCCCTTACCTTCTCAAGCAAGTGAATATTCCAGTTTACGGAGGCAAACTCGCAATCGGCCTACTTCGTAACAAATTGGAAGAGCATGGTCTATTAAGACAGACCAAACTTCACATCTTTGAAGAAGAAGATACGATCAAATTTAGAAAAACAGCTGTGTCTTTCTTTAGAACGACGCACAGTATCCCAGATTCTTATGGAATTGTCGTGAAGACACCTCCTGGTAACATCGTACATACAGGCGATTTCAAGTTTGACTTTACTCCTGTTGGCGAGCCTGCCAATTTAACGAAAATGGCTGAGATCGGAAAAGAAGGCGTTCTTTGTCTTCTATCTGACAGTACAAATAGTGAAATTCCAGAATTTACGATGTCCGAAAGACGTGTAGGTGAAAGCATTGATGACATCTTCAGAAAAGTAGATGGACGTATTATCTTTGCTACATTTGCATCTAACATTCACAGACTTCAGCAAGTGATCGAGTCCGCTGTTGCCAACGGTCGAAAAGTTGCGGTGTTTGGACGAAGTATGGAGTCTGCTATTGATATTGGACAAGATCTTGGCTACATTAAATGTCCAAAAAACACGTTCATTGAACACAATGAAATTAACCGCCTTCCAGCAAACAAAGTAACCATTCTTTGTACTGGTAGTCAGGGCGAACCGATGGCCGCTCTTTCTCGTATTGCCAACGGTACGCACCGCCAGATTTCAATTAACCCTGGAGACACTGTTGTCTTCTCGTCTTCACCGATCCCAGGTAACAATATTAGCGTAAGCCGTACCATTAACCAGCTTTATCGTGCTGGTGCTGAAGTCATTCATGGCTCACTCAATAATATTCATACCTCTGGACACGGCGGGCAGGAAGAACAAAAGCTGATGCTCCGTTTAATTAAACCAAAATTCTTCATGCCGATTCACGGTGAGTACCGCATGCAAAAAACGCATATTAAACTTGCGAATGATTGCGGAATCCCTGAGGAAAACTGCTTTATCATGGATAACGGTGAAGTACTTGCACTGAAAGGTGACGAAGCAAGTGTCGCTGGCAAAATTCCATCAGGCAACGTGTATATCGACGGTAGCGGTATTGGTGATATCGGCAACATCGTGTTAAGAGACCGCCGCATTCTTTCAGAAGAAGGTCTTGTCATTGTTGTTGTCAGCATGGATATGAAAGAATTCAAAATTTCTGCAGGTCCTGATTTAATCTCAAGAGGCTTTGTCTACATGAGAGAATCTGGCGACCTCATCAACGACGCACAAGATCTCATTTCAAAGCATCTTGAAAAAGTAATGGAACGTAAGACGACTCAATGGTCAGAAATTAAGAACGAGATTACTGACACTCTTGCTCCTTTCCTTTATGAAAAAACAAGACGCCGCCCAATGATCTTACCGATTATTATGGAAGTGTAATGACGTACAAGGAGACACAGCCAATTGGCTGTGTCTCTTTTTTATGCGTAATAAAAAAACCCGCATATCTGTACGATACGTGCGGGTTCAGTCATTGTTTTACGATTGAATCGGGAGATGCTGAAAACTTCTCACATCAAACAATCCTTGTGTTGTCATTTTCACATCAGGAATGACTGGCAGTGCCAAGAAGGATAATGTCAAAAACGGATTAAAGTCTAAGGCAAAGCCTGTTTCCTTTAAAGCATCATGGAGTGCATGAAGGCTTTCATTGACCGTATGTGCAGGTTGATCTGATAATAAACCGGAAATCGGTAATGGAAGCGTATGAAGAACTTCTCCGTCTTTTACAACGGTCAAACCGCCCCCTGCTTCTTTTAACGTCTCAATGGCTTTGATCATATCAGCATCATTTGTTCCAACAGCAATTAAGTTATGCGAGTCATGGGCAACTGTTGTTGCAATCGCCCCCTCTTTTAAGCCGAAACCGCTGACGACCCCTATCCCAATTTCAGATAGACCTTTATGGCGTTCGACAAGTACTATTTTTAATACATCTCGATCAATATCACTCGTAAATTGTCCATCGCTTCCAGAAGGAGATATTTGTTCTAATTTCGTTTCAAGCTGATTCGGTATAATGCGAATGACATTCATCTTTTGGTGATCTGTTATAGGCAGCGTTAGATCTTTCTCTTGAACGTCCACTGCATGTACCGATTGCATGAGCGAAGAATTTGGCGTGATCTTGTCGACACTTGGCAAATATTCTCCATGTTCAGAGACCAATTCTCCTGCGATAAAGACGCTTGTAATTCCTACCTCATGTAAGTCAGAAATGAGCATAAAGTCCGCGTCAAAGCCTGGTGCAATTGCTCCCTTTGTTTTGAGACCGAAGCACTCCGCTGCGTTTAAACTTCCCATTTGATATGCTAAAAAGGGGTCCAATCCTTCTTGTATCGACATCCGTACTTGTTCATCAATACTTCCTTGAGCCATTAAATCATCTAAATGTTTATCATCCGTACAAAAGAAAAAGCGTCTCGCATTCTTCTCATTGACAGCAGGCAATACGTTTTTCACGTTTTTAGCAACAGAGCCTTCTCTCAGCATGACATACATGCCTCTTTTGACACGTTCAAGGGCCTCTTGAGCTGTTGTCACCTCATGATCCGTTTGGACATTAGCTGTTCGGTACACATTAATTAATCGGTCCGTTAATCCTGCTAGATGGCCATCAATGAGTTTATGTTCATGTTGAGCATCAAGCAGTTTTTGAAGCATATCTTCTTCCGCTTGTTCCACCGCGACATAATCCATCACTTCGGCAAGACCAAGCACTTCTTTCTCCTGATAAAGAGGCTTTAAATCTTTTGCTTTTAGTGTAGCACCTGATCGTTCAAAGCTGACTGCCGGTACACAGGATGGCAGCATGAAATATATATTTAGAGCAGCTTTTCTCGCTTCTTCGAGCATAAAACGGATACCTGCAACACCGGATACATTGGCAATTTCATGCGGGTCTGTTACAACAGTTGTCACACCGTGAGGAACGACAGCTTTGGAAAATTCAGCAGGAGTCACCATCGAGGATTCGATATGAACGTGGCCGTCAATGAAACCGGGAACAAGCATTTGACCTGTTGCATCCAGCTCCTGTTCTCCTTCATACTCCCCAATTCCTACTATTTTTCCATTTTCAACAGCGACATCAGCGTCTATCCATTCCTGGTTAAACACGTCCATAACCTTCGCATGTTTAATCACTAGGGCTGCTTTTTTTCTCTTTGCAGCTACCTCAATTTGATGTCTGAAAAGCTCCTTATCCAACGACACTGCCTCCTCCGAGTAAACAATATAATGTTTCTTATCGTAAACGAATCTGTTTGCCCAGTCAATGACATTTAGAGAAAATCAACCATATCAAAAGATTGATTTTTATTTCTGAATAGTGATAATTGGCTGAAAAATAACCATGTTCTATTTTGCTGTTCTTTTAGAAAGTAAACGGCTCTTTTCCACTTTGTTCTCTCCCACAATGTCCGCCCCATATGTACACTTCTAAAGCAAAAAAACACCCCTTCTCGGAGTGTTTAATAGTCGTTCTGCATTTCCCGTTTTTCAAAGCGCCCGATATCTGCCACTGCCCCAATGACAATGAGGATATCTTCTTTTTGAATCATTTCATCTGCGAGCGGTGAAACGATCACTTCTTTCCCGCGTTTAATTGCCACGATATTGATCCCGTACCTTGCACGAATGTCGAGATCTAACAAAGAGTGCCCAGCAAGTCTGCTGTTGGCGACGATTTCAATGAGGCTGTACTCATCTGACAGCTCTAAATAATCAAGCACGTTGTTAGAAATAATTTTATGTGCAATCCGTCTGCCCATGTCTCGTTCAGGATGGACAATACGGTCCGCACCAATTTTATTCAAAACCTTTTCATGGTAGTCATTTTGAGCTTTCACTGTGACCATTTTGACACCAAGCTCTTTCAGCATAATCGTTGTTAAAATACTCGCCTGAATGTTTTCACCTATCGCCACGATCACATGATCAAAATTGCGGATGCCTAGGTTTTTTAGGACAGATTCGTCCGTCGAATCACCAATCACGGCATGTGATGCAATTTTAGCATATTCGTTCACACGATCTTCATTCATATCCATGGCCATGACTTCAAGTCCTTCTTCGCTTAGCGCCTTGCAGATACTTCCGCCGAAGCGTCCAAGACCAATGACTGCATATTCCTTTTTCATGTTCAGACTCCTTTTATATCACTTACCATGCATTTTACTACGGTTTCATTAATGAATCCATATGCGACCGTATTTTTTTACGGAACGCTTCACTTAAGTAAAGGTCTGCTCCTTTTTCGATTTCACTGCGATAATGACCAGGAGGCGCAATTTCTTCGCTCTTTTTTAAAACGAGAAACGTCAAGCAGTCCTCATACACTTGATCACCTACTGTGACATCGACAAATGCTGGACGATAAGTCCCTTCATTTACACCTTCTCGTTTGTACAAATAACGAATGGCATCAAAAGGTACTTCATATAGAACACCCTCTGTTTCTCCGCCGTCTTCTACCAAATCTGCTCTTGATCCATCAGGGCGCACCAATGTAAACCTTGTGGTAAAACGATCAAGTGTGCCGCCGCCGATGATTTGTTTGAAATAATGTTCCACTTTCGCAAGCTTAAACCTTGCATCATCCATACAGGACCCATAGGCAAAATAATAGAAGGAAGACGGTTTGCGCTCCCATAGTTGATATGACTTCCAGCAGCCGCTTTCAATCTCCTTCAGGCTCGATGCCTTCTGCTTACATATTGTATAAGCAACGGCTGACCTTGGCCCCTGGTCTGTCATAACCTCTATTTCCTGCTGGTCATACCCTTCCTCTAGCTCATCTATCTTATGCAGCGTTTCATCACTGACCTCATACAATTCTCCATATACTGTGTTTTGTTCCGAGACAACACACACAGGGTAACCCTCACCTGTATCGTACAGTCTCCCTTTTATCCAAGCAGATGCTGCTAATGGACTGCTTTCTTTCATCAATGTCTCGTGATACTTTTCGTGCTTTAAAAGTGTCCCATACACAAATAACGTCTTTGTCTCTTTCGTCATCACACATCACATCCTCTCACCTTGCTACTATCTGCTTTTTTGATACACAGGTAAGTAAATATCAAAAGCCGTCCCTTTGCTGAGCTCGCTCTTTACATCCATTCTTCCATGGTGATCTTTTAAGATCGTCGCACAGATCGTTAAACCAAGTCCTGTACCTTCTTTTTTAGTCGAAAAGAAAGGATCATATATTTTCAGAATGTCCTCTTCGGACATTCCTTTTCCTTCATCTTGAATCGTGATTTTCCATTCATTCATCACTTTTTCTGTTGATATGTATATACTGCCGCCTTCAGGCATCGCCTCGATCGCATTTTTGATTAAGTTAATGAACAGTTGCTTCATTTGATTGGCGTCTGCTAATATCGTGCCAGCATCCTGCTTTTTAAATGGCTGTTTGAGATCAATATTTGAAAGAACGGCATTGGTCTTTAATAACGTAATCACCTGCTCTAGCAAATCATGGAGCTGTACTTCTTGAAATTGAACCGATTGAGGTTTTGCTAAGACAAGCAGCTCACTTAAAACAAAATCAATGCGTTTAATTTCAGAAAAGATGATATCAAAATAATCGGTTCTTTCAGGATATTGCGTTTTCATCAGCTGCAAAAATCCATTGACTGAGGTGAGCGGATTTCTGACTTCATGGGCAATGCCAGCAGCTATTTGTCCTGCAACAGCCAGCTTTTGTGCCTGCATTTGTAATTGCTGATTTGATCTTTCAAGTTCAAGCTTTGCCTGCTTTTGTTTCGTGATATCTGCAACCGTTCCAATACCTCCAGTAAACTGGTGCTGTTCATCGAAATAAAGCTTATAATGCACATCTCCCCATACCTTTTTTCCTTCTTTATGGAGAAGCTGCAGCTCCACCCGCCCCTCATCCTTATGCTCTTTGATCACAGACAACAAATGCTGAACGACATGCTCTTCTTGATCAAAGTACTGATTATACATCGTACCTAGACACTCCTCTATGTCGTAACCCGTCATTTGTTTCCATGCTTGATTTAAAAAAATGATTTCACCTTTTTCATTGGTTTCAAAGACGATTTCTTGCAAGTTATCTGTTATTCGATTCAGCCGCTCTGTCAGTTCGTGTGCTTCTTTTTCTCGTTTATTTAAATCTGATACAAGCAAATTCAACCGGTCCACATAGCCTGAGATGCTCCAAATACCGGCCAAAACAACGACTGTAAAGGCTAGATCGAGCGGCCAATTAATGTGATAGCCGCTAAGATAATAAAAGAAATCCCAGCTCAAAATTAATATAAATGCAAGAACGGATAACAGGATCCGTACTTGATATGTTTTGTTCAAATAATTCCACCTGCCGCCCTGAGATTCTTTGTCAATTGTACCATTTTCCACTTATTTTTTGAGGGAGATGCGGCATTTTTAAGGAACTTTTTTAGAAAAAATAGCCTGCTCTCAGCACAATGGGAGAGAACAGGCTATTTTTATTTACTGCTGAAGGGCTTCTTGAAGCTCTTTTAGCAGTAGTTCTGCGCCTTCAGCGCTTAATGTAATTTGACCATTTCCATACTCGTGGTTCTCAGAAGTAATCTCACCAGTCATCAGGCAGACGCCCTCTGGCTGATATTTTTTCAAGACGATTTTATCTCCATCTATAAAAAATTCCATACTGTCTTTAATAGCGATATCAAGTGCTCTTCTCAATTCGATTGGCATCACAATACGCCCTAGTTCATCTACTTTTCTTACAACTCCGATAGATTTCAATTTCGTTCCCTCTTTCTTTCATTAGCTCAAGATCAATCTGTTTTTCACCAATTGATATATCGTAGACGTAAGAGATTCTTAAAAGGTTTCTCCTGCATAAAAATTTTTTTCAAAATCGAAAAACCAAAGGGAAAATTTATTGTGATTGTCAAAATGAGACTTGAATTTTACAGATTCATTTCAAGGTGATCACAAACCCCCACAAATGACCTCAACCCTCTGAACTTTTAAATGTAAAATTGTTTAAAACAGCAAAAATAGAGATTGGGTGAAAACATGTTTCAAAATGCCGAAATTGGAATTGATTTAGGAACAGCTAACATATTGGTTTACAGTAAAAATAAAGGAATTATTCTCAATGAACCATCCGTTGTGGCAGTAGATACGGAAACAAAAACTGTCCTTGCAGTGGGGTCAGAAGCAAAAGAGATGATTGGGAAAACACCTGGAAAAATTGTAGCGATCCGTCCGATGAAAGATGGTGTCATCGCTGATTATGATATGACAACCGATTTACTCAAACAAATTATGAAAAAAGCAGGAAAAAATATTGGGTTTACCTTTAGAAAGCCGACTGTGGTTGTTTGTACACCATCAGGTTCAACAGCTGTCGAACGCCGCGCGATCAGCGATGCTGTCAAAAATTGCGGAGCAAAGCATGTGCATTTAATTGAAGAACCCGTCGCAGCTGCAATCGGTGCTGATCTCCCGGTGGACGAGCCTGTTGCCAACGTCGTTGTAGATATTGGCGGAGGAACAACAGAGGTAGCGATCATTTCATTTGGCGGAGTTGTCTCTTGCCACTCGATCCGAATTGGCGGAGATCAACTGGATGAAGATATCATTACTTTTGTGAGAAAAAAATACAATTTACTGATTGGTGAACGGACAGCTGAACAGGTAAAAATGGAAATTGGTTATGGACTCATTGAACACGAACCTGAGTCATTAGAAGTTCGTGGACGCGACCTTGTCACAGGTCTTCCAAAAACAATTACACTTGAATCAACAGAAATTCAAGGTGCTATGCGAGAATCACTTCTTCATATTTTAGAGGCGATTCGGGCTACATTAGAAGACAGCCCTCCAGAACTGAGTGGTGATATCGTAGATCGTGGCGTCATTCTAACTGGCGGTGGTGCACTATTAAACGGCATTCAAGAATGGCTCTCTCAAGAAATTGTCGTCCCAGTTCATATCGCAGCAAATCCTCTTGAATCTGTCGCAATTGGAACAGGTCGTTCATTAGAAGTAATCGACAAATTGCAAAAAACATTAAAATAATCTTCATGTTCTACTTCTTTTTTCTTCATTTCGATCATATCGTGATGAATGGATAAACGTGAAGGAGGAAGAACATGTTGCTTGATTTAGGTAAACGGGTCGTTGTCACAGTCATTTTAACCGGTATTATTTTAGGAGGAATGAGCCTGTCGTTTTCACATATGCCCCCTTCTAATGCACAGCCTGTGAAACAACTGAACCGCTAAAAAAGCCGCACGAAAGCGGCTTTTTTATTTTGCTTCGGGACGGCTCCCCATTTTCCTTTTCGGTCTTAAATCTGATATGATGAACATGACTAAAGGAGGGTTTTTTATGAGTTCATTTGAAAAACAACTAGATCAATATGCAAAAACCATCGTTGAAGTAGGTGTAAATGTTCAAAGTGGTCAAGAAGTGGTCGTATCTGCGTTCACTGAATCTGTAGACCTTGTCCGTCTTGTGGCAAAACACGCATATGAGCGCGGAGCGAAAAACGTACATATCCGCTGGAGTGATGGTGTCCTGACCCGTTTAAAATATGAACATGCCCCACAAGATGTGTTTGAGCAATTTCCAGAATGGGAAGCACAGATGATGGAAACCATCGCAAAACGTGGCGGTGCTTTTATTACGATCTTGTCAGAAAGCCCTGATCTTCTAAGTGGCATTGACTCGAAAAAAATTGCTTCACAGCAAAAAGCTGCAGGTTCAGCACTTCATACATATCGTCAATACGTTCAATCTGACAAAGTTGCATGGACAGTCGTCGGTGCTGCATCAAAAGATTGGGCGAAAAAGATTTTCCCTGAGCATGCAGATGAAGAAGCTGTTGCATTATTATGGGATCAAATCTTTAAAGTCGCCCGCGCTGATCAGCCAGATCCTGTTGAAGCGTGGAAAAAGCATGATGAATCACTAAATGAAAAAGTAAAAGTATTAAATGAACGTCACTACCACAAGCTGCACTATGAAGCACCAGGTACAGATTTAACGATTGAACTTCCAGAGCAGCATATTTGGGTAGGTGCTGGCAGCGTGAGTGAACGCGGCGTATCATTCATGGCCAATATGCCGACAGAAGAGGTCTTTACCGTACCTAAAAAAGATGGTGTAAACGGGACTGTCTCTAGCACTAAGCCACTTAGTTATGCAGGAAACATTATCGATGAATTTACGTTAACCTTTGAAAATGGGCGTATTGTAGATGTGAAAGCCAAAGAGGGCGAAGACATTTTAACCTCTCTCGTTGAAACAGATGAAGGCTCACATTATCTAGGTGAGGTTGCCCTTGTACCAGATGATTCACCAATTTCTAACTCAAATATCCTCTATTACAATACACTTTACGATGAAAATGCATCCAATCACCTTGCCATCGGCAGCGGTTATGCATTTAATATCGAAGGCGGTAAAGAGATGAAACGTGAGGAATTAGACGCAGCTGGTGTGAACAGCAGTATTACACACGTCGATTTCATGATTGGTTCAAAGGAAATGAATATTGATGGGATCACAAAAGATGGTAAACGTGAACCGATTTTCCGAAATGGAAATTGGGCTTTTTAAAGAAAAAAGACATCCTCATGTGGATGTCTTTTCTTTATGTTTATGCATACAGTTCTTGTAGTCTTTTTTGAATTTCTTGATCTGATAAGAACTCATCATAAGTTGTTTGTTTATCAACGATGCCATTTGGCGTCACTTCGATAATACGGTTTGCAACTGTTTCAACAAACTGATGGTCATGAGATGAGAAGAGCATAGCCCCTTTAAAGCTCATTAGACCGTTATTCAGCGCTGTGATGGACTCTAGGTCTAAATGGTTCGTCGGCTCGTCTAACAGCAAAATATTCGCTCCAGACAGCATCATTTTTGATAACATACAACGAACCTTTTCTCCACCTGATAAGACGCTTGCTTTTTTCTTCACTTCTTCCCCAGAGAAAAGCATACGGCCTAAGAAACCACGCAGGAAGCTTTCACTTTGATCATTAGGAGAATATTGACGAAGCCAATCAACAAGATCTAAATCGCTTCCTTCAAAATATTCGCTGTTGTCTTTAGGGAAAAAGGCTTGAGATGTTGTCACGCCCCATTTAAACGTCCCGCTGTCTGGCTCCATTTCACCAGCAAGGATTTTAAATAAAGTAGAGACAGCAAGCTCATTACGGCTTAAGAACGCAATTTTATCCTCACGATTCATAATAAAGCTGACGTTATCCAGTACTTTTACACCGTCAATCGTTTTTGATAGACCTTCTACTTGAAGGACATCATTTCCGATTTCACGCTCTGGCGCAAAATGAACATAAGGATATTTACGAGAAGATGGTTTAATGTCATCTAGCGAAATCTTATCAAGCAATTTTTTTCTTGATGTCGCTTGCTTCGATTTAGATGCGTTCGCACTGAACCGAGCAACGAATTCTTGAAGCTGCTTAATCTGTTCTTCTTTTTTCTTGTTGGCATCCTGGCTGAGTTTTAATGCCAGCTGGCTTGATTCATACCAGAAATCATAGTTTCCGACATACACTTGAATTTTTCCAAAGTCAAGGTCTGCAATATGCGTACATACTTTGTTTAAGAAATGACGGTCATGCGATACGACGATGACGGTATTCTCAAAGTTAATGAGGAACTCTTCCAGCCACTGGATCGCTTGTAAGTCCAAGTGGTTCGTTGGCTCATCGAGAAGGAGAACGTCAGGTTTACCGAATAAAGCTTGTGCTAACAATACTTTTACCTTTTCAGATCCGCCAAGCTCAGACATTTTCTTCGATTGCAAGCTCTCTGGAATGCCAAGACCTTTTAATAAGATCGCAGCTTCACTTTCCGCTTCCCATCCGTTTAACTCAGCAAACTCACCTTCAAGCTCTGCTGCACGAATCCCGTCTTCATCTGAGAAATCAGGTTTCATATAAATCGCATCTTTTTCCTGCATCACATCATATAGACGTTTGTGACCCATGATGACGACTTTTAACACTTCAAACTCTTCGTATTCAAAGTGGTTCTGTTTTAAAATCGCTAAACGTTCACCAGGACTCATATGAACATCGCCCGTTTGAGCTTCAATTTCTCCAGAAAGAATCTTTAAGAACGTTGATTTACCAGCTCCATTGGCACCAATTAGTCCGTAGCAGTTGCCAGGAGTGAACTTAATATTTACTTCTTCAAATAATTTACGATCAGCAAATCGCAAACTAACATTATTCACTGCAATCATTTATTAATCCTCCATCACTCATTCATCAATATGAAGTATAACATGAATAGCGATTGATAGAAACGTCTCTCGCTAAGAACAAAGGCTTTTTGTCCAATATGGTATAATAAGTGGGAATGTTTTTGTTGAAGGAGTTCGGGCGATTTGAGATTACTCACACTCATGGAATACTGTTTATTGATTTTCTTTATGGGCATTTATTTATCGGCGACTGGCTTTAATGCAAGAGACTTTGGCCTTTATATTGGGCTTGTCCTCATTTACACACTGGTCCATATCTTTTCAAAACGCTTTTTACAAAAGCGCGGAAAAGACAATGTGAAAATTGGATTATTCCGTTCTGTTTTGGCGATTACTGGGTCCGTTTTCGCTTCTGTTTTGGCCATTGTCATCATTGTCACGATGCTCACACCAAATTAAAAACGACCCTACATGAAGGGTCGTCCATTCAAGCACCTTTCTTACGCATTGAGAAAGGTGTATTTATTGTGTTTGTCGAATATCGCCAAATGGGAAGAAAACAAATTCTGATGTGCCGACAATCCGATCCTTTTCAATGAGTCCGAGTCCATTTCGACTGTCCATAGAATTCAGTCTGTTGTCACCCATAACAAAGTAATCGTTTTTCGGTACTTTCACTGGACCAAAATCTCCTGTTAAATGTACCTCATACTCTTTGGCATGCGCCTTGTTCTCTTTTAAATAAGGCTCATCTACTTTTTTACCATTAATGTAAAGCGTATCATCCTTCATTTCAATCGTGTCGCCTGGAAGGCCGATCAATCGTTTGACATAATGAATTTTCTGACCGTCTTTTCCGTTAATAATCACGATGTCACCACGTTTGACTCCACCGAGATAGTTGATGGTTTTGTTAACAAACAGCTTTTCTCCATCATGAAGGGTTGGTTCCATTGACTCTCCTTCCACCACATACGGCTCAAAAATAAACGTACGGATGATGAGGACGAGGGCAAGTGCAATTAAAATGGCTTTGATCCATTCAAACAGAGAACTTTTCTTCTCTGTTTTGGCTTGTTTCCCATCAGATTGAATGTCATTTTCGTTTTGTTTGTTTTCTTCGTTCAAAATACTGCTTCCTCCTAAGACTTTCTGCTAAAAGACTTGAAACGCGAATTGAATAACTTTACTTTATCACATGTCATTTAAAAATTCACAAGACAACCATTCAATTAGATATTTTTTCCTAATTTGCTGATAATTAAACAAAAAGAAGCACCGCTCTTCACGATGCTTCTTTTCAAATTAAGCTTCTTGTCGGACTGGTTTTTTTAGAATTCCGAGAAGTAGCGCTGTAACAATGGCACCGATTAAGATGCTGATGATGTAAAGAACTGGATGGTTTGTTACCCAGAAAACGAATAGTCCGCCGTGCGGTGCAGGAAGCGTCACTCTAAAGAATTCTGTTAATCCACCTGCAACTGCTGCACCAATCACAGCTGAAGGAATGACGCGCAGAGGATCTGCCGCTGCAAACGGGATCGCCCCTTCCGTAATGAACGCAGCTCCCATGAAGTAACATGTAATACCTGCTTCACGGTCACGTTTAGAGAATTTGTTTCTAAAGATCGTTGTCGCTAGGGCAATTCCTAGAGGCGGCACCATTCCGCCTGCCATAATCGCAGCATGCGGTGCATAGTTGCCAGCAGCAATCATCGCAAGACCAAATGTGTAGGCCGCTTTGTTAATCGGACCACCCATATCAATGGCCATCATACCAGCTAAAATAATCCCCATTAATACAAGGTTTCCAGTACCAAGTGATTCAAGCCAGTGTGTTAAGCCGTCCATTACCATTTTAACAGGTGTGTTGACGATGTAATGCATGATAATCCCTGTAAAGAAAATACCGAACAATGGATAGAGCAGAACTGGTTTAATTCCATCGAGCGACTGTGGTACAAAAGTGAATACTTTTTTGAGTAGCACCACGATGTAACCAGCAAGGAAACCAGCAATCAATCCGCCTAAGAATCCAGCTCCTGCTGCAGAGGCCATGAATCCGCCAACCATACCTGGTGCGAAACCTGGACGGTCTGCAATACTCATTGCGATAAATCCAGCTAATACAGCAACGATTAAGGCAAGCGCATTATCTCCGCCAATTCCTTTTAAAACAGCTGCAAATGAATTGAAAGAAGGATCTTTAGGGTCAGCTGAGTTAATTCCCCAGAAGAATGAAATCGCAACGAGGATACCGCCCCCAACAACAAACGGAAGCATGTTGCTTACACCGCTCATTAAGTGCTTATAGAATCCACTTCTTCCCTTGCCTGATGATTCATTTTCATCTTTTGAAGAACTGCCGCCTGAACCTTTATAAATCGGCGCATCTTGATTGATGGCTTTTTCGATCAATTCTTGCGGACGGCGAATTCCAGCTGTCACAGGTACTTCAATGACATGTTTGCCTTTAAAGCGTTCCATTTCCACTTGTTTATCAGCTGCCACAATAATAGCTGGCGCTTCTTCAATTTCTTTTGCTGTCAGGGCATGTTTAATTCCACTAGAGCCGTTTGTCTCAACTTTAATGTCAACGCCCATTTCTTTTGCTTTTTCTTTCAAAGCATCTGCGGCCATAAATGTATGCGCGATGCCTGTTGGACAAGCTGTCACCGCTAAAATTTTAGCAGGTTTTCCCGGTGCAGCCGGTTCCTCTTTGACTTCCTCTTCTTCTTCATCGTCTTTATCATGTGTATTGATAATTTCAATGATTTCATCTTCAGTAGCCGCTTCAAGAAGCTGCTTTCGGATCTCTTCACGCATGAGAAGTGTGGATAAACGAGAAAGTGCTTCTAAATGCGTGTTGTTTGCGCCTTCAGTTGCTGCAATCATAAAGACAAGATGACTTGGCTGTCCGTCTAATGATTCATAATCTACACCAGCTGTTGAACGACCAAATGCAATAGCAGGTTCTTTCACACTTGCTGTTTTCGCATGAGGAATCGCAATTCCTTCTCCGATTCCCGTAGAGCTTTGTTTTTCACGATTAACAACAGCTGCTTTGTAGCCTTCTTTATCATTTAATTTACCAGCTGTATCTAATACAGTGACCAGTTCTTCAATAACGGCTTCTTTTTGCTGGCTGTCTAATTGAAGCTTAATCGTATGCTTCGTGAGTAGTTCTGTAATTTTCATGATGACTCCTCCTTTAAATGCGTGTGACTTTTACTTGTGGCAATAATGTATCGACAAGCTCTTTTGTTCCAAGTTCCTCAGAAAATGCTGTAGCACTTCCTGATGTGACGCCAAGCTTAAATGATTCTTCTATGGAAAGGCCTTTAGAAACGCCAGCTAAGAATCCTGCAACGACTGAATCACCTGCACCAACTGAGTTGATCAGCTTGCCTTTTGGAACATTAGATTGAAAGATCCCTTCCTTACTGAATAAGAGAGCGCCGTCTCCAGCCATAGATACAATGACATGTTCAGCACCTTGTTCCAACAGCTTTTTCCCATAAGGAATGGCTTCTTCTGCAGATGAAATACTGGTTTCAAACATTTCACCTAACTCATGATGGTTTGGTTTCATTAAGAATGGTTTCAGATCTGCTGCTTTTTTTAAGGCTTCTCCAGAAATATCAAGTACTACTCTTACCCCTTGCTTCGCACATACTTCAGCAATGCGCTCATATGTGTTATGAGGCAGCGAAGAAGGAATGCTGCCTGCTAATACAACGACATCGCCTTCTGTTAATGAAGTGAATTGGGATAAAAACGAATCGAACTGTGCTTCAGTAATACTTGGACCGAGCCCATTGATTTCCGTTTCTTCGCCTGTTTTTAGTTTCACATTGATACGTGTATCTTCTGGCACCTCATGAAAGGCTGTTTGTAATTGTTCGTTTTGTAAAAAGTCTTGAATATATTTGCCTGTAAAACCGCCAATGAATCCAAGTGCTTTTGATTCAACACCGTGCCGTTTTAAAAGCCTTGAGACATTGATTCCTTTACCACCTGGATATTTTTTGTCATAGGTTGAACGATTTAAACCGCCGACCGCAAAATCCTCCACGTGTACGATGTAATCAACTGATGGGTTTAAAGTAACTGTATAAATCATGTTTTCACTACCTTTATAACCGTTTTTTCATGGTAATTATCGAATGAATCCTCTTTTGCGTCGTTTGTGATAATGGTGGCTTCCTGTAAACTAGCAAAGGTTGAAAACGATATTTCGCCAAACTTTGAGGCATCTGTTAAAATGTAGGTTTTTTTCGCCTGCTTTATAGCTCTTTTTTTAATGAGCGCTTCTTCTGGATCAGGTGTTGTAAACCCTGCCTCGGGATGAATGCCGTTCGTCCCAACAAAGCTTTTGTCAAAACGGTAATTTTCCATAGCTGTCAAAGCTGCGGCTCCCACCATGGCTCCTGTTCGATGTTTCACTGATCCGCCTATCAGGTAAAAAGAAATGCCTTTTCTCATGAGTGCTTCAATGTGCATGACACCATTTGTCACCACCACGATATCTTGATCTGGATCGATAAAGTCAATCATTTGCTGTGTTGTCGTACCAGCATCTAAGTAAATACAATCGCCTTGTTTTAAAAGTGATGCAGCTGCCTCTGCAATCAATGACTTTTCATGAAGGTTTTTGGCAGATTTCTCAAACACATCTGGCTCAAGACGAATACTAGATATTTTAGCAGCTCCTCCATGAACTCTTTTAAGAAAACCTTTTTCTTCGAGGGCTGACAAATCTCTTCTAATTGTAGATTCAGACGCATCCGTCATAATCGTTAAGTCCTGTATTTTGATGACATCGTTTTCTTCTAAATAGTCGATAATGAGTTGATGTCTTTCTGGTGTTAGCATTGAAAACACCCCCTTTTGAAAACGTATTCATTTTGCGCGCACCTTTATTGTAATCGCTTTTTTCAACATTATCAATACAAAACAATCAAATACATTCAATAACTATCAAAATCTTTCACAATGGTCATCTTACCTTTATATGTACCATTTGTAAACTGAAAAATATGTGACATTGAGAAGAAAGTCATGATATTAGCATTTCTATCATTTTTCATTTCATTCAATTGAACGAAAAAAAGCCTTTATGCGTTTTGCATAAAGGCTTCAGGTGCGGAACAGCAGGCAACATATCTCGTTCTACCTTCTTGTCAGCACCTTGAACGTTAACTTTAGGATTATTCATATCTAAGTGATTCAATAGGATCGAGCCTCGCTGCTTTATTGGCAGGAATCAGTCCAAAAATAATACCAATGAGCATACTAAATAGGACGCCTCCACATACGATCTGCCACGATACAAGAGAAGGCCACCCTGCAAACAGTGACACAAGTGAAGCACCTCCTAAGCCAAGCGCGATTCCAAGTAACCCACCGATCAGTGTAAGAACGACAGACTCAATTAAAAACTGAACGAGTATTTGAATCCTAGTTGCCCCAAGTGCCTTTCGAATTCCGATTTCTCTTGTTCTTTCTGTGACAGATACGAGCATAATATTCATGACACCAATGCCGCCGACAAGTAATGAGATACCAGCAATTGAGCCAATGATTGTTGTCATAACAGACGTAATCTGACCAATGCCTGCTGCAATCTCTTCCAGATTGATCATTTCGTAAGCATCGTCTGTATGGTGATTTTCATTTAAGCGTGCAGCCGCACTCTTTCCTACTTCTTTCATTTGATCAACATGTGCAACTTGAATAGACAACTTATCATATTCTTTCACACCAAATGCAGTTGTCAGCATTGCAAAAGGGACATATATTTCATTCATATCAAATGAAAACAGCCCTTCCTGTTTTGCTAAAACCCCGATCACCTCAACCGGCTGTCCATTCATCCAAATCAACTCGCCTACTGCCTTCTCTCCATTAAACAATTCTTTTTGTATCCCTTCTGAAATAACAGCTGCCCTTCTTCCGCTCCTAAAATCGATTTCACGTAAGTCCTGTCCTTCTGCTATATGTAATGAATGTACATTCGTGTAGCCTTCATTAATCCCATTGACCGTTGCATCTATTGTTGTATCTTGGAATCTTAATTGCATGCCTTGTGCCGTGGAGGAGGCAACCTGTTTAACCCCATTCAATGCTTGAACACTTTGAATGTCTTCTTCAGTAAATGTGGTTTCAAATAACGCATTCGGATTCGCATTTAACTCCTCATCAGAGGGTGTATAGGTCATATCAATGGTATTGTTTGGCCCTGAAATTGATTCTTTCAGCATTTGCTCGCCGCCTTGACCGATGGCAACGACTGCAATCACCGAGCCAACCCCAATAATAATGCCAAGCATCGTTAAAATAGACCGCAATTTATGAGCAAGGACAGAATTCAGCGCTATTTTGATATTTTCAAAGAGTTTCATTCATTCGTCTCCTTGTATCAATCTATCTTGAGCGAGGCGTCCATCTCTTACAACGACTATCCGGTTTGTATAC
This sequence comes from Bacillus sp. JUb11, assembly GCF_024807925.1. NCBI lineage: Bacteria > Bacillati > Bacillota > Bacilli > Caryophanales > Bacillaceae > Bacillus > Bacillus sp. JUb11. The sequence goes on along the minus strand of NZ_JANUEZ010000005.1, from coordinate 8,562 downwards.
GCAGCTATTTCTTCTTCATGAGTAACGAGCACAACCGTTGTTCCTTCCTCATTGAGCTTTGTAAACTGTTCCATAATCGAGCCGCTCGTTTTTGAATCAAGAGCGCCTGTTGGTTCATCTGCCAAGATGAGCTCCGGCTCATTGACAATCGCACGTGCGATGGCTACTCTTTGCTTTTGACCCCCTGACAACTCGTTTGGCATATGCTTCATTCGATCTGCCAAACCAACCTTTTCAAGTGCCATTTCCGCACGTTCTTTTCTTTCCTTTTGACTGATACCAGCGTAAATCATCGGAAGTTCAACATTTCGCCTCGCATTTAATCTAGGCAGTAAATAAAATTGTTGAAAAACAAAACCAATGGATCGATTTCGAATCACTGCCAGTTCTTGATCCTTTGCTGCCGACAGCTCCATACCTTGAAAATGGTACTGTCCGGAGGTCGGGTGGTCCAAACAGCCAATGATATTCATTAACGTTGATTTTCCAGAACCGGACGGGCCCATAATGGACATATACTCGCCTTTACCAATGACGAGGTCCACTTCACTTAATACATCAAATGTCTCCTCAGCGACTTCGTAGCTTTTTGTCACGTTTGAAAGCTGAATCATTCAGCATTCACTTCCATTCCGTCATACATATCATCTGATGGCTCTGCAATGATTTGATCTTCTTTTGTTAAACCTTTCGTCACTTCAAGATCTTGACCTGACGTTTCACCTAATGTCACTTTTACTTTCTTCAGTGCATTCTTTTCAACAACATAAACGTATGAACCATCTTTGTCTTTTTTCACAGCTGTTTCAGGAATTGTGTGCACTTGACGCTTGTCCGTTTCAATTTCCATGATCATTTTAAAGCCTGGTTTTGCATCCGGCTTTTTCCCTTTTATTTCAATTTCGACTGGATATTGTACGGTTTGATCACTAGCAGCTGTTTCTGCTGTTGACTCGGCAGGCACAGCGCCCACTTTTTTCACCACTCCTTGCCAACTCTTTCCGCGAATGACATCAGACGTTACCTTTACTTTTTGTTTCTTTTTGACTTTCATAGCATCATACTCACTGATTAAGCCTCGTACAATCATTTTTTTCTCATTGCCAATATGGATTACCGGCTGTCTCTCTTCTAGCTTCCCTGCGCCAGCATCTTGCTCGATGGAGATGACTGTTCCTTCAATTTTGCTATGTATCGTTAAATCTTCTATTTGTGCCTTTACTTTTTCTTGGTTAAGCTCCGCTTGTTTTTGCTCTAATTCAGCAGCTTTGAGTTCGAGTTCAAGCTGATCTCGCTCGTTTTTCGAATCAGAGCCCGCCTTTTTTCCCTGATTTTCATCTAATGAATTGAGTCTATTTTGTAATTGTTCAAGCTTTAGTGTACTTGATTCAGCCGCAAGTGCTTGCTGCTGTTCTTCAAGCTCCAGTTCCTTATTTTCATATGTAAGGAGCGGTGTTCCAGCTTTCACTTTTTCTCCTTCTTTCACAGCGATATGATTCAGGCTTCCCTTCTCCTCTTCTGTATAAATAAATTGCTCCTCCGAGAATGAAAGTGTTCCAGGCGTCATCACCTTAGAAGTTATTTCTTTTGGTGTGAGTTTAACTGTTTTAAATGCTGCCGTAGACACAGGTTTTGATTGGTTTTTTGCAATGTTAAATCCAATAAATAAACCAATCACAATAATCAAAATGGATCCGATGATGATTTTCTTTCTCATAAAAACATTCTACCCCCAGCTTACTGCATGTTGATGGTGATCGTAGTTCCTACATATTGAAAAATTAAAGATAATACATAAAAGACACTCACAATAATCCAAGATATTCTTGGCGAAATGCGGCCGACCTTGATCAATAAAAAGCCTGTTAAAACAAGATTCCAGATCACAAAAAGGTCAATATTTCCTAACACAGCATGCCATGAACCAGACATTCGAATGAATGCGTTTAATGAGGTAATAGTGATATCTTTTGGCACATGAAACATGATGATCGCTAAATGAGAAATGATCGTACCAATGATCGTAATAGGTGTGATATAAAGCACACCTGAAAATAGCTGCTGAAACGTTGCATCACCTTTTGCTAAAAAGACGATGAACTTGTATACGGCAGTATTAATGACAATCCCAATGACCAAACCAATGAGCGTGATCACATAAACGAAAGGGATTGGTAAAATTAAATCTGCCCACATTCCTTCATTCACTAGCTGAGACAAATAAGTGACAACAACTGTTAATACAAGCACACATGATAAAGGCCACCAAACGAATGGCTGCTCCCACACTCTTTTTAAATGCTCTGATGGTCTTGTGCTTACGCCTATAATTGTGGGTTTTTGCGTTGTTTCTTTCATCAAATGTCATCCTCTCCATGTGCTGTAAGTATGGAAACGTTTTTTCATACTCTTGTTGTTTCTATTTTATCAAAAGATTGCCAATAAGTGATAGATCATTTGATTTTCTTATTTTCATAGTGATAGGATTGAATCTATTATTCTATTTTCATGAACGACATCCTTCAAATGATACTTGGACCGACCATATTCATATGAAAAAATCATGATTTTACTGACTGAAAAACATTTTATGAAGTCAACATGTCTTTCGGAATAAATATCCTTTTCCTTTGGATTCAGATGGTCTCAGTTAGACACAACAATTTTTTGTTAAAATATTCCTAGTAATTTCAATGAATCCCGGCTTTATAGGACTATGTTTAGCGCCTTTTATAGAACAGATGAGCCTTTAGTAACAATACTTTCATATTAAAAAAATAAAAATAAAAGGATTTTACTTGATCAAATGTTATTTTTTCATATAATGTAAAATAGAGGTAGGTTAAATGATAGTGGAAATGGAGTCAAGTGAATGTTAAGAGAAAAATTGAAACTGCAATTGATTTTACTTTATGAAAAGGAACAAGAAGCATGGCAATACTTTCGAAAGGAAAGAGAACTGATTTATCATGAGCTTAAATTACTTGATATGAAAGAGAGCAGACCTTCTAATGACAAAATATACTACGCAGCAAGGTGTGTAGATATTATTAAAGAAAAAAAGGGAAGCATTGTGAGCACAAAAGAATTAAAAGAACAGCTTCAAGCACGAACAGATTTCAATGTGAGACGAATCAGCGAATTGTATGATCTCATTCAACAGCTCGATCCTCACATTTCTAAAGCACGCCGGGGATGTTTTATTTACGAAGATCATACCCAAGTACCTCTACAATCTTTTCACACATAAAAAAATTGGTTACAGCCGCCGGCCATAACCAAGTCCTCTAATATCTATTATCCACCACTTACAGGAGGAATGAGTGCAACAGTGTCCCCGCTACGCACTTCAGCATTTCCCCTCGTATATATTTCGTTGACTGCAACCATCACGTTTTGTGCAGTATCAACACCATATACCTCCTGTAATTCTATTTTAATCTCATCAACCGTTGTTTGATCTTTTTGAATGATGATTTGTTGTTTACCGGCCTTCTCAGCAAGGCCGGCGAACAATAATACGCTAATCATGCCGCTTCCCTTCTTTCTCGTTAAGTTGGAGAGTACTAGGTTTTCCTTCCGGGTATGAAACGGTTTCAAGCTGATCACCTATCCAAGCCTCTCCATCTTCCCAGTATTCCTTTTTCCAAATAGGAACGATTTCCTTTATTCGTTCAATCGCATATTCATTGGCTTCGTATGCAGCTTTCCGATGAGGTGATGAAACAGCTATTGCCACTGCAATGTCACATATCTCAAGAGTGCCAATACGATGAACAATAGCAGCTTCTGTATCGGGCCAGCGTTTTTTAATTTCTTGTCCAATTTGACTCAACATATTTTCCGCCATTGGTATGTATGCTTCATATGTTAAACGCAGCGTTTTTTTGCCATTTGTCCATTCTCTTACCGTGCCTATGAATGTCGTAATGGCTCCCGCTTTGCGTCTTGTGACATGCTGAATCAATTCATTCACATCAATTGGCTCTTTTGTGATGTTAAAAAGTTCATTCATACGAGGCTTCCCCCTTCAATAAATTAAAAGCAAATGTGATCCCGCGCTTATCAAATGCTGAAAACACAGGAAACGGGTATTTCTCAGTGAATTGTATTTCTTTATTGAAATAAATGGCTGCTTGTATATGAGAAAGTGTTGAAAGATCAATGAGTTCCTGTTCGTCTTTGACACACAGGATTTTGCGGTAAGGCGCCTGTTTGTATCCTTCGATCAAGACGGCATCTAAAGGAAGATACTGACACATATTGAGTAGTTGTGCGAATGTCATATGCCCTATGAAAAAGTGACATTCACCTTCTCCCTCCACACCTGCGGCAAATGCCCCCGCTTGAACATATCGATCCGTATCTTTTTGTTTGAACAGACGGTCTGGCTTTCCACCATGTCCGTGATGTTTGAAGCAGCCTAGCTTCATTTCTTCTTCATCCGCCAGCTGACATAATTTTTCGATCAGCGTCGTTTTACCACTATTTTGATAGCCCACGACTTGTAGAATGTTTAATTTGTCATCCAACATGGAGCACCGCCTTCGTGGTGAAATAGCAGAACGCTGACCTGGTCACCTGCACTAAACCCTCTTGTTCCTCCGGGCAAAACAATGAAACAATCAGCATGAGCAATCGATGTCACCGCACTAGATTTATCAAGACCTGTTGGCGTCACACTCAGCTGGCTGCCAGCGAAATCAAGTGATGCTCTAACAAATCGTGTGAACGGATTGGCTTTTGGAAAATCATGTGTCAGCTTCGCCTCAGTAAAAACGGGAAATGGATTTTCTTTCAAACACCATTTATAAATGATCGGTTTGACAAATAGTTCAAAGCCAACAAAACAGGCAGCTGGATTTCCTGACAGCCCATAAAGCAATTGACCATTTGGCAACGCAGCAACGGTCGTCACACTTCCAGGTCTCATGGCGACTTTATTAAACAACACATCTGCACCTAGTTTTTCATAAATAGCAGGTAAAAAGTCAAAATCACCTACCGATACACCACCTGTTGTGATGAGCATATCAACTTTGCTTAAGGCTGCTTTTACGGCTTCATAGCTTTGATCAAAATCATCGGATACACCGCCTAAATCAAGCGGTTCTCCTCCAGCTTCAAGAACCTGGGCGTACACCATACTCAGGTTACTATTTCTAATTTTACCGTCCACCATGGCATCACTTACTTGTAGGAGCTCGGTGCCTGTTGAGATGATACCGATGACCGGTTTTTTGACGACCGGCACAACCGCATACCCGAACGTTGCCAATATCGCCGTCACGCCTGGGGTAACTTTTGAGCCTTTTTTGATCATGACTTTCCCTTTGAGGGTCTCTTCTCCTTGCCGAGAAATATTGTCTCCCTTTTTCAGAGGTCTTTTAAGTGACATCATTGATTTGCCGTCTTTTTTAAACGTTTTCGTCAATTCGAGCATGATCACAACATTTGCTCCTTTTGGAATCTTCGCTCCTGTCATGATGCGAATCGCTTGAAAAGGGCCGATCGTTTTTGCAGAAACAATACCTGCCCCTATATGATCAATGACCTCAAATTCAACCGGATGCTCGCTCGATGCATCCTTTGTATCTTCTGCTCGAAGTGCAAAACCATCATACGGAGAACGATCAAAGGCAGGAACATCGTGGTCTGCTAAAATATCTTCTGCAATATATCTTCCAAGGCTATTCTTTAAAGGAACCCATTCGACTTGTCCATGTTTTTGAAATTGGTGGACTTTCTTTACTGCCTCTTCTACTGGAATTGGCTGTCGTCTTTCCATCACTTCTCACTCCTATATGCCTAGCAGTCTTGCTAGTAATGAATTGGCTACTTTTTCATCATTTGTCCCATGGATTAATACACGTCCTCCTTTAAAACAAACGATACGGTGTCTTTCATAGCGTATATGAATTAAAAAATCGTTCACTTCCACCTCACAAATAGAGGACAGACGCTCTTTTACATGCTGAAATGAAAGGTTTTCTAAATCCTTCGATATGATTTGAACGGTGTCACGTCCGCAAAGAACCGCTGTTTTTTTGCGCTGTTCCTGTAAATATGGATACGTTCTATTTGTGCCGCAAGAAGGACAGCTCTCCTGCTTCGTACGAGATACATCCATTTTAAACGAAGACGACTGCCACAAATCAAACGTGACAAACTTTCGCTCCATTTGCTCTTCATGCCCTGTTAAATATTTTAATGCCTCTGTTTGCTGATAAGCCGACACCATTTGGACAGCAGGAGAAATAATACCAGCTGTATCACATGTCAAACCCCCAACAGGCATTGAGGTAAACACACAGGATAAGCAAGGTGTTTTGCCCGGCAAAATGGTCATATACATTCCCTGACTGCTCACACAGGCACCGTAAATCCAAGGCGTATTTGTTTCTAAAGATAAGTCATTCATCACCATTCTTGTCTCAAAATTATCAGTCGCATCAATGACGATATTTGCTTTTCGGAATAAAGGTCTTAACAGCTCTACTCCTGCATCTTCAATAAGAGCGTGAATGGTCACTTCATGGTTGATCTCTTGGAGACGTTTTTTAGCTGCTGCCGCTTTTGGCACATGCATCTTTGCATCGTATTCAGTGTACAGCTGCTGCCGCTGTAAATTTGAGAATTCGACATAATCACGATCTACAATCGTCAAAGTACCAATTCCTGAACGGACAAGCCCTTCAGCAGACGCTGTTCCAAGTGCACCAGCTCCAACAATAAGGACATGGCTTTCGGCAAGCGCAGACTGCCCTTTTTCCCCTACCGGAGTGAACAAGATTTGCCTTGAATATCGCTCGTTCAATATTGTTCTCTCCTCCTCGTTTTTATGTATCATATCATACCGTTTTCAGGTAAATCGCTTCTTTTATTGATATTGTGAAATTCATTTGGTGCCACGTTCAGTTCGTCGGCTGGAACAACCTGGACGTGAAGTTTTTGTAATAAGTCTTTGATAGCTAATTGATTCTCTTTTAAGCACGCAGAAATAAACGGAAGACTGCGGCGGTGATAAAGCGCAAATAACGGCTGTAATCTTTCCTGCACCATCGGGACCACAGCATCTACATGCTCATGGCAATAAGAAGATAAAGCGACGGCTGTCTCTTTTCGTATGAATGGCATATCACATGCCGTCACTAAATACCACTCTGCTTCTTGCTTTTGCATAGCGGTATATATGCCTGCAAGCGGGCCATACCCACGCACCTGTTCATCATCTAACCAAACAGCTTGTTCCCCTCTCGCTTTGAAAAAAGGCAGAAGCTTCGGGTGACTGATGATGATGGTTTCCCCTTTCAAAAGTTGCTCTTTCACATGTTCATATAGTGGTTTCCCCTGATAGACATGACTTGCCTTTGGCTCTCCAAAACGCCTAGAAGCACCTCCGGCTAGTATCACATTCACTATTCTCATCATCTCATCCCCTTTGATATGGTTGTTCTAATCGCACTCATTTCGCATACTTTATTGATAACATGAATAAGGAGGGTCTACCTATGAACCGGCGCCATGCTTCTCCCCTATTCCATGATCTGTCTCAAGAAAATCTATTTTTAAAAGCTGAAACGGCCAAATATCAACAGATGATTTCAGATTTACAGTCCACGTATACGTATGCTAAAAACAAGAAGCTATCTCAAGAATATCATGAGATGAAAAAGGATTTCACTCAATTAAAACAACAATTGGATGAAATGACCATTGACCAGGACGAAGCATCATCTAAAATACAGGATCTCTCTTATAGCAAATCGGAATTATTACATAAAATCGTCCTTCTTCATGAAATGCTGCAAAAGGAAACCTATCATAGACGAAAAGAAACAGAGGAAAAGCACCGATTGCATTTGAAGGTTGTAAAATATAAGGAAATGTCTCAGCAACTACAGGAGCGATTACTAGACCAAGATAAACAGCTTGCAAAAGAGGAGAAAAAAGGAAATACTTTATCCGCTGTGATTGAAAAACTGCAACAAACTCTAGGCGATAAAAACGCAGAGCTTCATTTATTACAAGAAGGCGTGCGGCATCTACAGGAGCGTTTTTATGAAACACAAGAAAAATTACTGCAAATCGAAAAAGCAAAAGAAGCCATTTTTTATGAAACACTCACGAGCTACCAAAAACAGTTAGCCGAAAGCGAGGAATGGATCGCTTCTCATTTTGCTGATATCGACCAGTCAGCCCAAACAAATGCCGAGCCGATCTCACAAGACCCTATTTTGCAAACAACCGAAGAAATAGGACCGATTTTGAAGAAACTAAACGAACAAGTAGAAACGCTCCAGGCAAAAGTTGATGCGGTGCAGCGGAGTGGAGAGGTCATGACAGTGAAGATCGATGGATTTAAAAAACAGCGCGACAACATGCCCAAAGAACGAAAGATTGTCTATACAGTTGATCAAAAAAAGTGATCAGTTCATCACGTACGCAAGAAAAAACTGCTGGCATTGGGACTGACCCCATAAGATGAGACAAATAAAAAACACCTTCAAGTTTGAAAACGGATCGTTGTGATCCGAAATAAAACATGGAGGTGTTTTTTCT